>NZ_JBITPN010000037.1:0-90209 GCF_050467985.1 Brevibacillus sp. NRS-1366 | reverse complement strand
ACTTGACAGGGGGCACTTCAAACATCGTTCGGCTACGATGCATGGAGGTTCTTCCTTTTTCCTACTCTCCGATTTGTTCAGCGTACTTTTCGCGCATTTCCTCCCAGTGTGACCAAGGCCATCCCTTTATCTCGCCTGCCAGCGTTTCCGCCAGCAAATCGAGATGCACATGCCACCCTGCAAGCATGTAAGACAAACGCTCCGTTGCATGGATGGAATGAGTGAGCACCAGGCGACATCCATCCGCTTCCGGGGCCAATTCCCAGCGCAGAGCAGATTCACTTGCATCCTCACTGTTCCATGTATAGGCCAATACTGCCTTTGGCTGTGCCTGAATCACTCTGCCATTCATTACATCGCCTGTATTGGCAAAAGTAAGCTTGATACGCCCGCCTTCTACCGGCTCTACTTCCGCCTCTGCCAGCCAGTTCACGAGTTTTTCTGGCTGGGTCAGCGATGCCCAGACTTTATCTACAGAATGCTGCAGATGACGTTCAAAGCGCAAAACACTGCTGCCTTCGCTCTGTGTAACCGTTCCATCCATCGGTCCATTCATCTTTTCATCCTCCTTGTCCAACTTGGGTTTGCCGGCTTTTACACCGGTTACCATACCTGCATCATTTGACGCCAGAGTGCGATTACCACGATACCTGCGAGCAGTGACCACACGATTTGCTTTTTCCATAGTCCAATAGCGAGTGCAGCCGCACCTGCCACTACATACTCCGGACTCCACGCCCCTTTTGGCGCATGAAACAGGATCGGCGGTATGGTCATGGAACTGAATACGCCGACCGGCACCATCGCCAGCCCTCTTTTAAGCCATGCAGGTATCTCCCAGCGGGAACTGATCAAGAGCATGGGAAACCTCGTCAAGTACGTTATGATCGCCATAAGTCCAATATACAAGAAGATGTTATCGTTCACCTCTCACCGCTCCTATCCCCACCGCCATCAGTGTTCCTGCGATGACCGCAACTGTTGCCCCACCAAGGGCATACCCGATGCAAGCAACTGCTGCTGCACAAAAAGCAACCTTGAAGTGAAAAGATGATACGAGATTGACTGCGAGGAAACCTAAAAAGGTGGCCACAAAAGCAAAATCAAGCCCGTATGCTTCTGTTTGAGTAAAGACTGTACCAAACCACGCTCCTATAAGCGTGCTTGCATTCCAGATAACATAATCCGCAACGCTTGCACCTGCAAAAAACGAGAGACTTGGCTTTTCCCCGGATGCCAGGTAAGTTGCTTTCAGAGCATAGGTCTCGTCATTTAGCGTACCCGCCATCAGCGACAGCTTCCATGGAGCCGTTCCGCTAAATTTTGGCCCCAGTCCAAGTCCATACAACAGATGCCGAGCATTCAATAACAACGTAGAGACCAAAATTGGCCAACCGACAATCCCCTGGGAAATAAGTCCGACTGCAGCAAACTGTGAGGATCCCGCATTCACCAAAAGCGAAAACAGCATAGCCTCTGTCACACCCAGGCCAGCTTGTCTCGCCAAAATTCCAAAGACCAACCCATCAACAATCCCGGCAGCCGCTACCGGGAAAATCTGTTTCATTCCTTTTACAAACAACGCCTCTGACACCTTGATGTTCTCCCTTCTTCAGCCCAAAACCCTCTGTCTCATTCCGTATTTTCTGTCATCTAGTGAAATCTTCCCGCAAGTATGCCTCCCACGCTTCTCGAAGCAAGCGAATGCCAGCCTCCATCTCTTCGATAGACTGCCCGCCAAAGCCGAATTGAAAGGTGGGAAGCCCCTTTTTCGTAGGATCGACCCATTTGTGAGCGGTAGGATAGACGCGTATGCCTGCGGAAGCTGCTATCTTTGCCAGCTCTTTGGAGGTACACGCACTATTTACCTCAACGGTTACAGACAACCCCGCATCTTGTCCCCTGATACGGATGTACGCGCCCATCTCTTGTTGCAAAATATGCAGCATGGCATCATGCTTTTTTCGATACAGCGTCCTCATCTTGCGGATATGCCGTTCCCAGTCGCCATTTTTCATGAAAAGGGCCAGCGTTTCCTGATGAATGCGTGAGGCCGTTTGGTCAAACGCAGACATCTGCTTTTGATAAATGGACGACAGCTCATAGGGCAGCACCATGTAGCTCATGCGAATAGACGGCAGCAACGCTTTGGAGAATGTACCCAGATAGATGACACGCCCTTCGGTATCCAGGCCTTGCAGCGAAGGAATCGGTTTGCCGCTGTAGCGAAACTCCCCGTCGTAATCGTCTTCCATGATGTAGCTCTCGGTCCGGTTGGCCCAATGAAGCAGCTTTACCCGCTTGGCATACGGCATCACCACTCCAGACGGATCCTGATGGGAAGGCGTGACATAGACCATTCGTGCCCCGCTCTCACTAAGCGCCTTAATATGAATGCCGTCTTCTTCTAGCGGAATCGGCCGCACATCGTACCCCATATTAGAAAAAACAGTACGCACGCCGTTATAGCACGGTTCTTCGATGGCAACTGCTTGATCCCTTGTGCCGAATAAAAAGCCCAGCATGCAGATCAGGACCTGCGTTCCCGCTCCAATCACAAGCTGCTCTGCTGTCACCTGTACTCCCCGAGCACGCCTGAGATAGCGGGCAATCTCCTCTCGCAGTACCGGTTCCCCCTGGTAGTGTCCATAATAGAGCACACTCTTGTTTTCTCGCTGCATACACTGATTGCTGTATTTACGCCAAAGTTCAAAAGGAAACTGGTCTGCATCTACCCGCGCTTGGTGAAAATCAAAACGGATCGGTACCTGCTGCGGATCAACGACTCCTTTCACTTCTCCGCTGAGTCCGTGCTTCTGCTCCGGTTCCTCTTTTTTCTGTCTAGACACCGCAAACGGACCATCCCAATCCATATCTACCACGTAAAAGCCGCTTCGCTCTCTGCTCTCGATATAGCCCTCTGCCAACAACTGATGATAAGCCGTTTCGACCGTCGTTTTGCTGACGTGTAAAAAGCTGCTCAAGGCGCGAACCGACGGTAGTCTTGTCCCAGAGAGAATGCGTCGACTCTGGATTTCCGCACAAAAATAGCGGTACAACTGTAAATACAACGCTTCGTTGCTCTCTTCAAAACGAGGGCTGATATCCAGCATGCCCCCTCCACCTCTCTTGCTATGTTGACAATTCTATAAGTGCAAATATTCTCTACCCTTTATCATAGCAGAAGACTCTCCATCTTTCTTGTCCCCAAATAGAAAGAGAAAACCGACAGAGTCAAAGACTCCATCGGTCCTATACACACCTTACGCAAGATAGGCTTCCCGTACCTGTGGATTCGCAAGCAGGGTGTGCGCATCGTCCTTCATAATGATTTCTCCCGTTTGAATCACATATCCGCGATGAGCAACGGAAAGGGCCTGATTCGCATTTTGCTCGACCAAGAGGATCGTCATGCCTTCCTTATTCAGCTCAGACACGATATCAAAAATTTGTTCCACCAAAATCGGAGCCAAGCCCATCGAAGGCTCATCCAGCATGAGGATTTGCGGCTTCATCATTAATCCGCGCGCAATCGCCAGCATTTGCTGCTCCCCGCCGGACATGGTACCGCCTTTTTGTTCAATCCGTTCCTTGAGACGAGGAAAGTAAGTAAATGCCCGCTCGATTCCTTCCTCGATCACCTTTTTATCAGCAACCCCAAAGGCACCCATCTCCAGATTCTCACGCACCGTCAGCTTAGGAAAAATCCGGCGTCCTTCTGGCACATGGGCAATGCCTGCTTTTGCAATGTCATGAGTCCGCATGGCTGTGATATCTTTGCCGTTAAAAAAGACTTTCCCTTGCTTGGCACGCGTCTGCCCACAGATTGTTTTGAGCGTGGTCGACTTCCCGGCCCCGTTGGAGCCAATCAGCGTCACCACTTCCCCCTGATTCACCGTAATGCTTAAGCCCTTCAATGCGTGGATGCCGCCGTAATAGGTATGAACCTCTTGCAGTTCCAACAATGCCATATCTCTTCCTCCTCCTACGACACTTCCGACGCACTTTTTCCGAGATACGCCTCAATGACGCTAGGGTTGTTGCGGATCTGCTCGGGTGTTCCCTCCGCAATCTTGCGTCCGTAATCGAGCACGTGAATGTATTCGCTCAGGCCCATGACCAGCTTCATGTCATGCTCGATCAGGATGATAGTCAAATCCAGCTCTCTTTTCAAACGACGAATAAAGTCCGTCATTTCCACGGTTTCGCGCGGGTTCATCCCGGCTGCCGGCTCATCGAGCAAAATGATTTGCGGGTTGGTCGCCATCGCCCGAGCGATTTCCAGGCGCCGCTGCAATCCGTATGGCAAGCTGCCTGCCGCTTCGTTGGCGATATGGGCGATCCCCACGTACTCCATGAGCTGGTACGCTTCCACACGCGCCTTTTCTTCTTCATGACGAACGTGCTTCGTATTGAACAAAATCCCTAAAAGCCCTGCTGATAATCGGCTGTGAACTCCCACCATTACGTTTTCCAGCGCCGTCATTTGTTTGAACAGACGGATATTTTGAAACGTACGCGTGATTCCACGGCTGGCAATCTGATCCGGGCGCAGCCTTTTGATGCTCTTGCCATTCAGTAAGATTTCACCCTCGTCGGGCTCGTAAAAGCCGGTGATCATATTGAAAAACGTCGTCTTCCCAGCCCCGTTCGGGCCGATAACGGCCGTTATGCTTCCTTTTTCAATGGCAATCGAAACGTCCTGATTGGCGATTAGGCCACCAAATCGTTTCGTCAAATGCTTGGCTTCCAACAATGCCATGCTCTTCCCCTCCTTGTCCGCTACGACTGTTTGCCAGAAGTCATCTGAGACAGCTTGCTCAGGATTCCCAGCTTGTCTTTGCTAAACTTACTGTTCTTGATCGAATCGAGATCGTTTTTCTTTCGCTTGGCTGGTATCAATCCATTCGGACGATACAACGCCACAAGAATCAGCATGATCCCAAAGACGAGTCGCTGGAACTTGGACGGGTCCAACTGGTTGGGCAGATTGATAATGCCCGACTGCTGCAGAGAATGCAAGAAGTTGGAGAACTCTTTTAGCAATTGCACTTGCAGGATTGTCACAAAAGCGGCACCCAGGACAACCCCAGGAATACTTCCGCTACCCCCTAAAATAACCATGACGAGAATCCCGATTGATTCCATTAACGTAAATGACGTAGGATCAATAAAGGTTTGCTTCGCTGCAAAGATGACACCAACCACACCAGCAAAAGATGCACCTGTCGCAAAGGCCGCCAGCTTTGTATTCAAAAGCGAGATCCCCATCGATTGAGCAGCAAGCTCATCCTCACGAACAGCGATCCATGCACGACCCATACGGGAGTGCTCAAAACGGATGTTCGCCACGACGATAAAGGCGATGACGAAAAGAACGATGAAGTAGAAGTAAAAGGGTGTTCCCATCTTGATCCCAAACAACTCAGGTGACGGAATGGGCGTAATTCCTTGTGGACCGTTCGTGATATTGATCGGTTTGTCTAGGTTGTTAAAAATAATCCGGATAATCTCACCAAACCCTAACGTTACAATAGCCAGGTAGTCCCCTTTTACCCGAAGAACAGGCAGGCCCAGCAAAACTCCGAATATGGCGGCTACGATCAGCCCGACGATCAAAAACGGCCAGAACCAGTCACCGGATAACGGAAACAGATTCCCTGCGATAAATTCATTCGCCTGCGAGGTTGAGAAAATCGCATAGGCATAAGCACCGGCGGCAAAGAAGGCTACATAGCCCAGGTCTAAAAGACCCGCAAAACCGACTACGATGTTCAGACCAAGCGCCATTGCCACGTAAATGCCTACCTGTGAAGCAACCTCCATGTAGTAGCGGTTTTCCCCAGCCACAAGCGGAATCACAATCAATAGCACCGCTGCTCCAATGATCATCTTTACTGTTTTGGAAGCATTGGTGTAATAGATGAGAACGATCGAAGACAAAATGCCGAGAAACGCAATCACTGATTTATCCATGAAATGCAACGCTGCTGCGAAACCAGCAATCCAAATCAAAGTGACTGCGAGCGGGATGCCTTTCAACGATTTCCATGCCATGTTTGCCATTGGATTCACCTACACTTTCTCTTTCACAGCTTCGCCAAACAGCCCTTCCGGCTTGAAGAGAAGCACGAGGATTAGAATACTAAATGCAAACACGTCTTTGTACTCGGCACCAAACGCTCCGTTTGTCAGTGGGCCCATGAATGCCCCTGAGAGCGATTCCAACATTCCGAGAAGAATTCCACCTACCATGGCACCTCGCAGGTTACCAATTCCACCTAATACAGCCGCCGTAAACGCTTTCAGACCGAGAATAAAGCCGATATACGGGTCGATTGTTCCGTAGTTTTGCGAGAACAAAACCCCTGTTGCCCCACCAAGACTGGAGCCGATCAAAAAAGTAAGCATGATGACTTTGTCTACATTGATCGTCATGAGCGATGCCGTACCTTGATCCTGTGCAACGGCACGCATGGCGATTCCCCATTTTGTTTTCCCTATGAATAAGGTCAATCCGACCATCATGACAATCGCGAGGACGATCACAACCATGCCCTTTGTCGGGATTGAAGCCCAGCTGCCGAGTGGAATTGTCCCTGTAAAAAGAGTGGGGGTGTTCAGATAAAATTCATTGCGAGCGAGCGCTTCAGTAAAACGAACAAGGTCTTGCAGCAAGAATGAAACACCGATAGCAGAAATCAACGGAACCAGACGAGGGGCTCCACGCAGCGGTCGATAAGCCACCCTCTCAATACCTACGCCTAGGGCTCCTGTAAATATCATGGCAATCACAAGCGTCAAGAATAGTGCGACAAATGGATTCATGCCTTCCAGCGCTCCCAAGGCGTCAGAGATCAGCAGGACCTCTGTTCCCACAAAAGCACCCACCATAAAAATTTCTCCATGAGCGAAGTTAATAAATTCCAAAATCCCGTAAACCATGGTGTAGCCTAGTGCCACGACAGCGTACATGAAACCTAGTATCAACCCGTCAACCAACACCTGAGGCAAAATGTTTAGCATCATGCTTTTCCCATCCCTCATTTCTTTGTGAAATTTTGTAAATTTTCTGCATTCATTGCCGTGACCGGATATGGGCCTTCATAAGTGGAAAAGGGGCGTACACCTATGTGCAGTCCCTAAGCTATATGAGGCATACTAAAACGTACTATGATGTCAGGTGCTCCCTACTCGACCTTGCCTACAAAAGTGGATTTGTCCTTGTCATACTTGTAAATGAATACATCTGGATTTACGTTGTCACCTTTGGTTTTTGCCTGCCCCCGATAGCAACCACGTTTTAACGGAAGATTATTGTGAGTAACCCTTTTCAACACTTACTACCAATACCGCAGATCGAATGCTTCGTCAGAGCGTTTTTTCATGCGGAATGGAATCCCCCTTATACTTTTTGTATATTTTCACCAAAACGTCCCCCTTTTTACCAGGTTGTGACTATGTAAGCACGTACCTGTGGGTACAAGAGTAGAAGTGCTTGGTTTATCATTATTGTAGAATAAATCGGAAAATTTACAAGAGGAAAAATATTATCTTCGTATACATATCCAACCTATACATGAAACCGAATTTTATCTAGTAAAATCTCATTTTGTAAGAAACTCCCTTTATGTTAAAGGGAGTGAAGAAACCAATAATTTTCCACTTTTCACATCAATAATTCCATCTGAGGTAAGTCTCGCATACGGTAGGTGAGTCGCAGTAAAAAACAAGATCGAGTACAGCGGATCGAGGTGGACATGCCCTTTTTCTCTGAGCTTTTGAGTCAAATTCTCTGCCATACCGATTACTTCCTCCATCGGCGCATCGGAAAATTTTCCGGCCAGCGGCAATGGGCATTCGCATACTACTTTGCCCGCGTCGATGAGCACGACTCCCCCGCCCAGCTCTCTCACCCGATCCAGTGCGTCTGCCATCGCCTGAGGATTTCGTCCGATGATTATCCACTCGCCCGAAGCCGTATACGAGCTGGCCAGCCCTTCCAGATTGGACCCATAGCCGTGGAGTACGGCGAGCGTCCGTCTGACACCGACAGGATCTACGCTTGCAATGAAAGCCAGCTCCGAATCGTGGTCAATGGAGACGTAGCCTTCTTCATCTATCGGTAACGACTCCATTTCCAGACGAGTGATGACGGCATTTTGCATGCTCAATACAGGTGTCTTGTCATCGTGCGGGCGCAGACGGAACCACTCTGCACTCGATTGGGCGTCCAAGACGTCGACTGGTGGAAAATGAACCTTGTCCCATTCCCCCTGAACCGTCGGCACCAGCAATTCATCGTTTCGGGCCGCAAGCTGTCCATTGGCAATGACCATTACAGGAGTAGGATTGTCTTTTTCCGAGAGCAATAGCATATCCGCAAGTCTTCCCGGGGCAATTCCACCGATTTCTGCCTCCAGACCATAGTAGACAGCCGGGTTTAGCGATGCCATCACATACGCTTCCTCTGGAGGCATCCCAGCCTCAATCGCCACGCGTATCGTACCGTCCATCAGTCCATTTCGATGCATCGGGGGCGTACTCCCGTCCGAGGTCAGCATCATCCGATTAGACCAGGGAAGCCCGAGTGCTAACCAGCCTTTTACCAAATCAGGCAAATCAGGACGAATGGACGAGTGTCGGAGTGTGGCGTACATACCCATTCTCAGTCGATGCAGCAAGTCCTCTGCTGTAATGCCCTCATGACAAGCGGTAATGCCCGCCGACGCTGCTATATTTAATGTTTCGACCGACGCCCCCGGATGATGTCCTTCCATCCGTTTTCCCAGATCGCGCGTAGCTTTTAGGCCAAACAACAGATTTTCGTCCTCCGTCAGCACACCGGACCAGCTGGTCAGCTCGCCTCCTTGCACGACCAGCGGATGCTCCAGCATGCGAGAGAGCCCTTCCTTGGAGAATCGGGGATGATCTTTGCCCGTCTGCGGATCGAGCCGTCCCCAGAAAAACTGTTTAACAGGATGCGCAGAAAGCGACTCCATGATCCCCTCAATCTGTTCAAAGGGCAGGTTCATCAGCATCAGCGTATCAGATACGAGTGTTGTCGTTCCCCTCTTGAGTGCAAAATCAGCCAATGTATATGGGTTGTACCATTGAAAAGGATGAGCATGCGGCTCCATATATCCCGGTACAAGATACTTCCCTGACGCATCCATAATTTCAGTGTGCTCATCTACTACCGGATCTTTTTCGCCGACATAGGCAATCCGTTCTCCAGCCGTGACAACATGGGCCCGGATCCATTCCTTTGTATACACATTCAGTACATTCGCACCTTTGATCCACATACTGGCGGGTGCCAGTCTTCTGCTTACGCGCACCTGGTTCAGGTAGGATTCGCTAGATAAAGGTCTTACGCGCATATGTTTTTCTCTCCTCGCTGTCTTATTTTCATCAGTTGACCTACTGAACGTCCATTCACTTTCTGCTTTAACTGCTTCGTCGCTGGCTGGCACTTCCCCTGCTTTTTCCTGTAATCGGTAGCAACAATTTCCACGGGTGCGAAACCTCGAAAAACCACAGACTATTTCATAGAAGAATCGACAGGAGGCTATTATGATGCAAAAAAACGTGGGTACCACTGATGCTATGATTCGGATTACCGGTGGTCTGTTAGGTTTGGCTTATGGTATTGGCAAAATGAGTCGTCGCCCTTATAACACTCCTTGGCTTTTGATGTCATTATCCGCGATGAAGGTAGCAGAAGGTGTCACCCGTTTTTGTCCCATGTCCGCTATGTTAGGTGTAAACACGATCAAGGCAAATGGCATGCAAAACATCATGGACAAGGTAAAGCAAACAGGAATGCAGGCTGTCATGAATCAGGTTACGAGCTCCATGAACCTAACCGGCACGACAGACAAGCAAAAGCAAACAATCGCACCGACCATTGAGAACCAAGCTGCGACCGCAAGCCAAAGCAGTGGGTTCCAAAAGGAATCGCTTACTGCTGAAGATGAACGAATTGAACAGGCAGCTCGGGAATTTATTTCTTACCGTTCCCAAGACAAGCACGGGCATCCATCAAACCAGTATCCTACTTATTCTTAGGAGGTTATATCTATGCTGACAGTCGGACCTCCCTTGTACGAATGGTTTTCCCACAATTTCTTTGTCATCGCTGCTATCATTGGCGTGATTGCTGTGATGGGGTACTACGTTTACAACCTGAGCAGAAAAAAAGGGAGATACCGCCAGTAAAGCGGTATCTTCTTTTAATTACCACCTCAACATGAACAAGTCTTGATAGCGGTTTTTTTATTTACACATTTAGTTGCTTAGCTTATAATTGTCATAGCAATTATTTTCAGGCGAAAGAAGGCTATCACCGTGATCGACCAATGGAAGGATGAACCACTAGGTTTTCTTATCGGCAATACGTATCGGAGAATGATCCACCACGTTTCCACCTATCTGCGGGAATTTGATCTGACCACAGAGCAGTTTGCTGTTTTGTTCAGGTTGCGTGAACAGGACGGCATTAACCAAAAAGAACTGGCTCTTCGTTCAGCCAAGGATCAGCCTACGATGACGAGATTGCTTGATATCTTGGCAAAAAAAGGCTTGGTAGAGAAAAAAATGTGTCCCGAGGATCGACGTGCCTTTCTCATACACCTTTCTCCTGAAGGACGAGAATGGATTGAAAAAGCGATCCCCGTAGAAGCCCGCGCTGTCTCAGAAATATTCAGAGACATCCCTTCTGACCAATTAGACTTTTTGAAACAGATCCTTTTGCAAATCAATACAAACATAAACAGACATACAAAAGAGTAGGAGTGACATCATTGGGAGAGGCTAGAGAGAAACTATGGACGAAGGATTTCGTCCTCTTAACTGTTTGCAATTTGCTTTTGTTCATTACGATCCAGATGCAGACCCCAACCTTCCCTGCCTATGTAAAACAGGCGTTCCAAGCGGATGATTTTATTGTCAGTCTGGTCATCAGCTTATTCTGTATTGCAGCGGTTGTAGCCAGAGTCTTTACCGGGGAAGCATTGAAAACGAAAAGCAGTAAAATGCTTGCCATCATCGCCCTCTGTTTTGTCGGGCTTGCCACTGCCGGTTATTATTTTGCTGACGGCATCGTCTTCTTTCTTTTGATGCGAATGGTTGTCGGTATCGGCTTTGGGATGGGGAGCACGACTTTTCCCACGATTGTTTCCAACGTCATTCCGAATAGGCGAATCGGCGAAGGAATGGGGTATTTCGGATTGTCCACCAGCCTTGCCATGGCGCTCGGTCCTATGATTGGTCTTACCCTTCTTAATCAGTTTGGATTTGGATCGATGCTCGTGACTGTCGTTCTGTTGATCGCTCTCATTTTTCCTCTCATGCAAATCATTCGGGCCTATGGGAAACAGCCAGGGCCTGCTAAAAACGCTGAAGCGCCTACAGGTCTCGGACGTTTTTTTGACAAGAAGCTTTTGCTGCCGGCCGCATTAAATTTTTGTCTGTCTATCACGTATGGCGGGGTGCTCAGCTTTTTGGCCTTGTACGGAAAAGAAACGCATATTGAGAATGTCGGGTCCTTCTTTCTGTTCAATGCTATCGCAATGGTTTTGATCCGTCCATTTTCTGGAAAGCTGTTTGATCGCAAAGGTCATATGGCCGTACTACCTCCCGGTGCTATTTTCGTCGGGGTCAGCCTGCTCATCCTATCGTTAGCAAGTACCCAATCGATCTTACTGGTCTCCGCCTTTTTCTACGGCTTGGGCTATGGTACCATTCAACCGTCCATTCAAGCTTGGATGGTCAAACAGGTCTCACCTGAACAACGGGGTATGGCCAATGGTGTATTTTTTAATTCCATTGATCTAGGAATTGCTGTAGGCTCCATGCTTCTCGGGGTTCTGGCCACTCACTCGAGCTACTCCGTCATGTACCGCTGGTCGGCTCTTTCCATGCTCCTCTTCCTCGTCATCTACTTCCTTTCACAGATCGTGAATGGCAAAGGAAAAAAAGCTGCTATGACTAGCGAAAACGCTGGGATCTAAAAAAGAAGAAAAAAACCAGGCTTTGATTTGCCTGGTTTTTTGCTTTACTGCTGATGTTTCATGGCTTTCGCCGCAATATCAGTCCGATATTGAGCCCCTTCAAACCGGATGGCTTGCACAGACTCGTAAGCTGCTTCGCGCGCTTTTTCCAAGTTTTCTCCTAAGCCAACAACACCCAGCACGCGACCACCGCTCGTCACGATGCCCTCTTCGGTCTGCTTGGTACCGGCATGAAATACGGTCACGCCTTCCCTTTGTTGTTCCAAGCCGTGAATCAACTGACCCTTCGGATACTCTCCAGGATAACCGGGAGCTGCCATCACGACACACACAGCGCTTCCCTTTTTCCAGGTGACATCGACTGCGTCCAGTTCACCATTTACTGTTGCCACGAAAATGTCCAGCAAGTCGGTTTCCAACAGCGGCAGGATGACTTGTGTTTCAGGATCGCCAAAACGCGCGTTGAACTCCACTACTTTTGGACCTTCCTCGGTAATCATCAGCCCTGTGTACAAGATTCCTTTGAATGGAATACCGTCATTCGCCATACCCTTTGCCATCGGTTTGACAATGGTTTCGACGATTTCGTCTACCAGTTTATCGGACATTTGCGGAACCGGTGCATAGGTCCCCATGCCACCTGTATTCGGCCCAAGATCGTCGTTGAAGATACGCTTGTGATCTTGGGAAGTGATCATCGGTTTCACTGTTTCTCCATCGACAAACGACAGCAAGGACAGTTCCTCGCCGCGCATGCATTCTTCGATGACGACACGCGCTCCTGCTTCGCCAAATGCATGATCCTGCATGATATGGCGTAGTGCTTCTTCTGCTTCTGCAAGTGTCTCTGCTACGACTACGCCCTTACCTGCAGCCAGACCGTCCGCCTTGACCACAATTGGAGCTCCCTGCTCACGCACATATGCGATGGCGGATTCATAATCAAGAAACGATTCGTACGCAGAAGTCGGGATGTTGTAGCGTTTCATTAAACTTTTGGCAAACGACTTGCTTCCCTCGATCAACGCCGCTTTTCCGTTCGGGCCAAAAATAGGCAAGTTGCGTTCCTGGAAAAAGTCCACGATCCCGCCTAACAGAGGATCTTCGGGGCCGACCACGGTCAGGTCAATCCCCTCATCTTTGGCAAACTGGGCAAGCGCGGCAAAATCATGGACATCAATCGGTACATTTTGTGCGATTCCAGCAATGCCACCATTTCCGGGTGCACAGTAAACCTTCTTTACCTTTGGGCTTTGCAGTAGCTTCCAAGCTATGGTATGTTCGCGACCGCCGCCGCCAATAACTAAAACATTCATCGTATAGCCTCCTGTAGTAGAGGTGATTTGCTCTATTAGTGTTTAAAATGACGAGTGCCAGTAAACACCATGGCAATTCCAGCGCGGTTGCAAGCGTCGATGGACTCTTGATCGCGAACGGACCCGCCTGGTTGAATAATCGCAGTGATGCCAGCTTGTGCAGCTGCTTCTACTGTATCCCCCATCGGGAAGAATGCATCTGATGCCAGTACAGAGCCAGTTGCCGCGGCACCAGCCTGTTCGATCGCGATTTTAGCTGCGCCTACGCGGTTCATTTGACCTGCGCCAACACCAATCGTCATGTTGTCTTTCGCCAGCAAAATAGCGTTGGACTTGACGTGTTTGACTACTTTCCACGCAAACTGCAGTTGGACCAATTCTTCTGCTGTCGGCTGACGGTCCGTAACCACCTGAATTTCACTTTCCTCAAGCTGCTTGTAATCGAAATCCTGAATCAGGGCGCCACCAGCTACAGGCGCTACGCGGAAGAGATTGTCCGCTTTTTTGCCCAAATCATTCAGTGCCGGGATGCGCAGTAGGCGAAGGTTCTTTTTCTCAGTCAGGACAGCTAATGCTTCTTCGGTAAAATCAGGAGCGATGATGATCTCCAGGAAAATTTCTTTCATGGCAAGAGCCGTGTCGTGGTCGATTGCACGATTAGCAGCTACGATCCCACCAAAAATCGAAACGGGATCAGCTTCATACGTTTTTTGATAGGCTTCACGAATATTACTGCCAATTCCTACTCCACAAGGATTGGAGTGCTTGATGGCTACTACAGCCGGCTGGTTGAATTCACGTACAATCGCCAATGCCGCGTCCGCATCATTGATATTATTGTAGGAAAGCTCTTTTCCATGCAGTTGCTCTGCATATCCGATGCTCAGGCTGCTTGCCAGCGGTTCGCGGTAAAAAGCTGCGCGTTGATGCGGATTTTCGCCGTAACGCAAATCCTGCGCTTTTTCATAGGTGACAGTATAGCTCTCCGGCAACAGCTCGCCTACTTGTTCACTCAGGTAACGGGAGATCAGGGCATCATACGCCGCTGTGTGACGGAATACTTTTGCAGCCAGCCTGCGACGCGTCTCCAATGTCGTATCGCCACCTGCTTCAATTTCTTCGGCGACTTTCTCGTAATCAGCAGCATCAACTACCACACTGACAAACGCATGGTTTTTGGCTGCGGAACGCAGCATTGTAGGCCCACCGATATCAATATTCTCAATTGCATCTTCGTATGTCACGTCTGGCTTTACAATCGTTTCTTTGAAAGGATACAGGTTCACGACGACCAGATCAATGGTTTCAATGCCTAAGTCTTTCAATTGCTTTTGATGTGCTTCGTTGTCGCGCACAGCCAAGAGGCCGCTGTGGATATTCGGATGCAGCGTTTTGACGCGTCCGTCCAGAATTTCCGGAAATCCAGTTACTTCGGAAATGCCAATAACAGGAACACCTTCTGCTTTCAAGAGAGAAGCAGTACCTCCGGTTGAAATGATCTCTACTCCGGCATCTGCTAGTCGACGGGCAAACGGAATCAATCCTGTCTTGTCAGAAACGCTGATCAACGCTTTTTTCACACTCACGGATAGAACCTCCTGACTTTTAGTTGAAAACGATTATGAACGGAATTAAGTTAAAACACGAACATTTCTTTCCTATTAAAACATAATTGTACGTTTTTATCAAGGTTTTCGTGGAGGAAAACAAACGCAGCCGCCCATGCCTATTCGGCACTCGCGACTGCACTCACCATATACCTATGCATGTTAGTAGCGCTTTTTCTTGCTTTTTCCCGACAATTTCTTCACGCGTTCCGCAAGCGACAAGTCTCTGCTTTTTCCTGCCGCTCTGATCGGCTTTTTGCTCTTGGTGCTTTTCGTTTTCACATCTTTGGGCAAAAGCCCCCCCAAATCGTCCATAGTAAAGGATTTCCCACTTTTCATGTGGTCTTTGACCCGTTCCTTCGTCGATTCGGGCACATCCAGTCCCATATCAGACAATTCGTCTAATACGGAGTCGATGTTGCCCCCGCCCTTAGGCATTTTTTCAGCCAGCTTCACAATATCGTTTAGCGTCCATTCCCGCCCTGTTTTCTTGCTTAGCTTGCCCAGCAAATCGGCAACAAAATCTCCGCTCAAATGGGCCCCTCCTCTTTTCCGGCTTCTTTCTACTGTATGTTGAGGAGTGGCAAATGGTTTGGGTTTTTGTTGATGAAAAGATGTTGACAAACCAAGATCGTCCCACCTATACTGCGATAGATACTTTGATTAACAAAATTTAATGGAACCGTTCCCGTTAGGTGAGGCTCCATGACGAACACAGGCCACTGCCCGGAAATGTCGAAAGACGCCAATGGGTAGAACAGGGATTGCCGGATTAAGGCTTTACTTAAGGTGGCTGAGCACGAATGGTTGCTCTACGTCGTCATGTGCCAAAACTCAACTTGGGGAAGCGTATGTTAAGTGCTTTTTAAGTGCGTGTTTTTCCATGCACTTTTTATTAGCATTTCAAGGCTTCCCTACACACGGGAAGCCTTTTTGTTGATTCCAGGGAGGTGAGCTGCTTTCCGTATTCGATTATGTCACTCCATAAAGATTTTTGTTAAGGAAGGAGCTCACCGCTGCTTGGAATGCGGTAGCCACCGCCGATAAAGCAGCTTTGCGCACCTTTCGCTACTATTTTTTATAAAGGCAGGGTGAAAGTGATGCTAAACATTTATCGCAGCAATGAGTTTGGAAATCTCGTAGAATTAGCCGATTATGAAAAAGGGTGCTGGATTCATTTGACGGAACCAACGCAGGAAGAAATCCAGCATGTTTCAGATATTTTTGCGATTGACCAAGAATTTTTTCGAGATGCTCTCGATGAAGGGGAGCGCGCGCGAATTGAAAAAGACGAGGATTGCACGATGCTGATCGTAGAGATCCCGATTCTGAGCTCAGACGATAAAATACGTACCATCCCACTTGGAATCATCATCAAAAATGATTGCTTTATTACGATTTGCCTCACAAACACTCCCATCCTTGAGGATTTTGTATCTGGCCGCGTAAAGCATTTTCATACGTTCATGAAAACAAGGTTTGTCCTTCAAATTCTTTACCGGATGGCTTTCTACTATTTGCTATACCTGAAGCAGATTAACCAGAGACGAGAAAAAATGGAGGAGGCACTGCATAAATCGGTCCGAAATAAAGAACTCTTTTCCTTATTAGAAATCGAAAAAAGTCTTGTTTATTTTACGACAGCGTTGACCAAAAACAACATTTTGCTGGAGAAGCTGTTCAATGGCAGTTACCTGAAAATTTATGAGGAAGACAAGGAGCTGTTGGAAGATGTCATGATTGAAACAAGGCAAGCGATCGCAATGACTGAGGTATACAGCTCCATCATGAGCTCGATGATGAATGCTTTTGCCTCTGTTATTTCAAACAATGTCAATCATGTTGTAAAAATATTGACAGCCATTACAATTGTATTGGCTCTTCCTACCATGATCGCCAGTATATACGGGATGAACGTCGAATTACCGTTGCAGAATAATGACCATGCTTTTTCCATTATCATGCTGCTCTCTCTTGTCTCAGCATTGGTCACCAGCCTCATCTTTTGGAAAAAGAAATACTTTTGATTCAATGAAAAAGCAGTGGAAGTTTGGACAAGATAATATGGTCCAAAACTACCACTGTTTTTTTAAACGCCTTTCATTTGTTTGGCCAGCTCTGAAATTGTTTTACGCTTTAGAGACTGCTCCATTTGCCGCTCGGCATCAATGACGACCTGTTGAATCAGACATTCGCTCCCGTGTTTAAAGCTGCATTCAAACAAAGAAGTCGTGCCTTCGATCGCATGAATGACATCCAGAAAGGAAATCTCCTCATAGCTGCGCTTGAGTCTGTATCCGCCATTTGCACCGGATACAGAATGGATAAGGCCTGCCTTGACCAGCTTGGTCAGCATTTTGGAAAGATAGGTCTGGGAAACCCCCAGCTTCTCTGCTAATATCTGCACACTTACGGGCTTGTCTGGTGCTTCCATTACAAGATAAAGCATCACATGGAGCGCATTGTCGGTTGCCTGTGAAAACTTCATAAGACACCTCGATTGTAGACTTTACTTATCTATGATAAGGTTCATTTCACAAGATAGCAAGTGTCACATGCAACTTGACATTAATAAAATAACGGATATTATAGATACTATAAGTCGATAATCTAAGAGCGCTCTTACGATTATGCTTACCTTATCTTGCTTTATCTTTATTAGATGAAGCTTTTCTTTCAATTCAATCACAGATATAAAGAGTCTCTAATATCTTCGGAAAGGAGTTAAACATTATGATTTACGATTGCGCGATTGTTGGCGGAGGGGCAGCCGGTTTAAATGCCGCTCTGGTGCTCGGCAGAACACGGAGAAATGTCGCCTTGCTCGACAACAATCAGCCCCGAAATGCCGTCACCCATGCATCTCACGGTTATCTGACGAGAGACGGAGTGACGCCTGCAGAGTTTCGCCGCATTGCCTATGAGGAGGTGCTCCGCTATCCGTCTGTTCATCATCTGGAAACAGAGGTCGTTTTCATTACAAAGCTCGACTCGGGATTTGAGGTGCATGATTCATCAGGCGCTCGGATTCAAGCACGCAAGCTGATCCTGGCTGCAGGCTTAAAGGAAATCTTTCCTGAGATTGATGGCCTCCATTCTTTATATGGAAAAAGTCTGTTTAATTGCCCGTTTTGCGATGGCTGGGAGCTGCAAGATCAACCTCTTGTCGTCGTTTCCGAAGATCCATCCGTTTTCCATACCGCCAAGCTGCTTTTGAATTGGACCCGCGATTTGGTCGTTTGCACCAATGGTCAAAATTCACTTTCAGATGAACAAAAAGAGCAGCTTCTTTCCAAAGGAATCATGGTGATGGAGCAGCCTGTCGCAGCCTTCATCGGAGAAAACGGGCAACTATCGCATGTACGTTTTGCGGATGGAACGACGATCGCCAGGACAGGCGGATTCGTAGCTCCTAAATTTATTCACAGCGCGCCATTTATCGAGAGCTTGGACTGCGAAAAAACCCCATTGGGCGGGATTAAGACAGATCAACTAGGTAAAACCTCCATCCCTGGTTTGTTCGCCGCAGGGGACACATCGTATGTCGCGCCTTCTCAACTGATTTATGCCGCTGCCACCGGAAGTAAAGCAGCTATGAGTGTAACCAAGGAATTAACGGAAGAAGATTTCCATGACAAATGGTAAAAATCGAGTCACATTCACGATCTTGGCGTTAGTCCAAGCGACACTAATCTTTACGATCGCGCTGATCATGATTCCGATGCCAAAGATTGCAAACGAGTTCGCCTTGAGTTCGTCACAGCTACTGCTGCTTCAAGTTGCTTACGGCCTGCCCTTTAGCGGTCTGCTGCTGTTTGGCGGTCGGCTGGCGGATCGATACCGTGGCCTGCGGATGTTCGTAATCGGGCTGATTGTTTTCGGAGCTTCCTCTCTTTTCGCAGCCTTCTCCCCCAGCTTCGAGATTCTGGTCAGTATGCGCTTCTTGCAAGGTATCGGTGGGGCATTGATAGCACCTGCTGCCATGGCTGTATTACGTGTCCTGTTCCCTGATCCTGCGGCATTCGGACGCGCCATGGCCATTTGGGGCGGCGTTTCCGTCCTAGGTGCAATTGTGGGCTTCGTCGCCTCAGGTATTTTGACAACCTGGATCTCGTGGCGCTGGATGTTCGGTGTTCCGATTCTGGTCGCCATCATAGGTCTTGCCGCAGCACGCTGGTTACTCCCAGCAGACCGCTCCGAAAATACCAGCAACCGTCCTGGTCTTGATCCACTTGGAGCCATCCTCGCTACCTTGGGCATTGTGTTTACCAGCTACGGTTTGATTGCTGTCGAGGATCATTCCTGGACCTCAGCTGTCGTGTGGGGCCCTCTGGTTGCCGGTCTTGTGCTGCTTGCTTCCTTTCTGCTTGTCGAATACAAGGTACGTGATGCGCTTCTCCCGCCTGGCTTTCTTTTGGATCGATACCGTTCCATTGGGTTGCTCGGTATGCTGCTGGCCGCCGCCACTTCAGCGCTTATCCAGTTCGTTCTGTCGCTTTATCTCCAGCAAATCCGAAACTGGTCACCCTTCTCTACCGCAGTCGGCTTCCTCCCCTTTGCAGTGACGCTGATTGCTACGAATCTGGCTGCTCCTGCCCTTGTGGGACGATTCGGCGCACGGATGGTAACCGTTGCAGGATTTATCTTAGCAGCTGTCGGGTGGGGCCTCCTCGCTGGGATTGATCACGACACTGCCTATGCTTCAGGTCTTTTGCCTGGACAGATTATTCTGGGTGCCAGTATATCGCTGATTTTCTCCGGAGCCGCCGTGCTCTCGACAGTAAACGTACCAGAGCACCAAACCGGGCTTGCCGGCGGCGTCATGAACACGGCCATGGAACTCGGTCCGACCGTGGGGCTAGCAATCCTGATGTCCGTGGCATCCATACAGGCCGAAGTTGTAAGAGGCTACGCTTGGGCATTCGGAACGGCTGGCGTGTTTTTTGTGGTTGCCGCGGTAATCACAATCGTACTGATCAGCAGATCTCCAGTTGTGGCTGAGAAGTCGGTAAACAGTTGAAGTTGTTTATTGAATCGAACTAAATTCGGGAGGGATTTGAAATGGAATTAAGAATGATTCACAACGAAGTAAACCCTGCTGCTTACGAAGCCATGAAGAGCCTTGAATCCTTTGTACTTCAATCCAGTTTGGATGAGACTATCATTGACCTAATCCAGCTAAGAGTGTCTCAAATAAATGGTTGTTCCTTTCATATGAATGTAAACGCAAAAGCCCTGTACGACAAAGGAGATCAATTTGAGCGCATTTTACTCCTGAACGTATGGCGTGATGTGCCGAACTTTAGCAAGAAGGAAAAAGCAGCACTTGAGCTTGCGGAGCATCTTACTAAGGTTTCCGAGCTCGGAGTACCTGAGCATGTATACAAGCAAGTCCGCGACCACTTTAATGAACAACAGTACATCGATCTGGTGATGGCGATCAATGTCACCAACTGCTGGAACCGACTCGGAATTGCTACCGGTATGACGCCTGGATGTTCATTAGAGAAATAAAGGCTTGTGATTTTGGAAAATCGATAAAATAAATAAAGGAGACGATACAAAATGGCGATTTACCACGTAACCGATGCTACATTTAAGAACGAAATGCAAACGAAAGGACTCACCTTAGTCAATTTTTGGGCGCCTTGGTGCGGACCGTGCCGTATGTTTGCGACCATCCTTGAAGCATACGTAGCCGAAGGAAACCATGATGTCAAAATCCTCAAGCTCAATGTAGATGAAGAATCCGAGGTTGCCAATCAATTTGGAGTAATGAGCTTGCCCACTAGCATCTTGTTTAAAGATGGCCAACCAATCGACAAAGTCATCGGTGCCGTTCCTCTCATTGAACTGAAAAAATTCGTAACCAGATAAAAAGAGCAAGACGGTGAAGAGCCGACACATCCACTGTGTCGGTTTTGCTGTGTTATGCAAACGGCAAGCTGCTCCCGGCAGCAGACTGCGCGCTGCTGCTTGCTCAGGGACGCTACCATTTTTGATAGGTAGTCCGTTTGATGGATTGCTCGTATACCCACTCATCCAAAGCTCTTTTGGAGAATCGGTACGTGCTGTTGATCTGCAAAGCAGGAATATCCTTACTATCCAAAAGCTTGGCCAAAATCTGCTCGGTAATGCCTAAGTATTCAGCCGCTTCTACTGCATCAAGTATTTGTTTTTCTTGTTGAGCCTTCCTCTGATTCATATTGCTTACTGAACTAGTCATGTTCGCCAGGATATTTGCAATGGCAGCCGTATTGTGTGTCTCTCCATTTCCGAATGCAACTACGCTCTTCTCAACATCAGAAATCATCCACGCCCCAGCCAATACAGATACGCAAAGGCAAAGCAACAAAATGTTTTTAAGATCTCTCATTTAACCACTCCTCGATATATACTCTACCGGAAAAAGGAAAAACCGACACAATTTCTCGCGTCGGTTTCTCTGCTTTCTCTGTTATCTTATGTCAGCTGGACAAGCCGTCCTTCCAGCTTTACACGCTCTTCCACCAACAGGCCAATGACCTCTACCAAAAGGCCGTGCTCTACTTCGTGGATACGCGCTGCCAATGTTTCTTTTGTATCTGTCTCTTGCACGGCTACAGGCAGCTGAGCGATGATCGGACCCGTATCGAGACCCGCATCTACCAGATGTACCGTTACCCCCGTAATCTTTACCCCGTAGTCCAGTGCCTGACCAATCGCATCTTTCCCGGGAAACGCCGGCAAAAGGGACGGATGCAGATTGATGATTTTTCCCTCGTAGGCAGATAAAAGCGTCTCCCCAACCAATCGCATGTAGCCTGCCAGTACAACCAGAGAAATATCGAGTTTTTGGAGTTGCGCCACAATCTCGGCTTCAAAGGAAGCCTTGTCAGCATACTCCTTTGGCTGAAAAACAAAAGCAGAAATCCCTAGCCGTTCTGCCCGTTCCAATACTTTGGCTCCCGGCTTGTCGCAGACCAGAAGCGCTACTTCCACACCGCCAAGCCGTCCGTCTTGGACAGCTTGGACGATCGCTTCAAAGTTAGAACCGCTTCCCGAAGCAAAAATGGCCAGCTTTCTCACCATTCCACCCCGTTGTATACGACTTTGCGCTCGCCAGCTTCCATTTTACCGATGACGTATGGCTCTTCACCCAGGTCTTTCAGCTTGGCTACGACAGAATCCACATCGTCTGCTTTGACAACCAGCATCATGCCGATTCCCATGTTAAATGTCTTGTACATGTCTGGATAAGAAATGTTGCCCGCTTCTTGAACCAGTTGGAAAATCGGCAGAACAGGCCACGAACCAACATCAATGGTCGCCTGTGTACCCTCTGGCAGCACACGCGGAATGTTTTCTGTGAAGCCGCCGCCTGTAATATGCGCCAGTGCCTTGATCTCATGAGATTCCAGTACAGACAGCACTTGTTTCACATAGATGCGGGTAGGAGTCAACAATTCCTCTCCGAGCTTTTTGCCGAGGACGTCTACATGATCATGCAGCGACAAGCCTTTGTCAGCCAAAAGCACTTTGCGCACGAGAGAGAAGCCATTGCTGTGCACACCGCTCGAAGCAAGCCCGATCAATACGTCGCCTGCTTCAACAGAAGCTCCAGTAATCATTTTGCTCTCATCAACAACACCTACCGTAAAACCAGCGATGTCGTATTCGCCCTCTGCGTACATTCCTGGCATCTCAGCTGTTTCTCCACCGATCAGGGAGCAGCCTGCCTGCGAGCAGCCATCGGAAATGCCTTTGACAATGGCTTCGATCTTTTCAGGAATGACCTTGTCTACCGCCAAGTAATCGAGGAAAAAGAGCGGTTCTGCCCCTTGCACAACCACGTCATTGACGCACATCGCTACAGCATCAATCCCGATCGTATCGTGCTTATCCATGGCAAACGCAAGCTTCAGCTTGGTTCCGACACCATCTGTACCGGAGACAAGCACCGGTTTTTCATACTTGGTTGTATCCAGGCGGAATAGAGCACCGAAGCCGCCCAAATCCGTCAGTACTTCGGGACGGAATGTGCGCTTCACGTGTTTTTTCATCCGTTCGACTGCTTCGTTCCCCGCATCGATGTCCACGCCTGCTTGTTTATATGCTTCACTCATCGTTTCTCCCCCTCACAAGGGTGCTTATATTAACACTTGAGCGCCGGAAGCGCCTCTTCAAATTCAATCTCAGTCGGATACTCCCCGGTAAAGCAAGCGAGACAATGTCCTTTATTAGGATCCGAGTCCTGACGTCCAATTGCTTCGATCATTCCTTCTACCGACAAGAATGACAAGGAATCAGCTTCAATGATTTGACGGATTTCCTCAATCGATTTGGTTGCCGCGATCAGCTCATCACGTGTCGAGGTATCAATGCCATAGAAGCAGGAGTTCATGACGGGCGGCGAACTGATGCGCACGTGGACTTCCTTGGCACCCGCCTCACGCAGCATGCGAACGATCCGGTTGCTGGTGGTGCCGCGAACGATCGAGTCGTCAATCATGACTACGCGTTTGCCCTCGACTACCTTGCGAACTGCTGAGAGCTTGAGATAGACTGCGCGCTCACGCAATTCTTGGCTCGGCTGGATAAACGTACGTCCTACATAACGGTTTTTGATCAAGCCGATCTCATAAGGAATACCTGTCGCTTCAGCAAAACCAATCGCTGCGGAAATACTGGAATCAGGCACACCTGTCACGACATCTGCTTCAATCGCAGATTCCACGGCAAGCTGTTTGCCCAGACGTTTGCGTGCCATGTGTACGTTGATGCCATCAATATCGCTGTCTGGACGGGCAAAGTAAATGTATTCAAAGGTACAGATCGAACGTTGGGTAGTCTCAGTGAACTTGGATTCACTCACGCCATTTTTATCAATGACAATCAACTCGCCTGGCTGAACATCACGCCAGTACTTAGCCCCAATAATGTCAAATGCACAGGTCTCGGAAGCAACGCAAATCGCGTCTCCCAGTCGTGCCATGGAGAGCGGACGCAATCCATTTGGATCAAGTGCAATGACCAGTTGACTTTCGTTCATCACCAGGAGAGCATATGCGCCTTTTATGTGCTGCAACGCATCTTTTACCGCTCCTGGCAGATCACGGCTCTCAGAGCGTGCAATCAAGTGAGCAATGACTTCGGTGTCGCTGGTGGTTTGGAAAATGGATCCTTTTGCTTCTAGTTCTTTTCTGAGAACGGCAGCATTCACCAGGTTGCCGTTATGGGCAACAGCCATGCTTCCTTGTGCATACCGGAAAAACAGTGGCTGTGCATTTTCAATTTTGCTGGATCCGGCAGTCGTATACCGGGTATGGCCAATGGCGATATGACCGCGGAATTTCTCCAGATCACCCTTGCCAAAAGCCTCCGCTACCAGCCCCATGCCACGATGCTTATACCACTTCTCGCCGTCGGAGGCGCAGATACCTGCGCTCTCCTGACCGCGATGCTGAAGGGCATGCAGCCCCAGGTAAGTCAGCTGGGATGCTTCTTGGTGGTTGTAGATGCCAAAGACGCCGCATTCTTCATTCAGTTTGTCCCAGATTACCCGATCAAACATGGAATCGCATCCTTCCAGGCTGCTTTCACCTCTTGAATGGAAGCATTGATTGCTTCTGTACCGTTCACATTCACTACCAAGCTTTCCCCGCCGATGGTTCCGATTCTCTCGGCCGGTACGCCGTGCTCACCTGCCAATGCGAGAATCGCTTCTGCCTGCTCCTTGGATGCACTGACCAAAATACGGGACTGCGATTCGCTAAACAGCAGCACGTCAGGACGCAGTGCAGTGTTCAATGTAACCTTTGCACCCAGGTTCTTGCCAAAGCAGGACTCAGCCAAAGCTACACCCAGTCCGCCTTCAGACAAGTCGTGAGCGGAGCCTACCAGACCTTTGCGGATCGCAGTCAATACGAGCTTTTGCACAGCCGTTTCCTTGGTCAAATCAATTTGCGGCGGACGTCCGGAGATCGAGCCTGTAGCCAGCTTTTGGTACTCGGTTCCACCAAGCTCTGCGAATGTTTCGCCCAACAAGATGATGACATCGCCTTCGTTTTTGAAATCCTGGGTTGTGATATGGTCAACATCGGTAATCAAGCCAACCATTCCGACGGTTGGTGTCGGATAGATCGCATCACCGCTGCGTTCATTGTAAAAAGAAACGTTTCCGCCGATAACTGGCGCATCCAGAGCCACGCACGCTTCGCTCATGCCTTCGCACGATTTCTCGAACTGCCAGAATACCTCAGGCTTTTCAGGGCTTCCGAAGTTGAGACAGTCTGTAATCGCGAGCGGCTCCGCACCCGAGCAAACGACGTTACGCGCGGATTCCGCTACAGCGATAGCACCGCCTACTTTTGGATCGAGGTACACATAGCGGCCGTTGCAGTCTGTACTCATCGCAAGTGCTTTGCGCGTGCCGCGCACCATGACAACTGCTGCGTCAGAGCCTGGTTTTACGGCTGTGTTGGCACGAACGATATGATCGTACTGCTCGTATACCCACGCTTTGTTTGCAACGGTTGGCTGTGCCAGCAAGCTTTTCAAGGTTTCGTTCAGATCAGCAGGCTCGTTGATCGCTGCTACTGCGTCCACATTGGCATTTGCTTCATAGTAAGCAGGCACCGCAGATGGACGGTGGTAAACAGGCGCATCATCAGCCAGGCTGTCTACTGGTACTTCGGCTACCACTTCGCCTTGGTGCAGCAGACGCAGCTTGCTGTCTTCTGTTACTTTACCCACGACAGCAGAAGCCAAGCCCCATTTGTCAAAAATCGCGATTGCTTCCGCTTCTTTGCCTTTTTCTACGACGACGAGCATGCGCTCTTGTGATTCAGAAAGCATCATTTCATAAGCAGACATTCCTGCTTCACGCTGTGGCACCAGATCCAAATTCATTTCGATTCCGTTACCTGCTTTGGAAGCCATCTCGGAGCTGGAGCTGGTCAAGCCAGCCGCGCCCATGTCCTGAATACCTACGACAATACCCGTGTCGATCAGCTCCAGGCATGCTTCGAGCAACAGTTTTTCCATGAACGGATCGCCAACTTGTACCGCAGGGCGTTTTTTCTCGGATTCTTCGGTCAGCTCTTCGGATGCAAAGGTCGCGCCGTGAATACCATCGCGTCCCGTGCTGGAGCCAACGTAAATCACTGGGTTGCCAATACCAGAGGCTACCCCTTTTTGAATCTTATCGTGGTCGATCAGACCGACGCACATGGCGTTGACAAGCGGATTTCCTTCATAGGTAGGGTCGAAGTTGACTTCGCCGCCCACAGTTGGAACCCCGATGCAGTTGCCGTAACCAGCGATACCGGCAACCACATGTTCAAACAAATATTTCACGCGAGGAGTAGTAAGCTCCCCGAAACGAAGCGAATTTAGTACCGCAATCGGACGAGCGCCCATGGAGAAAACGTCACGGAGGATTCCACCTACGCCTGTAGCAGCACCTTGATATGGCTCAATGGCAGATGGATGGTTATGGCTTTCGATTTTGAATACAACCGCTTGGTTATCGCCGATGTCGACGATACCAGCACCTTCACCTGGTCCTTGCAGGACGCGAGGTCCCTTTGTCGGGAAGCGACGCAGAACAGGCTTGGAGTTTTTATAGGAGCAGTGTTCGGACCACATGACACTGTACAGACCAGTCTCCGTCCAATTTGGTTTGCGGCCGAGGATTTCTACTACACGTTGGTATTCTGCATCCGTCAGACCGATTTCGCGGTAAATTTTCTGTTCATCAATTTGTTCGGCTGTCGGTTCTTTATGCGTGAGTTGTGACACTGCTTTTTTCCCTCCACGTCTTCAGGATCGAGGTAAACAGGCGGCGGCCGTCATCAGAGGTCATCCATTTATGGACTGAACGCTCTGGGTGAGGCATCATGCCCAGCACATTGCCCTGTTCGTTGCAAATACCTGCAATATCTTCAAGAGAACCATTCGGATTCTCGCCATGATAGCGGAACACAATCTGATTGCCAGCTTTGAGCTTTGCCAGCGTCTCATCATCACAGTAGTAGTTCCCTTCGCCATGCGCGATTGGAATCTGAATTTCTTCCCCTGCAGCATAATCGCTGGTAAACGGGGTCTCGTTGTTTTCCACGCGCAGTCCTGCCAGCGTGCAGCGGAACTTCAGTGAACGGTTGCGCAAAAGAACGCCCGGCAACAAGCCTACTTCCGTCAGAATCTGGAATCCGTTGCAGATTCCCATAACCAGCTTGCCTTCTTCTGCCGCCTTCACCACTTGCTCCATAATCGGTGAAAAACGGGCGACTGCGCCGCAACGCAGGTAATCGCCATAAGAGAAGCCACCTGGCAAAAGAATCGCATCATATTGGGAAAGATCGGTATCGGAGTGCCAAACGTAATCAACCGACACACCCATTACATCTTCAACCGCGTTGTACAAGTCGATGTCAGCATTAGAGCCAGGAAACACGATAACCGCTACTCGCATCTTTTAGCCCTCCACGATCTCAAAGCGATAGTCTTCAACCACCGTATTGGCCAGCAGCTTCTCGCACATTTCACGTACACGTTCTTCCGCCCCAGCACGGTCAGCCGTATCCAGCGTAAGCTCCATGTATTTACCGATGCGTGCATTACTTACTTCGTCAAATCCAAGGGTGTGCAGAGCACCTTTTACAGCATGGCCTTGTGGGTCCAACACGCTTTCGCGCAAAGTTACATATACAACTGCTTTAAACATGTACGTCTCCTCCCAGTCTCTTCAGCATTTCTTGGTAAGCTTCTTCTACGTTGCCCAAATCCCGACGGAAGCGGTCTTTATCCAGCTTCTCGTTTGTTTCTGAATCCCAGAACCGGCATGTGTCCGGCGATATTTCATCGGCGAGGAGAATTTCCCCGTCCGCTGTTTTACCAAATTCAAGTTTAAAATCGACCAGTGTAATGTTTCGCTCCCGCAAATAAGGGCGAAGTACTTCATTTACAGCAAGGCCCATGCGCTCAAGCGTGGCTTGGTCACTTTCGCTAGCGATTCCCAATACTTTGATGTGAGAAGCATTCACCAGCGGATCACCTAGTGCGTCATCCTTGTAGTAAAACTCAACAACTGGCTGTGGAAGGATAGTTCCTTCTTCCATTCCCAGGCGTTTGGCGAGTGAGCCAGCCGCAATATTACGTACGACTACCTCTATAGGAATAATCTCCACTTTGCGTACAACCTGCTCAGTTGCAGACAACAGGCGAACGAAATGGTTGTCGATGCCGCGCTCTTTCAGCATCGTGAAGAAAATAGCGGTGATGCGATTGTTCAGTTCACCTTTTCCAGTGATTTGCGCCCGTTTCTCTCCATTGAATGCTGTTGCGTCGTCTTTATACTCCACCCAGTATTGATCAAGCACTGATGTCCGATAAATACGTTTTGCCTTGCCTTCGTAGAGTTGTTCTTGTTTTTCCACTGTAGGAGTCACCTTCCTAGGTAAAAAGGTTAAGTTGCTGTAAATACACGAACGTTTCAAATACATTAAAACACAATCATACGCATTTATCAACGAAAAAAGAGTGAACAGACTTCGACAATAGTTCGGATTTTGGAGTAGAATTGATCATATCTTCACTCTAAACATTCGCTTACAGTCCTTCTATACCAGCTCAACACGTTCTCCTTGCCTTAGTCCCTTGCAGCAGGCTGATCTATTAGGAGGATTATTCTTGCAGACAAGAGACATTATTTACTACTCTTCTTCCACCTTCTGGCCCCTGGAAGAATGCTGCTGCCAATTTTGCCCACACTCCAATTGTGATACACTAACGGTGGACAACCACTACGTGAAAGAAGGAATTTCAGATGTTTCCGTTTGAGGTATCTTTTCCTACCCATATCTACTTTGGCATGGGCGAGCTGAAACGTTTGGGCCAGGAAGCAAAATCTCTTGGTCACAAGGCACTACTTGTAACGGGCGGCAGGGCAGCCAAGCGCACCGGCCTTTTAGACCGTGTACAGGCACTTCTACAGGAGGCCCAAGTAGAGCACATCCTGTTTGACAAAATAGAACCAAACCCGCGGACCATGACCGTAGACGCAGGTGCTGCGCTTGCCCGCGATCACCACTGTGATTTCATACTGGCAGTAGGCGGCGGCTCTGTAATGGATGCGTCCAAAGCCATTGCTGCTGCTGCCAAGTCAGGACGGCCCATCTACGACTATATGCGAGGAAACCCAAGCGGCTCGGGCCAGCAACTGGTTCCTGTGCACGACGCACTTCCGCTCATGACAGTCCCAACCGTAGCGGCAACGGGTTCAGAAGCGAACAACATCAGCGTACTGACCCACTGGGATACGCATGAAAAATCATCGATCAACGGACCTGCTCTTTACCCGAAAATCGCCATCCTCGATCCCGCCATTACGTTTACGGTTCCGGCTCGCGTAACTGCCGAATCGTGCGCGGATATTTTTTCGCATCTATTTGAAAGCTATTTAATCAGCGCTGACCAAACGAATGTGCAGGACGGCATTGCTGAGACGCTGATCCGCCTAGTGGTCGAGCATTCTCTCACCGCAATCGAACAGCCAAACAACGAAGAAGCACGGTCCACCCTGCTATGGGCAAGTACACTTGGAATCAGTCCATTTGTTCTGGCGGGCCGAGGCGCTGGAATGCCTTTGCACGGAATTGAGCATCCGCTGAGCGGAATATTCGATATGGCCCATGGCCGTGGACTAGCGATCTTATCCCTTCCTTATTTTGAACAGGTGATTCTGCCAGACCGTCCAGAACGATTGGCACGTATGGGACACCACTGCTTTGACATTATAGAAGAAGACACGCACAAGGCCGCTCTTGCCACCATCACAGCAGTTCGGCATTGGTATGAACGAATGGGCATTACAGAGACCTTGTCCGACTTTGGTGTTACCAAGGATATCATGCCCCAAATGGCTGAAGAAGCGGTACATATCGGCGGAAGAGGCGCAGGGCACTTGCCCAGCTCCCGACAACTGAATGCAGAGGACATCATCGCCATCTATGAAGCCTGCCTGTAAATCGTCTTTCACATAATGTCTGGCGAGCGTATAGGAAGGTGTGCCATAATAGAATCAATAAAAAAATTTTTACTATGGAGGTTGCGTAACAATGGCAGATCCACGGATCAATGAATTGGCCAGTCGTCTCGTCCGTTATTCTCTCAATTTGCAAAAAGGAGAAAAGGTCCTGATAGAAAATACAGGCCTTCAACCTGAGCTGGTGCGTGCTCTCGTACGTGAATCGTTTGCGGTAGGCGCCCTTCCTTTGGTAACGCTGAAAGATCAAGAAGTCCTTCGTGCGCTCTATCAAGGCACAAGCGAAGAGCATATGGCTCTCATGGCCAAATACGAGTATGACCGGATGAAAGACATGGATGCGTACATTGCGATTCGCGCATTTGACAACATCAATGAATATGCGGATGTTCCTGAAGACAAGATGGGAATCTACTCCCGTATTCTCTACCAGCCCGTACATACAAACGAGCGAGTGCCGAACAAACGCTGGGTAGTGCTGCGTTATCCAAACAAATCCATGGCGCAATTGTCTAGCATGAGTCTGGAAGGCTTCGAAGACTTCTACTTCTCTGTCTGCAACCTGGACTATGCCAAAATGTCCAACGCCATGACGCCATTGAAAGAACTGATGGAGCGCACCGACCGCGTCCACATCGTAGGTCCAAAAACAGACCTGCGTTTCTCCATCAAAGGAATCAATGCGATCAAATGCGATGGCAAACGCAATATTCCTGACGGCGAAGTTTACACCGCTCCGGTACGTGACTCCGTTGAAGGAACCATCTTCTACAATGCAGCTACCAATTATCATGGCATTTCCTTCACAGATGTTCAGTTCACCTTCAAAGAAGGAAAAATTGTGGAAGCGTCAAGCTCTAACACCAAAGCCTTGAATGAAATTCTCGATACAGACGAGGGCGCACGCTATATCGGCGAATTCGCGATTGGCTTCAACCCGCACATCCTGCATCCTATGTTGGACATTCTGTTCGATGAAAAAATCGCAGGCAGCTTCCATTTCACGCCAGGTAACGCGTATACTGTGGCAGATAACGGAAATCGCTCGTCCGTCCACTGGGATCTCGTGCAAATCCAACGCCCAGAGTACGGTGGCGGCGAAATCTGGTTTGATGACGTATTGATCCGCAAAGACGGACGCTTCGTACTGCCAGAGCTGGATGGCTTGAACCCGGAGAATCTGGTGTAAGCAAATTAGAAAACCTGGCTGCGCCATGCCTTTTGGCGGAGCCGCAGTTGCCCTTATACTGGATAAGAATTTTATAAATTCTTATCTGTACAAAAAAGCTAGGGGCAATGCTCCCTAGCTTTTTTTACTGAATCAGAAAGTATAAACCTCGCGCATCCGCTTCCTGGTTCAGCAAGAATAACCTTCCGCTAAAACGCGCTCGCTCCTCCATGAGGTGGCCTCGATAGAGTTTTTTTTATTTTCCCGAGAAAAGCAACGCTATCATCAGAAAAATTCCTCCCACAAATACCGCTCCTGCGATGGCGTACCAGAAAAAACGCAACCACTTTGGCAATTGCGCTAGGTTTACTCTTTTGTTCGAGAGTCCCTGTATTCGCTGCGCATGGTCAGTCACACTATTAAATGGGGAAATATCGTATTGTTCGTCGTCGTATTTTCTTCCCACTTCCTCTACCTCCTCACTCATCATTCCACTAGAATAGAAGAGACAATGTTACCCACGAATCATCGTTCATCTTTTCAAAAGGAGGGGCAGCCGTATGAACAAAACAGACCGCTTGTTGGCCATCGTACTCGAGCTGCAACGCAAAAATGTGGTACGAGCGGAAGATTTGGCTGACACCTTTGAAACGAGCGTACGAACTATTTATCGTGATATGCAGGCGCTAAGTGAGGCGGGGGTTCCTGTAGTAGGCGCTCCCGGATCGGGCTATTCCCTGATGGAGGGATATTTCTTACCGCCTGTCAGCTTTTCTGTTGAAGAGGCAGTTACTCTGCTCATTGGTACTGATTTGGTTGAACAAGCCTTTGACCCGACTTACGGAGCTAGAGCGAAAGCGTCTCAGAGAAAGCTGGAAGCACTCCTCTCTGAGCCGGTTCGCCAAGAGTCTGCCCGTGTCCGCTCAGCCTTTCGCCTCCTCGATACATGCGAGAATACGATTCAAGGACAAGTACTCGCATATATGGAAACACTCCGTCAAGCTATTTTGAGCCACCAAAAAGTAAGATTTCGGTATCAGAAGAGTCATCCTGGGCATGATGGGAGACGGGAAAGCGTACGGGATGTGGCCCCCTATGGGCTCGTGCTTGCTCGCGGATCATGGGTCCTCCTCGCACATTGCGATCTTCGCCAAGACATCCGAAATTTTCGTTTGTCACGAATGAGCGGCCTAACCGTTCTCGCAGACAGCTTTACGCCTCCCGATCAGTTTCAGTTGGCATCCTACAAGCCTCAGGACGATCGACACCTGCTCGTGCGCATACGTGTGAATTCAACCATCGCGGACAAAGTAAAAGAATCGAACAATTTTTTTATAGAAACAATGGAGGAGCACCCAGTAGGAACCCTTGTCACACTACGCGTTCGGCAGCTGGAGGAAATCCTGTCCTGGGTGCTTGGCTGGGGGGCCCAAGTCGTCGTCATTGAACCTCAATCCCTTCGCGACCGAATTCGTGAGGAAGCGGAAAAAATGCTGCAGCACTATTAGCGACGAAAGGATTATGGAGCCCCTACCTTCCTCCTTCAAACAACTCTGCCAGCTTTTGATAAGTCGGAGGGAACTCTGCCTGATAGCGCAAAAATGACGGGATCGGGTAGCGTACCCCGCCCTTCTGTGTACCTGCCAATCCCTCTACCAACTCGGCGGCATCACGGAAATGAAAGCTGAATGCCATTTCATGATCTTGTGTTTGGGCAAACAATCGGTCTCCATAACAGGGAACGATGACTTGCGGCTCACCCGTCTGCAATGGCTTGATCGCAATATCCGCACAATCCGCACGACTGGAAAAGGTCGAAGGAATGGAGCCTCCACGCTTGTAGAGCATCCCTGCCACCAAGCGCATGACTTGCGCCGAGTTTCCGTAAATCACGACCACGTCCGGATCGATCTCTGCGCGCTCCAGTGGAGTGGATACGTAATAGCCGCTTTCTTCAGCGGAAAACTTCGGCACATCCAGCTCACTCTTTGCACCGGCTTCCAGCGTATCCGTGTACATGCCGCAGGCGAGATTTCCTTCTGTATAAAAAGCCGGCTGCTCCTCATACCCAAATGCTACTTGCGCGATGGGACAGGATAGATCAGCACCGTTCATGGCAATGCTCCAGCCGTAGCGACGAGAAAAACTAACGGCTTGGCAAATCGTAATTTGGTAGCCGAGATCACGCTGCGGCCGTTTTGCTTTTGCAGGCAGTGCGGCTTCATCCTTTACGATTTTGACGCCAACAGGAAATGTTTCTGTACGCACATACGATTGAATGGCTTGATTCAGCTCTTTTGCGTTCAAGTTTATTACCTCCTCCAAAATGGCTGTACTCCGAATTTTTCGTCTTTTTCAAGCAAAATCCTTCTCTTTTTATTCCCACTCTTTTGCATGTTATCATTATACATTATTTTCAAATTAGCTTACAAAATCGTAAGGTTGCGGAAAGGAAAATCAATGTCGGCTGAAACCAAACCTTGCTAGGATAAGAGGTAACAGGAACGGCTTGGAGGATATCAATGAAAAAGCTTTTGTATATCAGCACTTTCTTGCTTGGTTGTCTACTGCTGGGATGCTCTTCGCAATCCCTGGAAGAAGTACAAGGACTCGGAAAAGAAGAAGCGGCTCAAATTGCGGCCGCCGCTGTCAGACAATATTATCAGGTAGATGTGGATACCATTGACCGCGAGATTACGCTGGAGGACCCCTCCAAGCTAGTAGACGCCGCTACAGGTAAACCTATCTATAAAGGAATACCTGTGCACGCCGTACTGACACGTCAGCCCGTCAATGGAGATGTCTATGGCTTCCACGCGATCATTGAGCCCAAGACAAAACAAGTTCTCTCGTTATCGATCGATGCGATCGGATTGAATGGAGAAAAAGCGACGAAAACAATCGCGGATGCCGATCTAGAGAAAGCGGCTGCCGAGTTTATACGAACGAAAAAACTGCTCACTCCCTCTGCCTTCGAGCTTGTAAAATCCTCTGACGCGGGTGCCCATACCACCAAGCGCTACTTCTACTATTCAGATGGACAAAACGCCGTTGCCATCGGCGTGGATACTGACCTGCAGCAAGTGGTGACCTTCACATACGATTAGTTCTTTTGCCTGGGAATCTATCTTCCGGGCTTTTCGCCATCTGTTTTCGCCTCCTCAACACAATCTTTCACAATTCCTTCTATACATAATTTGGACAACTAGTAAATTGATGATAGAGTAGTAGATAAGCACATATTTCCAAAGACCAACTAGCGCCATTTGTGTACATAGACCACCAGTTTGGAGGAGGGATCTTTCGATGAAAGCTATATTGGTCGATGACGAGCACCTACCTTTGATGCATCTGCAAAAAGTGCTGGAACGCGATGTAGCTGGTATTCAGGTTATCGGGGCGTATTCAGACCCTCTTTTGGCAATCGACATGGTGAAAACGCTCCAACCAGACGTCGTATTCCTGGACATTAACATGCCGGGTATCAGCGGTCTGGAAATCGGAGAGCAGCTTCAATTGTTCCAACCTGCCCCTGAAATTGTCTTTGTGACGGGCTATGATAAATATGCAGTTGATGCTTTCGAGCTCTGTGCGCTGGATTACATCATGAAGCCAGTTCAACTCAAACGTCTGCAAAAAACGATAGAGCGGCTAAGAGACCGGATCAAGAGTGAACAAGAGGTAAGTGTAGAAGCTAAGCCTCTGATTTCGATTAAATGCTTTAACCACATTCAGTTTCAGCTTCCTGACCAAGAACCTAAGGTCATTAAGTGGCGTACCGCCAAAGCGAGGGAGCTCTTTGCCTATTTGTTGCATCACCGAAATCGGATGATTGACAAAGAAACGTTAATTGAGCTTCTATGGCCTGACTGTGATTTGTCCAAAGGAGTGACACAGCTTTATACGACGGTCTACCTGATCCGTCAAACGTTGAAACAACACGGACTCGGAATTGTTTCGATCACCAAAGGAAATTTGGAAACCGGCTACAGGCTTTCAGTCGGGCTCGTTCATATTGACGCGGAGGAATGGGAAAATCATGCGCTTCAATTAAGTCCACCTACCATTCACAATGCCCAAGTATATGAACGCATTTTAGAGATGTACACGGGTGATTATTTCGGAGAGTACGAGTATCTCTGGGCAGAACATGAGCGCGAGCGTCTCCGTCGGCTGTGGCTGCAACTGGCGAAAAATTTGAGCAGCTTTTATGTCGAACAAGATATGATGCAATCAGCCACAAAAGTAAATCAGCTGATGCAGCAGCTTCATCCGCTCGTTGAAGACAGCTATTTCACTTTGATGAAGTTATATGCCTTGGCAGGCAATCACGCTGCTGTAGAAGAACAGTACGAACTTTTGGTATCCAGATGGGAGCAAGAACTAGACTTTCCTGTCACTTCTGAGATCAGCACTTGGTATGAAGCTTGGCGTAGGGAAACGATACAGGCACCCTAAACGGAGCTTTCTATTCAAATAGAATCCTCCTGTTCCGTGCACATTGCCTCCATCCCAGCCAAATAATCTCGCAACTCGTTGCAGGGGGTCATTCATGAAAAAGCTTGGGCTTTACAGTATATTTACCGTTTTACTTATAATCACCTTTATCGTGCCTTACTCAATTTCTGCCGTCTATGAGCCTGCCATAACGTACTCACCGAAGCCAATCCCTGATGTATTGCATAATCCATACATGGGAATCGCGCCAGATGCCCGTTCTACTACGATTGAACAAGGGCACACGCTTGTATATGCCAATATTTCCTGGAGAATGCTGGAGCCTGCAAAAGGTGATTATCAATTTGATCAGGTAGAAGAAGAACTGCAGTTTCCAAAATGGTCGAGCAAAGACGTAAAGTTTATTATCCGCATCATAATGGATATACCAGAGAAAAAGTCGCAGATGGAAATACCTGACTGGCTCTACGAGGAGCTAGACGGGGATGGCGAGTGGTATGAAAACAGTTATGGAAAAGGGTACAGTCCTAACTACAGCAATCCACTTCTCATCGCTTATCATAAAGATTTGATTACCAAGCTGGGCGAGCACTATAAAACTGATCCACGCATTGCTTTCGTGGAATTAGGCAGTATCGGACACTGGGGGGAATGGCACACGGACACATCCATTCCTTTTCCAAAGCTGGCCATTACCGATCAGTACGTGCAGCCTTATCTGGACAATTTTCCCGACTCCATCCTGTTGATGCGCAGACCTCATCCTATTGCTAAGCGATACAAAATGGGTCTGTTCAACGATATGTTCGGAGACGAAAAGCCAACAGGTGAATATTTCACCTGGATCCAGCAAGGGTACGAATCCTGGCTTTCCAAGGAAACAATGCCAGCCATGCCTGACTTTTGGAAGTACGCGCCAAGTGGCGGGGAATTTTCGCCATCCCATTCGCTGAGCAGTTATTTCCGTGATTCTTCCATTGATCAGTTGATCAGTCAAGCACAATCGACTCATGTCAGTTGGCTCGGCCCCAACACGCCCGCTCTCTTTTTAAAAGACGCGGAGCAAGAGGATAACTTGAACCTCTTTTTGAATACGATTGGCTATCGCTTCTCCCTCAGCAAGGAGAGCCATGCCAACACCGTGGCAGCGGGAAACAACTTAAATGTGACGATGGATTGGGAAAATAGCGGTGTTGCTCCTTTTTACTTCCCGTGGACGCTAGAGCTGTCCCTCGCCGATCAAACAGGAAAGATTGTCGCCAAAACAGCTACTGCGGAAGATATCAGAAAGTGGCTTCCCGGCATGACTACGTCGTCCCAAAGCCTGGCGATTCCCGCTAACCTGCCTGCAGGAGAATATACTCTTTGCGTAGGCATACTGGACCCTCACACCCAAGAGCCAGCCATTGAATTTGCCATGGAAGGCAAGCGGACAGATCTGCGGTACACATTGGGAAAAGTGGTTGTCGTCACCAAATAACAAAGAAAAACCCTTCTGTTGACACAGTTTACAGTGTCATAGAAGGGTTTTTCCTCTTTCATGCATTGCTACATGCGCTTACGATTACGGTGCATAATCTCCGTTATAACTCACCAGGGATACGTTCTTCACGCCATCGATAACAGACAATTCATTGACAAAGGTCGTATTGTCCCCCTTCAGTTTCACTTCCACAATCATTTCTACCATATCTTTGTTCACTGTTTTCGACTTGAGAGCGCATTTTAGTTTGTTCAACTGATATTTAACGTTGTCATTCGCTTCTTCGTGATAGTTAATGATGAGCAGATACGCCATATCCTTTAGCTGCTTTTTCGCTAGCAGTAAAATCGTAGCGGCTACTACTAGCGATCCTAGTACAGATACCGGATATACGCCAGCACCTGTGGCAATGCCAACAGAGATCGCCCAAAACATAAATACGATGTCCAGCGGGTCTTTAATGGCCGTACGAAATCTGACAATACTAAGTGCCCCAACCATCCCGAGTGAGAGAACGATATTGGTGCTGATCGTCATGATAATCAGGCATGTCAGCATCGTCATCGCCACCAGCGTGATGTTAAACGTGTGACTGTAGACGACTCCTCGGAATGACCTTTTGTAGATGTAATAGATAAATAGCCCAATGACTCCTGACAATATCAAGCCAATGATCGTATCGATCACGGAGATTGAGGCGAATTGGTCCATTTTTAATACGCTTTTTTTGATGATATCCTGAAAACTGATTGTATTTTCCATAAAACCAGACTTCCCCTTACGCTAGAGATTATAGTATTTTTTGCTCTCTTCTCTGCAAATGACATATTTGGAGATAGCCGACCGCTGATTGCTGAGATGCTGGAGCAGGTAACTGACATTGGCAGGCAAGAAATGATCAAACTTTACTTCCATAATCATCATCGGCTGACGAATCGCCCTCACCATCATGATTTGGTCATCAAAAATATCAAGCGTATTGACGTTCGTCATCAGTTGCTTGTCAAAAGTGATCCTGACATTTCCTGCTTCCATCAGATAAGCCTCGCGAACATAATCGGTGATGACTCGTGGCTGGAAGAGATGATTCTTGAATTCGTAATAAAAATCGTGCAGCAAATCGTTTTTTTCCTCAATCAAAAACTCCGTCTGTCCTGCCATGATCTGCTCATATCCATCACGCGTGATCGTCGCGGCTTCCTTGCAAATATATCCGCCGAATTTACTCTTTCTCTCCAGCTTCATGACTGCGTCACTTTTGTTGTAAATGCGGATGCGATACTTTTTTCTTCTGAATACGCCGTAGTTTTTTTCATACAGAGCGGTGTCATGGATATCATCAAAATACAAGCTGCGTATATGATAGCCCTCTTCATCCACGGAATAAGGATCTTGCGTTGTGATCATCCGAAGCTTTTGCCGTAGAGGCTCGTAATCATGCAGATGAATGTAGTACTTTAATTCATGCCGTAATCTCTTGTTGCCAAGCTGCAAGCCTGGACTCTGGATTCCCCTCATTTCAGCACAAACTCCTTCACCCCATGGTAAGTAACCTCATCATTATCCACTCTATCGAATGCCGTCTGTTCATTTCCTTTTCGATCCCGCACAATTACTTTCCAGTAAAAACGGCCCTTCCCCGGATATTTGGCAGTATAATCCGCTTTGGTTAATCCGGTTGCCTTTGTGTATACTTTGGTGAGAGCAGGATCGTAGCCAATGGTAATGTCATAGGTCAGATCATCCCCCTGCAAATCGTAGGAATGGTCCCACGTAAACAAGAGCTTGTCCCCCTCTGCTTCCGGCTCTCCCATGAAAAAAGGCATCGGATTCTCTTGGGCTTCATAGTACCTCTTCTTGTTCCGTTCGGGCTCTCCTGAGATAATCCCGTATTCATAATCAAACTTGGAGACATCCTGCGGGAGATTATACAAATCAGGCTGTTGCTTTACGTACTTGCTTGCGATTGGGTAGTAGCTTTGCAAATATTTGTCCGTCTGCTCTTTGGTAATAATTTTACTGAGTTCCTCGATTTTTTCATTCAGCACTTTTACGTTTTCCGGGTCTTTAAACACGCGGCGATGCAAACCGGAGATCCAGTAATTGGAAATCCCAAATTGCCATTTGCCGACTCCGCTTTGGGGACTGCGCTTTGTCTCTTCCTCAAAAAATCCCCACGATAAATCATAGTCCCACGGAAGCAAGTACCATTTTTCCGAATTGGAAGGACTATATAAATAAAAGTTATGGTCGGACGTATCTGAATTTCCCATCAATATATTGGCCGCTACCCAGGTGTAGTAGTTCTCCCGGTCAAAATGCTTGTCCAGAAAATCCTGTACGTTCATAATCGGATCGTGGAGATCGTCGAGCATCGAGATGAGCTTTTGATGATCCTCACTGCCCTTGATCTCAAGAATGCTTTCGAATGCCTGTTTATCGTAGGTTGGGTCCGTAGCGAGTTTAATTTTGTCCTCGTAGCGATGGAACTCGAAATCATTGGTTTTGTAAAGATTTCCGTTCCGATCCAAACCGTGCGACTGTAAGAAGTATTTGTTTGGCTGCTCGATTTGAGTGAACAAGCCGTAATCCACATAATCACGATCCGGTTTTTTACCGGTCAAATCTTTGATTTTTAAATTAACAAATTGGGTCCGCAAGCTTGTCATGTTCGGAATCTGTTCGAAATAATCAAAACTGAGCTTTTGACGAACCCGAGTAATGTCCGGCCTGTGTTTGTTCAGGTTGATATTCGACTGGTCTCTCCAGTTTCCGGTGCTTTTGAACAAGCGCAGCTTGTACGACTTTTGCTGGAAGGCACGACTGGATTCCCCCCGTACCTCGATTGTGCCATTTGCCCTCGTTTCTCCGTATCCAAATAAGCCCGTTGCGGGACCGTCCGCTGTTCCTTCCTGCATGATGATCTTTGCCTTGAGGTCCTCTCCCTGCTCATTTATGCCATCAAGGGACCGATTGATTTCAGAAAACGTCGTTGTTTCCGATTCATCATTCTCTTCGTTTACAATTGTGACGTATAAATAAGCGATGCTGCCATCTACGTCCTGCTCATACACTCTTCTGTTTTCAACCAAACCCTCGCCGCCCGCTGTCTGCGTTTGCTCCACATGACTGGGTGCCGCTGTTTGGACATCCTTTTGCTCAGTCGCTTCCTGTGTGCATCCAGCCAAAACAGCCCCTGCGGCGAGAATGCTCAGTATGAATGGTTTTTTCCCCAACATAACTCCTCCCAAAATTCCCAAACGATTTATCCCATCTTCTTTTCCTTTGTAATCAGGGGCTGCAAGCAATAGGTATAGTAATCAATGTTCTTCATAAAGTACATCAGTCTACCCAGTCCAGCCACGAGTGCGATACATGTGGAAACAAAAAAGGAAAAACCGTAATTCTCAAGCGATAGCATCGCTATGGTAATTGCAATCGTACTGCCCAGAAAAAGGCTGGTCACGGCGAATGCTCCTTTGCGATCATCGAAGTAAAGCAATAAAAGTATGACGACAAACATCACGGCATACAGGAATCCCGCAATGACGAGGATGTTGAATCTCTCAATCTGCTCCGACGAAAATCCGATATGTGGGAGCAAGGTAATGCCGAGTGCGAGCGAAACAAATGTAAAGAATAATTGAATCTCCATCATGAAGCTGAGCTCCTGCCACAAGGTCTGAATCATATCTGTTTTCGCCCGCTTGATATCCCTAACCGACCCGATCCCCAAAATCGTTCCGTAATACGTTCGATACTTTTCATAAAACGCGGTCTCCACGGAAACGACAAACACCACCATCGTGGGAAGTATGCTCAGGGAAGCGTAGAAAGCAGGCACGTCATAGGAAGGTGCAATTAAGTAGGTATTCGCTACGCTCTCCTGAAGCGGACTGCCAAGCCAGAACACAAAATGATGTACATAGAAGCCGAGAGAGCAGAAAAGCCCTGTCCCCAGTAAGCTCGGAAATTTCTTTATATACAGAAAAAAATCAAAATAGTTTCTTTCTTTTTTCGGAAAATAGCTCTCCAGATGGACCATAGACCATACGATCATCGTAAAAAAACCAAGGTCTAATGAGAGCAGCATCGCGATACCTTTTTCCACGTCGGTCAGATTCAACAACAGCAATGCTGTGGTAATCGTCACCGCCACGGCGACCAAATATCCCCTAATGATCCGCATGTAATCTTTCAATGCTGATAAATAAGTAGATTGCAGCCACACCACGATGAGCTCCACAAAAAGGAGATACGCTGTGAGCTTAAATGGTCCAGGAAGCGGCGAAACCCAGTAAAACACCGCTCCTAACGTCCCACCGAGACATAGGCACGCCGCAATGACACCATACAGCGAAGCAATGATGTCGTTATACTCTCTCAAATAAATCTTGTCTGCGATATAGCGGGAAATCACCATAGAAAAACCGCTAGTAATCAAAAGTGAAAACACAAACGCATAAACGACAGCCGCCAAAAATGCCATTCTCTCTATATAGGAGACTTCCAGATGCAGAAGAATCTGCTGCAAGACGGTGATCATCACCATGCATAAAAGCATCGGTCCGACTGTTACCAGAGAAGAGAACGCGTATGCTTTCATACTTGACAGATATCCCTGATTCCGGAACATTTTCTTTAGCTCAAAGCCTATCCCTGCCATGGTTTTTGCACCTCATATTCCCGATACAAATTCCGGTATGCCGTCAGAAAGTTCGTATTCGTGTACATATCCGAAACTCTTTTGTACCCATTTTCACCCATCTCCAACCGCATTGCCTCACTCTGGCACAGTGTAATGATGGCTTGTGCAATTTGGGCAAAATGCATCACAGGTACAGTTATGCCGGCTTTCCCATAGCCATCTCCATTGCCATACAAAAGCTCCCTGCAGCTGCCCACATCAGTCGTGACAAACGGCTTGCTGCAAGCCATTCCCTCCAGAATGACCAGCGGTTGTCCCTCGCTGATACTCGTCAGAACGAGGAGGTCCATTTTCCCGAGATGCTCTTTTACATTTACAGGGCCGGTAAATGTAACGTCCTCCAGCTCCAGACTCTCTACAAGCTGCAAGCATTCCAAATAATATTCCTCATCCTCATCTGTCGGTCCCATGATCATGAATCGTGCTTCGGGCACCTGCTCTTTCACCAATGCGAAGCTGTGAATCATCGTTTTGATATCTTTGATTGGCACTACTCGAACGACGGCACCGATCGTTATTGGTTCTTCCGCTTTTTTCTGCGGCAGATTTTGATAGTCGCCCACGCGTACCCCGTTTGGAATAATCGTGACCTTCTTCTGTTCACAACCCAGCTCGACTTGAATTTCTTTGTTTCTTTCGAATAACGTAATGACATGATCCGCGTAAGAATAGGCGCATTTGGAAAGGTTGTAAAAGTAATCAATCCAAATATCCTTGAAATGACCCTTGATCCAGTTTGCCTTAATAATCTCTTCTTCTCTTTCGCGTGTATAAATACCGTGTTCTGTCAAAAGAAACGGTTTGCCAAACAGATGCTTTCCAAGGCTTCCTGCGACTCCTCCGTATCCGGTGCAAACGCTGTGGTACAGATCAGCTTGTGGCATTCCTTCTTTAATAATGAGACAGAGCGGCAACACCATCGAGCGGATCATCCACAGCATTTCCGTAAAAGGAATTTGCGGGTATTTTTGCTCGCAAAGCTTTTGGATAATCTCAAAAAAGTCTTTACTCGTTAGAAAGTTGGCCACGGAAGGAACCTTTTCTTGTGTCAGCATGGAAAAAAGCGTATGCCAGTTGGCTGTGCTGCCGTCCAGCAGAGAGAGTACAGCCTGCTGCTCTTCTTTGCTCAAAGAAAGCCGTTTGCCCGGATCGGCCTCTTCCTTCAGATAGGCATCCAGGAAAACCTCTTTGATCTGAACGACATTTGGCGGCAATTCATAGACGTAGTTGCCCTTGCTTTTCTCTTGTGCGCCAATGGCGTAAATGATGAACTCATGCTCCGGCATCCCAGTGATCAAAGAATGAATCCAGCTTGATACGCCTCCCATGATGAACGGGTAAGACCCTTCGGCAATCAGACATATTTTCATGGCTTACCCTTCCAGTCCTATTTCAAATTTTGTGCCTGTCGCATGAACGAGATAGACGCCCTCATCAATCTTGACCACTGTGCAATTTTTCAGGGACGTCATTTTCTTGTCTGTCCGCAAGAAATAGTACATTTCTTTGGAAAAGTCGTTCATGTAACCAATAATTTTGTTATCCTTGTGCTCCACATACACTTTTGTTCCAACATAATGGACAAGCTCTGCTCCGCCATCGGAGGCAGTCATGCTGCGCAGCCACGGATAATCCTCGTACAAGTCCTTCATCAATAAGCGGAACTGCTTGGACAAGACAGGCCATGTCAATTCTTTGCTTCTTTTTGCATCCAAAATATCATCCGGATGGATAAAATGAGAAAACACACCAATGGAACTTACTGCATTTGTGACATACCAGTTGTTGAGATCGGTGTGCGCGTAACCAGAGGTAATCCGGGGCATCTCCACGATTCCATCGTCTGCTACCGAAAACTCTTGCACGTATTCCTGGCCATTTGCAGACTCTGCGTACAGGGAAGCAATAATCTTGATGTCGGGGAACGTATTTTTCAGTGCTTCCCTCCCCTCTTCGCCCATTACATTGGAAGGAGGGACATACACGCGTATGGCATAATTTGAAAACACTCGTTTGGTATAATCGCTCAGCTCACCAAGAGCTTGCTCCATGCTTTCTTCATTCGGCCACGCATTGTACTCCAGTTCTTTCACTCGCTCTTGATCGGTCACCAACGATTGATGATTGTAGCCGTGAATCCCCAATTCCCCGCCCAGTTTCACCAAATCCCTACCGTACGTGATCAGATTGTTTGTATCCGTACCTTCCTGATCCTCAAAGGGTGGTTCCACGCGGTCATTATAGGTTTTAATAATCGCCCCGGTATACGTCACATCGTAATCGGCTGCCAGTTTAATCATGTCCGGCCACCAAATGTCTCGATAAAAATCAGGAATTTCCTTTTTGTAATCCTGATAAATGTTAGGGTCAATTCCTTGGCGAAACGGAGCGGGAAAATCGTCAATGTACATGACTTTCATATTGAATACCGGATAGATGAAATCCGGGTTCAGGATGCTGATTGCCCCTGCGATAAGTCCTCTGTTCATGGAAGCACTCAGGTTGGTCCCGTTATACAGCATGAACCTCCCCTTTCCATACGGCGTATCCCACATTAAGGGAAGCTGATGAGAGGTGATGGCGTGAATTGTACTCTGCTTGTCCAATTCCACAGGGATAGATGAATTGAAAATTAGATCTTCACCGATTTGGGCATCCCTTCCCTGAATGAGCAGGTTGGATGTCATCTTGATGCCTTTTGTCATCACCGGGTAATCCATTTCATTGATACCTAGCTTTCGGTATATCCGATATAATCCATCATTGAATTCGGGAGTGCGGGTAAAGAAAACCGTTCCCCCCTCATTGACATATTGCATAACCCCGTCTAAATCGGCTATCTGGTTTATGTTCTCCGAAGTTACGATGATCGTCATATATTTTGGATCTGGGTTGGAAAACTGCGTCACATCGACGACATCGAATTCTTTTTTCATATAAGCCAGAACCTGCTTGATATTTTCCGCGATTTCGCCACTGCTTTCATCCTGGGAATCTTGGAGTATCAGGAACCTTTCTTTTGGCAGCAGCGCTAACTCCGCCTGGCTGATTCCATTTTGTTTAGGCGCTGCGATGGCATCTTCTGATCCGCTCGCCTTATTGCTGCTCACCTGAAGGATGAATTGGGAGCGAGTCGTTTCGATCGCGATTCCCAAAATGACTACGATCGCCAAAATGATGAAGATATTTTTTTTCACCTGGATTTCGCTATTCATTTCCACTCGCTCTTCTCTTTTAAAGTCAGACCTTCTTCTTTGGTCGCGGCTACCTCCGCCAAGCTCAACCCGTAATCTTCTTCACTCCAATACTCAATGCTCTCATCCGAATGCTCTGCCCCGAGATTGCTCCAGTAACGTATGAGCATTAATGTTTGGTGAGAGATTTTCACAGAAGAGCTTTTCAATCTATTCATTTCAGCTCTAAATCCTGCATAGTCTCGCATCGTATAGCAAAGCTTCATAGTCAGGACATATGGCTGGTCACTATCGGGATGTGACTCATGAAACAATCGGCAGTATTGTGCTGCCTGCTCATACGACTGAATGGCAAGCTCACAATTGATTTTTTCCACAAAATAAATGGCCTCGTCCTGATAAATATCCAGTATGGACCCAAGAACAAATGAGTAAGTATAGGAGTATTTCAAATACGTTCTTCTATCCAGCAGAGCGCTTTCGAGATACTTCTTCAACACCTGCGCATACGCTTTTAACACTTCAATGTCTTGCTTGTTCTCCTCGTATTTCACCGATAAATCCTGAAGCTGCAGTTGGAGCTTTCTGCGCATTTCTGTCAAAGCAGCGGCAGCATAGTGAACGGTTTCGGAGTCCTCGTTTTGCAGAGCAGTTTCCAGTGTGCCAATTTGCCAAATCGTCTGTTCCTTTAGAACGTCAATCAACATTTTTCTTCTTGTGCTGGTGTCATTCAATAACAGAATGTCGTCAACGGGAACAATGTTCATTTCTTTTGACACGTCAGCTCGGCGGAATATGGTTGATTCTTCGGCGAGCTTCAGCAAATCACTTTCGAGCTTCAGATCATTTTCGTTCTTTTCAGATGTTCGTTTGAAGACATCTGTAATGATCAGTAAAAGCAATCCGAAAACAGGCACGAAGAAAACCACGCTGAATCGGGTAACGGCTCCTTGATTGTTGCTGCGGCTTGCAAGAAAACTGTAGACCAGAGACACCAAGAGATGAGCGATCGCAAATTTATACATAAGCTCCATCCCTGAACGAAAACATCGCCTGATCTTTCTCCTGTACAATCCATGCCGCGATTCCTAACCTTCCAAGCCGTTCTATGACGATATCCGCTTCGATGGCATTGGAATTCGAAAGGATAATAAACACATTTGCCTTTTCATCCATCCCCATATAATCTGCTTCGCGCAAAGAATTGGATATGAGAGACGAGAGCGTCTGGTGATCCAACGATGTCCGATCAATCGCCAAAAGCGTGAAGTCTGTGTTCAACAATTGCTTTGCCTCTCTCTTGTTTTTCAGCATGTCGTAAAAATAGGGCGGATTCATGATGGCTGTCTCCTCGACATAGCGTTCCTTGTTCGTTGAATGTAAATACCGCAACGAACGGGAGAGCGCAGAGGAAATCAATTGCACGGCTACCTGAAACAGATTTTGGGAATACAAGGTGAAATTTTCAAAACCGAGGTGTTGTAACGACACCATAGCTACCATCCTGCCGTTGTCAAAAATTGGTGCAGCCATCAGCGGCATGTCGTGCCTCAGCTCTTTGTTCACGATGATTTTCTTGGTGGTGAGCAATTCAGAAAGGTACGGATGCTCGCTCATTTTTAACGAACGGGGAAGCTCAAACTCGCTTTTATTCGATTTCGCGACGAGTCGCAAAAAGGTGCCATTTTGATTCATGGTGTAGATCGATATCTCGTCCGATTTCATGATCTTTTCCAGGACCTTTACTGATCTTTGCAGCACTCTCTCCGGCTCGAGGCTATCCAACTCTTTGGTGATGCTGTAGATTTTCCCGAAACTGTCTTCCGAATTGACGATCTGCTGCTGCAATTCTTCCTTTACAACCAGAACATCGTTGTAGATGTCCTTTAAAAAGTCATACTTTTCTTCCATGGCCTTCTTTTGAAGCTCCTTGGAAACAACATCCCTGTTTCTTTTATCAATGGAATACCCAACGGCGATCCCGATGATGAAGTAGACAGCAATATGAAAGAGCACATTGGCATCATAGAGCAGCGATACAATTTCACGGCCGTTTTGTAGACTCTCCCCGATAAATAGACCACAGGATAAAATGACAGAGAGAATCGATTGTTTCGTTCCGTAAATGGCGCCGATCAGCACGATATAAATCAATTTGAGATCAAATGAATCGCCATTAACCGTTCCAAGTGTCAGAGCCATCACAACCAGAAAGGCAAGAATATTTTCGATATACGGCCATACTTCACTAGAGCGTTGGAATCTGCCCCATTTTTTCCGTGTATCCGCTTGTTCTGTGAAGTTCTCCGCTTGTTTTGCTTGAAACCATTCAGAGGTTTTGGCCAGTCCTTCGGCAAGCGAATACATCGGAACCCAATCTAACAGTCGCTTCGTTTTCGTGTTGTCCAGAACCGACTTTTCGATGTCTCCCTTTCTTTTTTCTTGATGCAGGATTCCCTTGAACTCCTTTTCTGCATTCAGTATGCTGATTAGCTCATTGATGCTGCTTTCCGTATTGCTAGACAGATTTAATACGCCATGATAGTCAGTCGTCACAGAGCGATAGATAGCATCAGCAACATCTTCTACATAGATGAAATCCCTGACTTGCTTGCCGTCGCCATACAGGACAATTTCCTGATCGCTATGTTGTTGCTTCAAAAAAGTGGAGATCACGCCGCCTTCCCCAATAGATCCTTGTCTGGGGCCATATACGTTTGAGAAACGGAAGCACACGGTATTCAGTCCAAAAAGCTCATTCCACTTTTGGCAGTAGTGTTCTCCGATCAGTTTGTTCATCCCGTAAATCGAGACAGGGTCGCACGTCGTGTTTTCCAGAAGCGGCGTTTGTTCGTTCAATCCATATACTGCTGCAGAGGAAGCAAAGATAAATTTAGCGGCACCGTATTCGCTTGAGAGTCGCAGCATGTTGACGAGTCCGAGGATATTCGTAGTAGAATCTAGCAGGGGGTCTTCCATCGAAGTAACAACATTAATCTGTGCTGCCAAGTGAACTACAACATCAAACTTGTTGCTTTTAAACACTTCATCGCAGTTTTTATCCTCTACATCCAGAATGTAAGACTTGTGTTTAAAGGTAATATTTTGTTTGTTTCCTGAAGATAGATTATCGAGGATAAAGACTTGATAGCCTTCCTTGAAAAACCTTTCCGCTACAAATGAGCCTATGAACCCATAGCCTCCCGTGACCAAAACCTTCATTTGTACTCTCCCCATATGTGCTTCAAATGTAATCTGGATTTCCTGCCTACTTTATCTACGTTCCTGTTCCTAAGACACTTTGCACAGCCCATTCAATCCGCTCCTTATTGAGTGGCTTTGCGATAAAATCACGCGCGCCCGCCTGGATGGCTTTGATGACTGTTTCACGGTGCACAACGGCCGAGCAAATAATGATTTTTGCATCCCTATCCATATCCATAATTTTGCGCGAGGCACTTAGTCCGTTCATTCCCGGCATAGAGATATCCATCAAGACGAGCGAAGGTTTGTACAAACAATAATTTTTGACAGCATCCTCCCCCGAATCAGCCTCGGCGATCACTTCAAACCCCAGCGACTCAAACATGTTCCGCAATACGAGACGCGTAAACGCCGTATCATCGACAATCATAATACTCTTCATTACAAAGTAATGTCTCCCATCTCTTCCGTTATTTAGAAAATAGTAAAATATACCCACTTTTTATTGATTGAAGAATACATTTATAGAAAAACGTGAATTGATAGGTATAAATACCCAAACAAAAAACTGTCTTTCTTTATTTTACTAGTACAATCTCAACAATTTCTGAACAAGTCAGTAGTTTGAAAGTAAGGTAAGGAAGAGACTTTTAAATACGAAGCTTAGAGGAAAGAGAGAAGAAAAGAGACATCGTCATGACTATTCAGCAAATTTTCACCTAAAAAGAAAAACCGTACAGCTCATATGTCTGTACGGTCGTTCGGATGAAACTATTGTTTTTATGGGATTACCAAGCAGCAATACAGCTATCTGTCCGCATATCTGTTCCGCCGCTGAGGACGCCGTTTTCATCACGCCAAATGATCTGGCCACGGCCAAAGTAGTTACCAAGCTGTGCCCACTTGATGGTATGTCCTCTACGCTCCAAAGCCAAGGCCAGATGCTCAGGGAAATGATGCTCCAGCTCCACGGTTTTACCTTCCATCCACTGCCAGCGCGGCGCATCCAAGGAGGCCTGGGGATTGAGATGGAAGTCAATGGTGTTCATTACCACCTGTACATGTCCCTGTGGTTGCATAAAGCCACCCATCACTCCGAACGGTCCAACCGCTTTTCCATCCTTGGTCAAAAAGCCCGGGATGATCGTATGGAACGTTCTTTTTCCTGGCTCCAGACAATTGTCATGGGCAGGGTCGAGCGAGAAGTTGTGACCGCGGTTTTGCAGAGCGATCCCTGTACCCGGTACGACAACTCCGGAGCCAAAGCCCATGTAGTTGCTCTGAATAAAGGATACCATGTTTCCTTCTCCATCTGCGGTTGCCAAATAGACGGTGCCGCTCGATTTTGGCTGCCCTGGCTCTGGTGTGAGCGCTCCCTCCCCGATCAAGGCACGACGAGTTTTTGCATACTCGTCAGACAACAGAGCCTCCACGCTTACCTTCATTTTGCTCTCTTCTGTGATGTATTTTAATCCATCGGCAAATGCCAGCTTCATTGCTTCGATTTGCTTGTGATACGTCTCTGTGGTATCTTTTGCCGCAAAATCGAATTCCTTCAGAATGTTCAGCGCCATTAGTCCGATCATGCCCTGCCCGTTCGGCGGGATCTCCCATACATCGTAGCCGCGGTAATTCACTCCGACTGGCTTCACCCATTCAGGCTGGTAAGCCGCCAAGTCTTCCTTGCGCAAATAGCCATCGCACTCACGGGAGAAAGCGTCCATTTTGTCTGCTAGCTCACCGCGATAAAAGCTCTCGGCGTTCGTCTCTGCGATTTGACGCAGCGTCTGTGCATGACCTGGCGATTTCCAGATGTCTCCTGCCTTTGGTACTTTGCCATCTGGCGTAAAGGTGGAGAACCAGTGTGCGAATTCATCACCCTTGCAAAGCTGCGAGAACTTTTTGTGCGCCAGCTTCCAATAGTGAGCCAGTGTAGGGGATAACGGGTATCCATTTTCCGCATAATCGATCGCTGGCTGCAATACTTCCGTCAGTGGCAGACGACCAAATCGTTTGGACAGCTCAGCCCAGGCAGCAGGTGCGCCCGGTACCGTTACAGGTGTCCAGCCGTATGTCGGCATTTCTTCCAGCCCTTTTGCTTTCAGCGCTTCAATCGAAATGCCTTGCGGAGCCGGTCCACTCGCATTTAGTCCATGCAATTCGTCCTTTATCCAGACCAGTGCAAATGCATCTCCGCCAATGCCATTGGAAGTCGGTTCGACCACAGTCAAGCACGCAGCCGTTGCAATTGCAGCATCAATGGCGTTTCCGCCTTTTTTCAAAATATCGAGGCCAGCCTGCGCCGCCAACGGCTGCGAGGTAGCTACCATGCCATTTTTCGCATAGGTCGTCACACGTTTTGATGCGTATGGATATTCCATTGCGTCGTAGTTAACCATAGTCAATTGCTCCCTTTGTCAGTGTAGATTCTAGCCGATAAAAACGAATCCGTACACCATAGCGGCTACCATCACGATAGCAGGATGTACCTTCAGCGTTTCCAGAAGAAGGTAGGAGGCGACAGTCAAAATACCTGTTTGCATCCAGCCAATTCCCTCAACTGCGCCCATCAGAAATTGGTAAGTCATCGTTCCGAGCAATACGGTAACAATGGGCCGTACCGATTGGGTCATCGCTTTTACTTGCGGTGCATTACGGAACAGATTAATAAATTGGAGCAGTAAAATCATCGCAATAGCGGTTGGGGCTACGGTTGCAAAAAGAGCTACGGTTGCCCCCGGCACTCCTGCTACTTGATAGCCGATATAGCCAGCAAGCTTTGTCGCAATGGGACTTGGCAAAGCATTACCGACCGCCAGCACTTCTCCGAATTCCTTGATCGACATCCAGTTGTAATGATCGACCACTTCGTTCTGGATCAGTGGAATGCTTGGGGGACCTCCACCGTACCCCAATATATTGGAGATGAAAAAGGCCCAAAATAACTGCAGATAGATCATGCTGCTCCCTCCTTGCCGTCCTTCTTCTTACGCTTTTGGACAGACCAGGTAGAGTAGGCAAACGAAATGATGAGCGCGATACCTACTACGATGCCGGGATGCCAATCGAGGAAGAGCAGGGCCACGAGCGAAAGACCGAGCGAAATGCTCACACCAGTTTTGCTGGACGCCCCCTTCCAGCCTTTCGAAAGGAATTCCCAGGTAAGAACGCCCGTCATGACAGCAATCACTGGTCCGATCGCCTGAATCATCCCGTATACGCCAGGCGCGTCCTTCCATTGATAGATGACTTGCAATAAGCCGATCATCACGAGTACGACGGGCATTACTACAGCGATATTCGCCACTAGCGCACCCGGCCAGCCTTTGACCCGATAGCCGATAAACGCAGCCAGCTTGGTGGCAATCGGTCCAGGCAAGGCGTTGCCTAGCGCCAGATTATCCGAAAAATCCTCCTCGGTAACCCACTTATACTTCTTCACACACTCAGTATAAAAGAGAGGAACCATCGTCGGCCCTCCCCCAAATCCAAAGATACCGATGCGAAAAAAAGCAATAAACAAATGCCAGTAAATCATATTTGTACCTCCGTCCTTGCCTAGTGGTAGATCTCGCCGGATTGCACTAGATGGCAGGAGACCCATTGTCCTTCCCCGATGTCCGATAGCCCTGGAACCTGCGACTTGCAAATATCGGTCGCATACGGACAACGCGGGTGGAATGTACAGCCACTTGGAGGATTCGCTGGACTTGGCAAATCTCCTGTCAGCAAAATCCGTTCACGCTTATGCCGTGGCCTTGCGACTGGTACAGCCGACAGCAAAGCTCGTGTATACGGATGACTTGGGTTCTCAAACAGCGTCCGCTTGTCAGCAATTTCTACTACCCGGCCCAAATACATGACCGCAATTCGGTCGCACAAATGTTTGACTACTGACAAATCATGTGAAATGAACATTAGTGTAAGGTTAAATTCCTTTTTCAAATCTTTTAAGAGATTGAGCACCTGCGACTGGATGGATACGTCCAATGCAGACACCGGCTCATCAGCAATAATCAGCTTTGGCTTTACGACCAGCGCTCGGGCAATCCCGATCCGTTGCCGTTGACCACCGGAAAAATCGTGCGGATGGCGGTTCAGATGCTCTTTGCGCAAGCCAACGACCTGAATAATCTCTTCGATGATTTTCTCCCTCTCTTCTTTGGTGCCAATGTCATGCACCATCAGAGATTCCATCAAGATTTGTTTGATCGTCATCCGCGGATTTAGCGATGCATACGGATCCTGAAAGATCATCTGGAGGTTTTTGCGCATCTGGCGCATCTCTTCTTTTGGGAGCTTGGCGAGATCCTTGCCATCAAACCAGACTTCTCCTGCTGTCGGCTCTAGCAAACGGAGAATACTGCGCCCTGTCGTAGACTTGCCGCACCCGGATTCTCCTACAATCCCGAGGGTTTCACCAGGATATACAGTAAGATCAATGCCATCTACTGCTTTAACATGTCCTGTGGTCCGTTTTAAAAACCCGCTTTTAATCGGAAAGTGCTGCTCTAGCCCCTTTACTTCCAACAGAGGTGTTGTCATACTTGTTCCCCCTTCTCCGCATACAACCAGCAGCGGCATTTTTGCCCGTCCAGTTGCAACAGTTCAGGCGGTTTTTCGTGACAGATCGGCATTGCCTGCGAGCAGCGCGGGGCAAAACGACAGCCGATCGGCATTTGATGCGGCAGCGGGACAGCTCCCGGAATGGTTTCCAGATACTCGCGCTCCTCATCCAATTCAGGAATCGAGTTCATCAAGCCAATCGTATACGGATGCTTTGGACTATCAAACAATGTATCTACATCTGTTTCTTCGACAACTTGCCCTGCGTACATCACGATGACGCGGTCGCACATCTCGGCTACGACACCCAAATCGTGCGTAATCAACATAATCGATGTGCCTGTCTTTTCCTTTAGGTCTCTCATCAAATCGAGAATCTGTGCCTGAATCGTCACGTCCAGCGCTGTTGTCGGTTCATCTGCAATAATCAGCTTTGGATCACAGGACATCGCCATGGCGATCATGACGCGTTGGCGCATCCCACCGGACAACTGGTGAGGGAATTCGCCGTAAATTTCTTCGGCCCGTGGCATTCCAACCGCCTTCAGCATGGCAATGGCTCGCTCTTTCGCCTGTGCCTTCGCTACCTTCATATGCAGCATGACCGCTTCTTCAATCTGCTTGCCTACCGTATGCAGCGGATTGAGAGAGGTCATTGGTTCTTGGAAGATCATGGCGATCTCATTGCCACGCACGCCCTGCATTTCTTTTTCCGACAGCTCCAATACGTTTTTCCCGTTGAAACGAATGCTTCCTCCTGTGCTTCCATTCGGCGGCAAGAGGCGCATGATCGACAGGCTGGTTACGCTTTTGCCACAACCCGATTCGCCCACGACACCCAGCGTTTCTCCAGCTCGGATGGAGAAGTCGACGCCGTCAACGACACTGACGACACCGCTGTCCGTACGAAACCGGGTTCTCAGTTGTTCTACTTCCAAGATGGTCGTCATCTGCTCCACTCCTTAATTATCCCGTGCAGGACATTTATTATTTGCGTGCCCGTGGGTCTAGAACCTGCTGCAGCCCATCTCCCAACAAGTTAAAACCTAGCACGACCAGAAAGATTGCAATACCTGGATAAAATGTCGCATACGGTGCGACGGACATCAGTGTCTGAGCTTGGTTCAACATGCTCCCCCATGAAGGCGTCGGAGGTTGAACTCCCAATCCCAGATAAGAAAGGGAAGCCTCTGCAATAATCCCTGATGCCATAGCCAAAGTAGCCTGAATCACAATCGGATTGAGCGCATTCGGAAGGATGTGACGAAAAATAATTCGTGTATCCTTTACCCCAACCGAGCGTGCCGCATGAATATATTCCATGTTTCGCAGCGAAAGAACCTGACCGCGTGTAATTCGTACAAAAGCAGGGGCAAAGCCGATTCCGATCGCAAGCATCGCATTTCCGAATCCAGAGCCCAGTACTGCAGAAATCGCCAGCGCCAAAATCAAAAACGGAAATGCCTGCATCGCATCCACGCTGCGCATGACAACCCACTCGTCCCAAAAACCGCGATAGTATCCGGACAACAGTCCGATCGGCACCCCGATCAGCATGGCGATCCCAACGGAGATGAGTGCGGCTTGAATGGAAATACGTGCGCCGTAGACGACGCGAGAGAAAATATCCCGGCCCAGATCATCTGTGCCAAAGTAGTGCTCGCCGTCAGGAGCAATCAGGATTTTGTTGTAATCTTGTGCATTGGGGTCAAATGGAGCGATTTGTGGTGCAAAGATCGCCACAATAATCAATCCGAGGATAATCACTGCTCCGATGACGCCCAAACCATTTCGGAGAAACTTGCGCACGGATTTCATCACTCACCTGCTCCTTTCCCAGCCTTGATGCGCGGATCAATTACGGCATACAAAATATCAACAGCCAGGTTAACCACTACAACCAGCACCGCCGAAACAAGGATTGCACCTTGTACAGTGACATAGTCGCGTTTAAATACAGATTCTACGATCAAACGGCCAAAGCCAGGGATCGAAAAGATCGACTCCGTAATGACGAGACCGCCCAATAAGCCAGCAATCATCAAGCCTGAGGTAGTAACAACAGGAACCATCGCATTGCGCAGCGCATGCCCCAGAATCGTGCGAGCTTCGTTCAATCCCTTCGCTTTCGCGGTCCGAATAAAGTCCATGCTCACGACATCAAGCAGCGAAGAGCGCAGCATTCTCATCAACACGGCTGACTCTCTCAAGCCAGTCGCTAAACAGGGAAGAATCATCGCCAGCAGGTTTTGAGTCGGATTCTCCATGAACGGCACATATCCCGAAGAGGGCAGCCATTGATTATTGACGGCAAAAAAGATGATCATCATCATCGCCAACCAAAAGCTCGGGATACTCATTCCACCCAGTGCGGTAAAAGTGCTGGTGTAGTCGATCCAGGTGCCGCGGCGTACTGCCGCCAGGATTCCCGCCGGAAAAGCGATCAGAATGGCTACAAGAAACGTACCGATCGTAAGCTCTACCGTTGCGGGCAACCTTTGCATGATTAATTGTGAGACCGGTACACGGTCCGTAATGGATATTCCCAAATCACCCTGTATCACTTTTCCCAGCCAGGAAAAATATTGCACTACGATTGGCTGATCCAACCCCAGCTCTGTTCGCAGTGCCTGATATGCTTCCGGTGTCGCTTCTTGTCCTAAAATGACCCGGGCTGGATCGCCCGGGATCATATGGATCAAAGAGAAAGTCATGATCGACACCAACAGGAGAATCGGGATTGTCAGCAGTAGGCGTCTGACCACGAACATCATGACAATTCCTCCTTGCTCTTGCTGTTATAGTGTTAAGACTTTTATTGCTTGTCCAATGCGGCTGTACGAATGATGCCATCTGGTACGAAAGTAAATCCGGTTACTTTTTTGTTCATACCGAATAGAACGTACTGATGGTACATGTATGCATATCCAGCTTCGTCTTGCAGAAGTTTTGCTGCTTCCTCATACAATGCCTTGCGTTTTGTCTCATCCAGTTCGCTGCGAGCTTTCAGTACGAGCTCATCAAGTTGCGGGATCGAGATGCGTCCATTGTTGTTAGAAGCGCCAGTTACAACCCAGTCATGGATGTTCAAGTCTGGATCCAAACGGCCGGACCAGCCAAGCTGCAGGGCATCGAATTCGCCTTTGTCGCCTGTTTCAATCAATTGACCGTATTCCAGCTTCTCCAATGTCACGTTGATGTTGTACTGCTTCAGCATGTTTTGCAGAACAGCACCGAGTTGTTCGTTTTCCGGGGAAGTCGTGATGTACAGCTTGAAGCCAAATCCGTTTGGTTGGCCGCCTTTTGCCAAGAGATCCTTGATTTCATCAGCATTCGGAGCAGTTGGTGTGTTCAGTTGTTCATTGTAAGCCAGGCTGCCTTTTGTAAATGCAGTATGAGCTGGCGCAGCATAGCCGTTAAACAACACCTTTACGATCGCTTCGCGGTCAATCGCGCGGTCAACAGCTTGGCGCAGGAACTTGTTGTCAAAAGGTGCGCGAGAGTTGTTCAAGTAGATACCCTGGAAGCCCAGTCCGGATTCTGCAGTGAGCTCAAGGTTGGCATCTCCCTTGATTACCGGAATCTCTTTTACAGGCGTATCGTCGATAATGTCCAGCATGCCGGAGCGCAAGTTTTGCACCTTCGCTGTACCGTTTGTGAATACTTTGTAGTTCACTTCATCTACTTTTACGGAACCGTTCCAGTAGTTTTCATTTTTCTTCAGTGTTACGTGGTCACCTTTTACTTGCTCAACAAAAGTGAACGGGCCAGTACCTACTGGGTGATTGAGGTATTGCTCGCCATGCTCTTTTACTGCTGTCGGGGAAACAATGATCCCGGAGCGATCTGTGAGTACAGACAGGAATGGAGCAAACGGCTCTTTCATCTGGATTTTTACGGTATGGGCATCGACAACCGAAACGGCATCTACGAATTTCAATTCGCCCTTCCGGCGGGATTTTTCACCCGTCATGTTACGCTCGAAATTGAATTTGACTGCCTCTGCGTCGAAGTCGGTTCCGTCGTGGAATTTGACACCTTGCTTCAGCTTGAATGTATATGTCTTGCCGTCTGGCGTTACCTCATAGGATTCAGCCAGCATCGGCACTATTTTTCCTTCTGCATCGATATCGAACAGCTTGTCATAAAGGCTGGCGTAAACTTGACGATCATAGAGGGATGTAGAGCTGTTTGGATCCATGGACGGCGGATCTGCTTTCAACCCAATGTTGATTACTTTTTTACCCGTGGCTGGAGATGGTGCGGCTGTTTTTGTGCCATCCGTGCTGGCACCGCTTCCGCTTCCTCCTCCACAACCTGTTACCAACAGAACAGTTCCTAGTACGGCACTGAGCATTGCTTTGCTCATTTTAGTGGAAAACATAAAATGACCCCTTTTCTCTTTTTTCTCCTACCGTTTGGCAGTTTGAATCGTTTATTGCTCCTCTGCAATGAAAATCGTAATCCCAGCGGATTTTTCGTCCGATGGCATTCCCCCTTCCAAGGTGATTCCCCGCATTAGCGGACGAAGTTGTACTTGGATTTCAATATTTTCAATTCGTTAATCACGTTGATACGGGTAATTCCAGGAATCTTGTTGAGCTTTTTCATCAAAAATTGCGACAATTCATCATAGCTTCTGACCAGCACCTGTGTGTACAGTTGATAATCCCCAGAGGTCAGTACAATCAGGCGAACTTCAACGATTCCATTTAGTTCGGCAACCACATCATCCAGCTTGTCCGCTTCGGTAGCCACTTGAATAATGGCCTGTACGTGCAAGCCTGCCTTGACTGGATTGACGATGCCCACCAGGCTCAATACACCTTCGTCCTGCATTTGCTGTACACGCATCCGAATCGTTTTTTCAGTTACTCCAAGGTCTTTGGCAATTTGGGTGAACGGCAGCCGGGCATTTTCCTGCAAGGCCCGAATAATGCCGTAATCCGTGTCATCCAATTCTGGATAAAGCGAGCGCCTGAACATCTCCTCCATACAACCACACCCTTATTCGTCTCATTTTTAAAAAATAGGACCTTTTAACGGCTGTTTTATAGAAAATACAGTCGAATTACATAATTAATGTTGTTACTATAATACGAATTACGATAATATGCAATATTTATTCTGAAAATTTCCCTTTGAAAGCATTTTCGCTTATTTATTTTTGTTTACTATATTATTAAGATGAATAAAGAAAACAGCCTCTCCAGAACAAGAGGCTGCTTGCTTGATTTTTATTGATTTTCTTTTAGACAGATCGCTTCAAATGGAACAAATAGCGGTTTCGGATGATCCAGAAATAAATGCCCTGAACCACCACAAAACTGGTTAACACGATCGCTGTCGGCTTGACGACAGACGCGATCAGCAGCACCTTTAGCAAACTTTGCAACGAGACGAAGGCAACTATGCTGTGAACAATCGCCACAATGATGGGCACAAAAAACAGTAATGCTATTTGTGTTGTTACAATTCGGGACAACTCTCGATCGGAAAGTCCGATTTTCGCAATCGCTCCATAATGCCGCTTGTCGTTTTCCAGATCAGTGTACAGTCGAAAATACAGAAAGCTGGCTGCGGCTACAAAGAATAGAACACCGACAAACAGACCAATGAACAGCGCTGTATTTGCCATTTGCTTTAATTGGCGGTAGATGGGCGCACGCGCCGAGTAGTAGTAATTTTCGCTAGCGTGATGAATCTGCTCTTGCAACTTCACACTGATCTCTTGTGTTTCCTTCCACCTCGGCACCACATAATTATAGCGGGCCTCTTCTTTTAGGCCTTTCAACTCATCGTACACAGCATTCGGTACGACGGCTAACCGTTCGAATTCGATCCCCTTTAACAGAGGATTCAGCTTCGCATCGGTTTTGACCACAAGCTTATGATTCCCTACATCCAGTGTCTTGTTCTCCACGGAATCCCCAAACCATCTGACCGGCATGAACACTTCGTTCTCACCGACTTGGAGTTGGCCGGAATTGGATGCTATCGCGAGCTTGTTGTAATCAGCCAGCTTGACTACGCCTACCTTTTCCCCATTCACTTCATTCGGCAAGACACGCATCGTGGCTTCGTATTTTTCAAAAGAAAAGCCGCCCTGTGCAAGACTCGTTTCAATCAGGGAAAGATGCTTGCTCTCTAGTGAATTTCCCTCTTTCGTCTGATATTCAAAAGCGAACGGATTGGTTTTCAGCACCGTCTCCTGAATAGAGCCAGCCAAGGCTGCCAAAGTCCCGATCGCACAAAAAGCTACAGTAGAGACGATGCACACCAAAAAAAACATCCGTGCATTGTCTTTCATACGATAGCCGAGGTCTGATAATGTAATCAAATTCGTACGGTTCCAGTAAAAATGGCGCCTCTTTTTCAGAAACCCGATGAAAAACACACTGAGCTGGGTAAAGAGCAAATAAGTCCCTGCGATCGTTATGAAAGTGACTGGTAAAAGCAAGACCACAACATAGATTCCATCCGCTGTAAGGGCAAGTGCATAAGCTGTTCCCAGTAGTCCTGCTGCGAGTAATGACAGGAAAACAGAAGCCTTGGGTTCCCGCTTGGGACGCTTGCTCCCTTGCAGCAAATCCAGCAGACTGCGTTTGCGCAAAAGCAAGACCGTGAAGATGGAAATAGCTGCGAACAAGAACAGAAAGGCCACAAAGGTCAACCCAATCGCTTGCCAAGGAAGATAAAAAGCCAATGCCTGTACATCGAGCAAAAAACCCGCGAACTGGAAAAACAGCTTGGCTAGTACCAGTCCGAGTCCAATGCCGCAAATGATGGAGACCAATCCAATCAGCATATTTTCCAAAATGACGAGCCAGTTTCGCTGCATCGGTGTCATCCCGTGTACGAACAGGATGCCGAATTCTTTTTCCCGCTTCTGCAAAAAGGCCCCGACACAGTAAAACAAAAAGAAAAACGAAAACATGAAAATAATGTACTCTGCTGCTATCATCCCGGTAGCTACGGATCCATGTATCTCCTCATCGGCAATTTCCGGATGAAAAATGAACATCGCGTAAACGAAAAAGATCATAACGGAAAAAACGCTGCTCAAAAAGAAGGCGGCATAGGTGCGCTTGTTCCGCAAGACGTTGTTACACGCGAATTGTCGAAAGGTCATAGGTATTGCCTCCCAAAAACGACAACGCGTCAATGATTTTCTGGAAAAAGACCTGTCGGCTCTCCCCTCGGTACATTTCATTGTGCAACTGGCCGTCTTTAATAAAAATCACACGATGACAGTAGCTGGCGGCAAGCGCGTCATGCGTCACCATCATCATTGTCGTATTGTCCGCTTTGTTGATTGCCGCCAGTGTCTCCATCACATTACGGGAAGACTTGGAATCCAGGTTGCCCGTCGGTTCGTCCGCAAGCAACAGCGATGGTGTATGGATAATAGCCCGGGCAATCGCCGCACGCTGACGCTGACCACCGGATACCTCGAACGTACGCTTCTCCAAGATCTCCTCAATACCTAGCTTCGCCGCAATTGCCTGCAGCTTTTCCTCCATGGTGGCGACGTTCTCTCCATCCAGTGTAAGAGGCAATACGATATTTTCACCAATCGTCAATGTATCTAAAAGATTGAAGTCCTGAAACACAAATCCTAATTCACGCCGGCGAAATAGCGCCAGCTTTTGTTTTTTCAAGAGATGAGGGTTCGTTCCGTTCAGTAAAACTGCCCCAGATGTAGGGGTATCGATTGTGGAGATCATATTCAAAAGCGTGGTCTTCCCGCTCCCTGATGGACCCATGATACCCACAAATTCTCCTTTGCGGATCGTAAAGTCAATATCAGTCAACGCGCGGTACGTTACCTTGCCTCCGTATATTTTGCTCAGACTTTTCACTGCAAGCATTTCCATGCATCTTACCCCTTTCTCTCCCCATACTCCAACTATACGAAAGCGCGCGCCAGCTATCTATCGAATTAACTTTCAGTTAGCTTACGATCTTGTAAGGTTGGTACGACTGCAGATAATACGATACGGACAGTCGTCCCTGCCCCCACCTCTGATTCCATTTCCACGCTGTGCTGCAGACGCCCGCAAATCTCCTTGACCAGATAGAGGCCCATCCCTGTCGACTCGGGGTATTTGCGTCCATTTTCTCCGGTGAAGTACGGCTTAAACACACGGTGAATATCTTCCGGTGGAATACCGATTCCGTAATCTTGTACCTCCAGTACTACATTTGCTCCCCGTTCGTACGCCCGGATTGTCACCTTGTTGCTTTTGCCAGCCGAGTACCTTACAGCGTTGGTCAACAACTGATTTAACACAAAGGAAAGCCACTTTTCATCGGACTCCACTCGCCACTGCTCGTCTACTTTTAATTCAGGATACACCTGATTTCGAATGAACAGACGTTTGTTCTCAGCCAGTACATTTTGCGCCAGAGAACGCAGGGAAACAGGCTCAATCAGGAAGTCTTGTTCGAACCGATCCAGACGAGCTATGTACAAAACCGTTTCCAAACCGCGCTTGATTCGATCGACTTCTTCCCGAATGCTCTCGGCTGTCGGATCGTCTTCATCCTGCAGCAAAAGATGAATGACCGAGATCGGCGTCTTCATCTGGTGCACCCATTGCTGGATGAATGTGGTGTAATCCCGCTGCTTGTTTTCATAAGCGTGCAACTGCTCTTTATACAGACGATAATGCTCCAGGCAGTTTTCATCCAGCGCGCGGCATAGAGCAGAGTTGCCATGTGTTTGAGTCAGCTCTTCCAGCGATTCCACAGGTCTCTCCAAGCGCTGGTAAATCGTCTTGTGTGTCAAGTACCGCACTACCAAAAAGGCACCCGCAAAAAACAAGGACAGAAAAACGACATAAATAATCAGTGATTCATTCCAATACCCGTCCAAGGCAAAGATCAAGATCAATAGAATAAGCTGGACGAGAAAAAAAGCGGCAAACGCCCATTGATCCCGAAGGAACAGTCTCATTGCCCATCCTCCCAGATTGCCCGCAAGCGGTAGCCGGAACCACGAACCGTCTCCACCGCTCCTTCCAGCCCTAAATCTTTTAACTTGCCACGCACGCGTGTAATGTAGACGTTCAGCGTATTTTCATCAACAAACTGCTCATCCCACAGCTTTTCCAACAAACGCTCTCGGCTAACCACGCGTGGATACTGATTCATTAATGCCTCCAGCAGCAGGGCTTCCTTTTTGCTCAGCTCTACCTTGTCCTCCTGCATGCTCAGCTCCATCCGTTCCAAAAACAGCTTGAGGCCAGCCACCTCTACAGTCCGCTCCCCTTCTTGAGGCGCATACAAGCCATATGCACGACGCAATTGGCTGCGAATTTTGGCGAGCACTACATCGTAATCAAACGGCTTGGTAATGTAGTCGTCCGCCCCATTTTCCAGTGCCATGACCTGATCCATCTTGCTTTCACGGGCAGAGATAAACAGAATCGGGCATTTGGATTCCTGTCTCATTTGCCGGCACCAGTAAAAACCGTCGAACTTGGGCAGATTCACATCTAGCAACACTAGATCTGGTCGCGTCTGGGTAAACACCTCCATAACACGATCAAAATGCTCAACGTTAACGGTGAAAAAACCATATTTCTCCAACTGACTTTGCAGCAATTGGTTAATTTTCGGGTCGTCTTCAACAATCATAATGGTTGACATCAATCGTACGCCTCCTATTTTGAGTCTCCATATTCCACTCTCTACTATACCAAAAAAGGGTGGAACTGTTGTCCACCCCTAGCCTTGCACCGTCATCATTTGCTGCAGTTTTTTAATTCCCCGGAAATGTAGAATTTTTACCGATGCTTCTGTTTTTCCCAGAATCTCTGCAATCTCATTCATTCTCAGATCTGCCAGATAGCGAAGCGAAATGACATTGCGCTGATCCTTTGTCAAGGTATGTACCTTTTGCCACAGCACGGCAGTCGATTCTTGCGTCAACAGGCACTCTTCCGGCAGCTTATCCGTTGCCTTCATCGTGAGGAATGTCTCCTGGTCTACCGGACACTCCTTCTTCTTTCGCATGTAATCGATCAAGGAATTGTGGGCAATACGGAAAATCCAGGCTCCAAACGGATGACGACCGTCATACTGCTCCAGCTTGGAGTACACTTTGATAAAAACAGTTGTGGTCAAGTCCTCCACATCCCATACGTTTTTCACGCGGTAGCGGAAGTAGCGATATATTTTGGCAGAGTATTCTTCGTAAATTTGTTGATGATTTAGTTTTGGATAAATAAGTGCAGTCTTCATCATTGATCTCCCATTTCATGATCCGTATGAGTTGCTTTCATTCTAAAACGGAAGCAGAATGGGAACCATCGAGTTAACTTTCAAGAAGCTTACACTTTTGTAAGGTACCTATAGAGTGCTTGTAAGCTCTCGCACTAGGTAAGTACGAGAGCGCTGCCCTTTTCGTTACAGCTGGAGCCAGCTTGAAAAATTATTTTCTTTCACGGGAAAGTACCTGGTGGCAAAACGGACAAACTCTTTGGTGTCGATTTGTTTGTAAGCGTACTGCTCGTAATAAACCTGCAAAAAACGCCACCCGTCCGTCACATCGCCAAAAGTCGAGATCATTTCCCACAGACGCAGCGACGGCACAGCATAAAAGGCTCCGTAAATTTGTCCGTCGTAAGCGTCCAGCGCTAGGTTGGAAGGCTTCCCATGGGCCAACTGAGCGGCTGTTTTCGTTTTCGCCCATACTTCCTGCTCGCTTTTCTTGTCGTGATCCATAAAAAACATCGCACTGGCCAATTCAGCAAACCCCTCGTCCAGCCATCCCTCCTGGTAGGAATCGTTGACCACCACACCGTAAAACCACTGGTGAGCGAGCTCGTGGACAATCGTCTGTCTCAATGACACCACATCTTCCTGTGCCGTCACAGTCACCACGCCGGGGTACTCCATGTTCACCCGTCCATCCACCAAAATATCCAGCTGCTTGTGGGGATACGCCCCGATTTTACTGGAGAAAAACGGGAGTGCCTCCGTTGCTGTCTTCAGCGCTGCTTCCAGCTGCTTTTGCTTGGCCTTCTCCCCAAACACCCGGATTTGTACCCCACCTGCTTCTTGGGAAAGGGACTCTACCCCTTTTACCACCGCCACATACAGTTCGCGGATATTGGCGACAGTTACTTCCCCTGACAGCTTCGCTTCTGCTCCATCCTCATCCGAGGAGGTGATCACCTGATACCCCGGTGGCACCTCGTAGTGAAGCGTAAAATCCGCATGACGCGTATGGTAAGATTCGCCATTCACCTGGTAGTCTTGTTTGTTCCACCCATTGTGATAGGTTGCCAGCATCGGATATGCCTGGGCAAGGAAGTAACGCTGGCCCATTTTATCGAAGCGCAGCCCGTCTTCCGGTACGGTGAATGTGTAAACGACTCGCACCTCTCGCTTTTCCCCAGGAGCCATCTTTTGCTCTAACGGGAGGGCTAGCGTGTCGTGTGAAAGCTGGTACTTCGCTTGCTTTTGATTCAGCACGACGTTAACAATTCGCACATCGGCGTTCCCTTTTACCGAATCAGGCTTGTTTTCCTTCGTAAACACGTTGGGGATAAAATAAAACACGAGCGAATTCCACGTATCCTGCGAGCGATTTTCCACCTGGATCGTCGCTTCAGTTGAAAATGTACCGTTCGGGTCCATTCGCAGCGACAGATGGTAGGTGGCTTTGCTGCCGTCCGGTACGGATTGAGGAACAAAGTCAATTAGGTCGCCCAGTCCTGCCTCACCTGCTCGGGCTTCCTTCTGATTGGGCGACGCCCCTTCTCTTGTCTGAGGTGAACCTCCTTCTGTCGAAGCTGGATCTTTCGATGGCACAGGCTGTACAGTGGGGCCTTGCCCGGACACAATCTCTTGTTGTGACGCAGGAGCTTGCCATAGCCGGATCGCACTGACAGTGGCCCCCGCCATACTACAAAAGAGGAGCACCGCCATCATCACGCGCAGCACCCGCTCTGTCTGTTTGCGGTTTTCCTGTGAACCGCGCAGCCCTTCTGCCGGACGAAAGCGCACCGCCAATACGGCCGGAGGGACAGCACCCAGCATCCCAACAAGGAGTGGTATCAGCCCGGCACTCAAGAGCAGCAGGATGTCTTCCACCGGAAACTGCCGATACAGCGCTAGAATCACTAACACCCCTAGCCCTATCCCGCAAACAGCCGCTAGCAACCCGCAAAGCAGCCCTTCCCAGAGAATCAGGCGAAAAATCGCTCCGCTGCGCCAGCCCATCGCTTTGAGCAGCAGCAGCTCCGCTTTTCGCTCCTGGACGTTTTGCCAAATAATTTCCGCCGTCGTCAGGACAGCGATTACCAGTGCGAGGATCATAGCTACGTAATGCGCCTGCCCGATCTCGACCGCGATATACTGCCCCAGCCAAGACGTATACATCATCCCTTGCAGTCGGAAGGTGACAAAGCCGAAAAACACCAAGAGCCCGGTTGGCAAAGCCATCGCAAATATGGAGAGGAGACTCCGTCGGAACCGGGCTAGCAAATGGCCCCAGGCCAACGAAAAGATACCTTGGACACGAATCATCCCGCGAGAGCCTGGCGTAAGCTCCCCTGTCCGCAGCATGGCTACCGGAGAAATTTTGCCCACCATAAATGCTGCTGGAACCGCTGCCAGGACGTAAATGGCGACACCGCACAAGCCGATGCCAAACACCCGCCCTATGGAAACACTGGCCCCCTGTTGCAGAACAACTGCCCCCACAATGGCCCAGCTGATGAGGGTGACAACACCGCCTAGCAGGCAGGCTTCCAAAAAGATAACGCCTACTACATGCACAGGACGCCAGCCTACGCTGACCAGTAATCCAAATTCGCCCGTTCTGGCGTATAGTGTCACCAGATTGGTGGCAAACACGTACGTAGCGGCCACGAGCATCACAATGCCCATGATCCCTGAAAAGCCAAGCTTCGTCTCGAGGAATAGCGTAAATACGGTGCCAAGCTTCACGAAGAATTGATCCAGCCAGCCCATTTCCGCATAGCTGCCGTTGGCCGGTACGTTCACAAGAACAGGCTGCGGTGAGGAGCCAAGCGTAATAGTGGCAACCAGCCCTGTCCGTTTTTTAATCTCCTTCGCCACCTCCTCCAGCTTTTGCTGGCTAGCTTCGCTGACGCTGTCCACTCCCTTTACCTTGAGGCGAATCGCCGCAATCGGCTTGTCCCCCATCAGCTGCCCCGCCGCGTCAATTGTCGTCAGCAGCAATGGCGGACTGGTGAGCAGCCCAAACGGATTGAGGGTCGGCTGCACAGGGACAGATGGATTCAGCGGCTTGCCGTCTTTGTCCAAAACCAGACGAGCCTCCGCCGGACGATACGTTTCCATGGGAAGCTCGTTGACCGGATCTTTGGTAATCGCCAGCTTCTGCGGGTCGTAAAAGCCTATCCAATAAGGCTCCATATAGTGGCTCCAGTCCCAGTTGTCTACGAACTGAATGGGACGAAAAGAGTAACGAAAATCATCCTGCGTATATAAATAATGCTCGCGAATGTCTTGTGGGATATTCGGTTCAATCGCACGGACGCTATAAGCGTATTGCCAGCGTTCCGGATAGGGACTAGCAGCCTTCCTAAAAGAAAGCGGGCTAGGCTTTTCCCCCAAGAAATTACTTATTCGCGCACGATGATCGTTTGTCTGGTAAAACGGCTTTCCCGTCTGTGGATCGATCCCCGATAGACTCGCAAGCAGCAGCGCATGTGCTTCGGTGGAATCAAAGGAGTATTCGAGTGGCTCTCCCTCCGTCTCCTGCTGATCCAGATACGACGCGCCGCCTTTGTTTTTGATCTCTTGCATGGTCCGATCAGCCACATCCTTGGTGGCAAACGGCAGCTTCAATCGTTCATACCTACTCACATATCGGAAGTTGGCATCCATCCGGTTGCTCATCAGGATGGGGAGCCTGGTCACTTTTCTTCCATCCCCGGCATCCGTTGTGTCTGCTTTGTCCCTCTCCGTAAAATAGCGGCTTTTTCCGATCGGTACGACAGCCTGATCCAAACCGACCAGACGGGCCTCTGCCTCAGGATCAATGCCCACCAGAAGCTGATTGAAGAATCCGGCAAGCCCAAGTATCCATGTCTCCACCCCGTATGGCTCAAGCACGCCTTGTTGGAGCGCCTCCTGTTCTTCACTGGATATGCTCCAAGACCCTTGCGTGTAATAACGAGTGCGTTCATACCGTGGAATGATTTGCACGCCATCATCGTTATAAATAGCCATAAAGTGGCGATAGATCCCCGACTTTTTTGGCCTCTCTACTTTTCCATAAGAAAATGACGTCCCTGAATATCCGACAGGCGCCAGTGGAGCGGCAACTTCCACGTCCGGCATGCTCTTGATCCGGGTGTAATCGTCAAGACTAATCCCTCCGTACAGCCCGCTCAAATAGTTCGGCTCCAACAACTGGTCCTGCTCCGTCAAACTGCGCGTCCCTTCCGGTCGAACCACAATATGGTATGCCGCCTTCCAGCGCTTTTGCAAAATTTCCTGCGTCGTCCCGTTGTTGCTCTCGGTGACACCCACAAAATAGCTGAGCGTCGAGCTGATGATGAGCATGCCGACGAGCAGCAAGACAAACCGCTCCGGGTGACGCCACCAGTTTTTCCATATATAGCGAATCATTGGCTCACCCCATTGTATCAGCTATTACGCCGCCGTCCCGCATCTCGATCCTCCTGTCTGTCTGGCTGGCCAAATGCCTATCATGCGTGACAAAGACGATCCCGGTTCCGTGCTCCCGCTGATATTTCCGCAACAGTTGAAAGACCATTTCCCCATTGCTCGTATCGAGATTGCCTGTCGGTTCGTCTGCCAGCAGCCATTTCGGCCGATTGACCAGGGCGCGGGCAATCGCTACGCGCTGCTGCTCCCCACCCGATAGTTGGGAGGGCAAGGCATCCTGCTTATGGGCAAGCCCTACCCAGTCCAGTAGCTCCTGCGCCCTGTTTTTCTTGTCGTATCCAACCTTGCGTGGAAACAAGGGGGACATGACATTTTCCAAAGCGGTAAGCGTCGGCAGCAGATGAAACTGCTGAAAAATAAAGCCGATACTGGCAAAGCGGAAATCCGCAAGCGTCTTTCCTTTCAGCTTGCAGACATCCACAGCGTCGTAATGAATCGTTCCCGCAGTCGGTGCATCCAATGTTCCGATTAATTGCAATAGCGTAGATTTTCCCGAACCGGATGGACCGACGATGGCAGTAAATTCCTCCTCGTGAAGCGCAAGATTTACATCCTGCAGCGCAATGGTCACGACACCATCGCCGCTGTAGGTTTTGGTCAGATTTTTGATTTGGATGGTCATACTCATATTTCCCTTACCCCACCTTATCCACTGGGCTCTCAAACATCGACACGATATCCTGAAAAGCCGACACCTGTTTAATCGCGACAATCGTTCCAGTGTTGTCAATCAGCACAGCGGTAGGAACAACCTGAATATAGAACCTGCTCATGAGATCATCTGAACGTACAAGAGAAATACCAAGCGGCACTTCCAAACCCTTTTCATAATAGATGGGGTTGGAGACAACAATGACTGCTACATCAGGGTAACGATTGGATACATGCGGCAATTCTGGAATAACCGCCTTGCACGTCCCACAAGTATCGTTGGTGAAAAGCATGAATGTATGCTTTTCACCAAGCTCTGTTACTTGTACCACCATTCCATTCTGATCTTTTTCCCGAAAAACGGGAGCCTTTTCTCCAATTGCGAGTGTTGCTGTTTTTATTTGCTTGTCACCGATTCGGAATCGACTGTACATCTCCCAAAGTCCAGTTGCCATCGTAAAAAACAGCAATGCGAGCCAGGCTGTCATCATGTCCTGGAGTACGAGGGGATGAAATAGCTGGGAAGTCTCGCCCAGCCATATATTTTCGACACTTCCCCATTGGGATGGGTTGGTGAATACCCAGCCGCTCATAATCAGCAGCAAAAGATTGCGCCCCACCAGCCACCAGGAAATCGGATGGTCACCTGCCGCTCCGCCGCAGCCACAAGAGATATCCCTTCGCCCGCGAAGCAAGTTGACTGCAATGGCTACTGAATAAATCGTGAGCAGTAAGCCTGCAAGCATGGCTCCCGTCTGTTGGAACACTCCTGAAAACAGCAGCGCGCCTGTCAGGAGCTCAAAAGCGGACTCTATACGAGCAAATGGGTAAAGAAGAAAGGATGGGAGCAGCCTGTACTCCTTTATGATCAACATGTGTTCTTCCAGATTTCTAAATTTGCTGACGCTGGTGCTCAGCAAAAGGGTTCCAAGAAAGATACGGACAATTAGCGTCAATTCCTCCATCCCACCACCTCCCTCTCTCCCTTTTCTGAAGAAAACCATTGGGCCTGCATCTGATACATTTGAAAATATTCCTGTCCAAGAGCCATCAATTGTTCGTGCGTTCCTATTTCAACTATTTTCCCTTCTTTCATGACGATGATTCGATCCGCCATTCTCGCTGCAGCCAATCGATGGGAAATAAATATCGCGATTTTGTTCTCGCTAAGCAGCTTGAACTTGTTGAAAATATCCATTTCAGCAATCGGGTCCAGCGCGGCTGTCGGCTCGTCCAGGATGATAACTTGGCTTTCGCGGAACAAGGCCCGTGCTAGTGCAATTTTTTGCCATTGTCCGCCAGAGAGATCCTCTCCGTCCACAAACATTCTCCCCAAATAAGTCTCATAGCCTTGGGGAAGCTGCTGAACAAAGGAATCCGCCCCGCTCAATCTTGCAGCCTGCTTCACCTTGTCCATATAATCCATCTCGGCAATATTCCCGATTGCAATGTTTTCTTTGACCGATAAGTCATAGCGGATGAAATCTTGAAATATGACAGTGAGGTTATTGCGCAGCTGTGTTTCGTCAATATCCCGGATGCTTCTGCCGTCAATCATGATTTGACCGTGTGAGAGTGGATAAAGACCCATTAGGCATTTCATCAACGTGGTCTTCCCGGAGCCATTTTGACCGACGATAGCAATTTTTTCCTTATAATTAACATGAAATGAGATATTTTCCAGAACATCGTGTTCCCCTCCTATATAGCGAAAGGAGACATTCTCAAAGGTTATTCCTTTTTGAATCGGTGAAGGGAATTGCTGCTTTCTTTCTTTGCTTGGCAGCTGTAATTCCTCGTGTTCAAAGAATTGGTAAAAGTCTTTGAGAAAAAGCTTCTCCTCGTACAATTTGGCCAACAGCATGGACATCCGGGTGAAGGTTCCCTGAGTGCCCTGAATAGCCTGAATGATGGCAATGAACTCCCCAATACCCATTTTAGCTGTACGGGCCAACCATATAAGAATGACAGCCATTCCCATATAAAACAGTGCTGAAAACCCTTCCATACCGACTTCGGCTTTCTGTTGTTTCCTTTCCAAATTCAGCTGCTCTTTGGCATTTTTCCAGAACCTTTCCGCCCATCTCGCGCGGAAAAGCGACGCGAGCCCAAATAGCCTGATTTCTTTTACCGACCTGCGATCCTGTAGCAGATACTTGTAATACTCAGCCTCTCGAGCCACCGAGCTTTGCGCAACATGCAAGGCATATCTACTCTGACCGAGCTTCGCTTGAATGTAATAAAACGGAATTGCCGCCAAAAGGCTAACAATCACCAGACGCCAATCGATCACTAGTAAAAAAGCTGCATAGGAAAACAAGTTAAATCCAGACTGCACCATATCGATGACACTTCGTATCGGAGATAGAAGCCTTGCTCCTCCACCGGATATTCGTTGCAAGTGATTGTGAAAATCGGGCAAATCAAAACGGATGATCGAGACTGCCGAGGTTTTTTCCAGAATCAATTGCTGTACCTCATAGTCCAATGTACATTCCATCCGCTTGTCAAAATACTCCCGTATATTGGTGATTGCCGACATAGAGAGGGTCAGCATGAATTGTCCAATCAATAACCAGAACAAGACGAGGTACTCCTTCGTATCTCCCTGAATGAAACGTGTTACCTCGTTAATGATTTCTTTGGCTACCCATAAGGTGAGAAACGGGGAACAACCGACTGTCGTGCTAAGTATAACGGATAGAACCAGCCACCATTTCCCCTGCTTCCACACATATCCGAATGCTTTCCATAAATATTTACCGTCCATCCTGTTCACCGGTCTGCACGCGTATAGACATTTGTTCAACAAATTTGATCAAATAATGAACCAATAAAAAGTCGCGTAAAATAATGCCGTTATTGTCGATTACTAGAAACGTGGGGAACCTCTTGATCCCCAGCCTTTTCAATAGCTCTTTCTTAATCGGGACGATCTCTGCCTGCTCTCCATAGTCATGACAGAACATTTCATAGTATTCAACATGATCTGCCTCGGCTAGACAGGTAAACGGTATTTGCAGCCTTTTATTCTGGTTTAGAAAGTCAGCCAATGCCTCATGACAGGGTGGACATGTAGGTGATGAAATCAACAAAACCGCATGCCTTGCTTTTACTGTTTCGGGCAAATCTACTATTTCATGAATGCTATTACCCATCCATTTATTTTTTATGTGCATCTGGCGAGGCTCTGGAAGAATAGATACTTCACGTTTCAGCTTTTTCATGCAGAACGCGAGCCGAATCGCTAAAAAAGCCCATCCTATAGCTACACTTATGTACGCAATGGTCATATCTTCCCCCACAAATTACATCGACGATTTCTGTGGCAAATCATGAAAAGGAGGCCGTCGAGTCAGGCGCTCCTTTTCTGCAACCATTACACTTTTTCAATTGGCTGCTGCCTGTCCAATCCTAGCAGCATCTGACATAAGACTCGGAACATCTTTCGCCGTTTCTTGTGTCGTAAGTGTACTTGACATATGTTTTTCCCGGGCAATTGAACGATGTATTATATTCGCAAATGTACTTAGAGCTAGAAATAAACCCAGAATCATCGCAAGGTACATACATCGGAGTTACTCCGAACAAGTTGGAAATTTTTTGGAACATATATTCTCATCTCCCTTTGTTAATATAATGGTTTAATATTACATAATTGTAAATACATGAGATTTCGTCGTCGACACTTCTCTTCCATACAGCTATCGGAGAATTGGTAGATCGCCCCGAATTGAGTAGGGAGCGTCTCCTCCTTTGTGGCAGCGCCAGCCAGTTGGAAAAGTAACGTTCCCCCACTGGAGATTAAACCGTGGCAATGATTTCGACTTTTATGCAGCGTTGAATTGGTAATTACAAAACTAGACGTCCCTACCTGTTTTTGGTAACAGGTCGATTAATTTTTTTATTCTCATTGATGGGCGACACGTTTTAGCGGAAAGCTTCCTGTGTGGGGAATGTGTAACCAAGATGTTTTTGCCCGGTGAAATATTGACATATTTCTATATGCAAAAAAACGCCCCCGAATACAACGGGAGCGTTCCTCACTTATTCAAATTCAGTTACAGCAAACCAAGACGCTTGAAAATTGTATCCACATGCTTCAAGTGGTAGCGATAATCAAAGCACTCATCCAGCTCTTCTTTGGTCAATGTGGAGCTCACTGTCGCATCCTCGTCCACAATCGCACGGAAAGAGCGCTGTTCTTCCCAAGCCTGCATCGCACGCGGCTGTACGGTATCGTATGCTTGCTCGCGGCTCATGCCTTTTTCGATCAGCTTCAGCATGACTTGCTGGGAGTAGATCAGACCAAAAGTACGGTCCATATTGCGCTTCATGTTTTCTGGGAAAACAGTCAGGTTCTTCACGATGTTCATGAAGCGGCGCAGCATGTAGTTCAGCGCTTGTGTCGCGTCTGGCAAAATCACGCGCTCAGCAGAAGAATGGGAGATATCCCGCTCATGCCAAAGGGAGACATTTTCATACGACGTCAGCATATGCCCACGGATGACGCGAGCCAAACCGCAGATGTTTTCGCTTCCGATCGGGTTGCGCTTGTGAGGCATTGCAGAGGAACCTTTTTGTCCCTTGGCAAACGCTTCTTCCACCTCGCGCATTTCGCTCTTTTGCAGGCCGCGGATTTCTGTTGCGAATTTCTCCAAAGAGGTCGCGATCAGTGCCAAAGTTGCCATGTATTCGGCATGGCGGTCACGCTGCAAGGTTTGGGTAGAGATCGGCGCTGCAGACAGTCCCAGCTTTTCGCAAACATACGCTTCCACGAACGGGTCGATGTTGGCATACGTACCTACTGCTCCAGAAATTTTTCCGTAAGCCACTTCTTTTTTAGCCGCCTGGAAACGAGCCAGGTTGCGTTTCATTTCTTCGTGCCACAGCGCCAGCTTCAAGCCAAAGGTAGTAGGCTCGGCATGCACACCGTGGGTTCTGCCCATGCAAACGGTATCCTTATGCTCGCGGGCTTTGTCAGCCAAAATGACGATAAAGTCTTCGATGTCTTTTTCCAGGATTTCGTTCGCCTGACGAAGCAGGTAGGAAAGGGCGGTATCCACTACATCGGTAGAAGTCAGTCCGTAGTGTACCCATTTCTTTTCTTCGCCCAATGTTTCCGAAACCGCACGAGTAAACGCCACTACGTCATGACGAGTTTCTTCCTCGATTTCATAAATACGGTTAATGTCAAAGCTGGCGCCTTCCCACAGCTTTTTCACGTCTTCTTCCGGGATGACCCCCAGCTTGGACCATGCCTCACATGCGAGAATCTCTACTTCCAGCCACGCCTTGAATTTGTTTTCTTCGGTCCAAATCGCACGCATTTCTGGTCGGGAATAACGTTCAATCATGATGATACCTCCGTTTTATTCGTCCAAATTTCTAGCTCTTCGATACGGGTGAGCGCTTCCTCTACAGTAGGGGCCAGCACATTGATATGGCCCATTTTCCGTTTTGCCTTGCTTTCTGCCTTTCCATACAAATGGAGCTTGGCCGAGCGCGGCAGCTTGTCGATTCGGTCTAGGACAGGCTGTAGGTGCTCTCCCAAAATATTAACCATGACGACGGGAGAGAGCAACTCTGTAGATCCCAAAGGGAGGTTGCAAACAGCCCGGACATGCTGCTCAAACTGTGAGGTCACACATGCGTCCATGGTGTAATGTCCCGAATTATGAGGACGCGGAGCCAGCTCATTGACGTACAACTGATTATCGGCGGTCAAAAACAGCTCAACAGCAATCAGTCCCACCACATCGAGCTTTTCGACAATCGTACGGGCCATTTCTTCTGCTTGGGCCTTAACCTCGTCAGAGACACGCGCTGGTACAATGCTCAGGTGCAAAATATTATCCTGATGGATGTTCTCAGCTGTTGGGAAAACAGCCAGCTCCCCTGCAGGATTTCGTGCCGCAATGACGGACAGCTCCATTTGAAAAGGCACAAATTGTTCTACGATCAGCTCAGTCCCCGCTTTTGCCAGCGTTTCGTAAGCTTCTTTCAGCTCGGCTTCCCTTTTTAACACCCATTGCCCTTTCCCATCATAGCCACCCGTAGCTGTCTTCATGACGGCTGGCAGTCCCAACTCCTGTACGGCTGCCTGCAAGTCTTCAAAGCTGTTCACTACGCAAAAAGGAGCAACGGGAATTCCCATCTCGCGGATGGCAGTCTTTTCCCGAATGCGGTTTTGCGTAATGCGCAAGAGACGACTTCCCTGCGGCACGTACGCCTGACTTTCCAGTACTTCGGCTACCTGGGCATCTACATTTTCGAATTCGTAGGAAATCACATCACTGACAGATGCTAGCTGCATAGCTGCTTCTACATCATCGTAATTGGCGACAATTTGCCTGTCGGCTGTCTGCGCGCATGGTGCATCCTCAGTCGGGTCCATCGTAACGAAGCGATAGCCCATAGCTCGTCCAGCAAGCGCAATCATCCGCCCAAGCTGTCCTCCGCCAAGAATGCCCATCGTTGCTCCTGGTTTTATCACTTTGCTATCCATATTTGTCATTCCAGCTCACTTGCCTCCAGCACTTTATTTCGAACTTCATCCCGTCTAGCGACAAAGCGCTCCTGGATGTCCGAATATTTGATTCCCAAAATCTGTGCTGCCAAAAGGCCAGCATTGATGGCTCCCGCTTTTCCGATCGCGACAGTCGCCACGGGCACTCCACCTGGCATCTGCACGATAGACAAGAGCGAATCCAGGCCATTTAAGTTGGAAGATTTGACGGGCACACCGATGACTGGCAGCTCTGTTTTTGCCGCTACCATCCCCGGCAGGTGAGCTGCTCCCCCAGCGCCTGCGATGATTACTTCCAGACCGCGGTTTTTAGCACTCTCGGCATACGTAAACATCAAATCCGGAGTCCTGTGCGCTGACACTACTTTCTTCTCGTACGGCACTTGCAGCTCGTCCAGAATCGCGCAAGCTTCTTTCATGGTTTCCCAGTCCGACGTACTGCCCATAATGACTCCTACCAACGGTTTGACCATGCACCCTTCGCCTCCTACGTTTTTTCTGTGAAAAACGTCTCGACGTTTTTCATGAAAGTGGATGTGACCGCTTGCGGTCAAGCAAAACGGTCATGACCGTTTTGTATCCTCAAAAGAAAACCCAACCGACTAACGGCTTTTCCTGCCGTACTCATCGCCTGGGCTATTCGTACTCGTTTCATTCAACACTCTCAGTTTAGCAGGGAGAAAGTTTGCCTGTCAACCTCGCTTCCGAACATTACAAAAAGAGTATCATTTTATCATTCGTGTTTAACCTTCTTTAGCCACTCTTCTGCCGGAGCTGCGCTGTCCAGCTTCAAGCCCAGCCAGTAATCAAAAAAAGGCGTAGCATCAGTTCGGGCTGCCTGAGTGAAAATCTCCACTAATTGCTTGCCGCTTGCCTGGCGGTACTGGTGCTCTGCCACAAATTTTCGCAAAACCAGATGCAGCTCTTCGATTCCCCACGCTTCTTTCAATGACCACCACATGGCTCCCCCGCGTCCATAGACGAGTTCATTATAGCTTTTCCAGTCAGGGAATTGCTCTAGACGATTCCAGGCTGTCATCCCCCGTTTCGCATAAGCCTCGGCAGCGCGTGACTGACTGAGCCGCAGATGGATGTAGCCTTGTGCCCGAGTGGCATCCCTTTGCTGCAAAAAAGCCATCGTCGCATAGTCAGTCAGACTCTCATCCAGCCATGCCTCTCTTACTTCATCATTTCCGACCAGCCCGTAGAACCACTGATGCGCCGTTTCATGCGCCACGACAGCATCGCCCATCGGATCACTGCGATTAAAGAGATCGTCTTGGATAAAAACGATACAAGGATATTCCATCCCGCCAAAAAAACCGCCTGTCTTCACGACATCGTACTCTTTATAGGGATACATGCCGAATTCCTGACTGTAGTATGCGAGCGATTGCATGGCGACCTGGTGCAGATGGTTAACGATCGCTGAATCATCACCTTGCTGCCACCATGTATTTACAGTAATATCGCCTACTTTTCCAGTCGTTTGGCGATACGTATCATCCATAATCACCATGGCAAAATCACGAACGTTCCAGGCATCCAGCTCGTACATGCTTTGCTTCTCTGGCCGGGTCTTTGTCACGACAGCTACACTTTCTATTCCGCTTGTCGCAAGTTGATAGCCAGCCGGCAGTTGCACGGTCAGATGATAATTGGCCATATTACTGTAAAAGGGATCACCGATGGAGGTATACGGATCAAGTCGCCACCCGGCCTCGTCTTTGATCGCGAGGATCGGCAGCCAGTTCCCCAGCCACATGGCATGATCGTTGAACGACAGACGCCCATTGTTATAAGGCACCTGTAATCGAAAATTCATCTCTACTTCTGTCTGGTGGGAAGGGCTCTTGCCGATGAGGGGGACTTGCAGCAGCGTATTTGTTTTTCCCTGGTAGTTGACCTGGGCTGCCTGTCCGTCTACTCGTACATCCGTAATAGTGATTCCACCGGGCTCTCGTTGTCTGCCGAGAATTTGCTCCCAGTTTCCCCCACTCAAATCGGCTGTTGGTTGAAATGCATTTGGATATAAATGAAAATATGCCTTGTCATCCTGTGGGACAAAACGTATAGCCAGTGATCCGGTTACAACCCGTTCATTCATGTCCATCCGCACATCTGCACGATACGTAACAGCAGCGGGTGGTTGCTCCACGGGCTTGGCACCCACACCATCAGCCCCAACCAGTCCCGTCCATGGCTTCTCCCAGAGAAACCAGGCAAGTGCCACCCCCACCACTATACTGAGCACCCAACTCTTTCGCCCCATGGCGATCCCCTGCCTTTAAGAGCCTGTTCGAATTCGACAGCAAAGCTTCCCGGAATTTTTGAACATCCTCTTTGATTACTTCTCTGGCGTTTTCCGCTGCTTCTCCAGCCATGCTGCTGCCTTTTCCTGCTGGCTCATATCGAGCTTCATCCAATAACCCATGAATGCGCCCGCATCTTCTCCTGCCTCTTCAGACAAGATCGCCTCCCACGCCTCTGCATCCGCAATTCCCAAGCTGTATTTTTCCACATAGCGACGGAGCACTTCATGCAGCCGTTTCTCTCCCCATGCCTCCCGCAGCAGCCAGAGCATGGAGGATGTACGGGAGTAAACCAGATCACTGTAGCTCTGACTTTCGGGAAAAGCACCAAGCGCTTGCCAAGGACGCAGATGGCTGCCTACATATCCGGGGACGATCGTTCCATACGTCAACCGTTTCCGTACTCGCTCTGCCCCGATCAGCGGGTATAGGTCAGATAGAAAAGCTAGTGTGGCGTATTCAGTCAACCCTTCGTCCAACCAAGCTTCTTGCACTTGGTCATTCCCAATCAATCCATAGAACCACTGGTGCGCGGTCTCATGCACGACAGTAGCTGCCGCATTTTCACCGCCTAGCACGAAATGGCTGCCATCCAGAAATACCATGGCCGGGTACTCCATGCCATTGATACTTCCACCGATACGAACCACATCATACTCCTGATAAGGATAAGTCCCGAACTGACTGTTGAAATACTCCAGGGAGGCAGCTGCCGCTTCATGAACATGCCTGACGTCATCCACATTGTCCGTATTGCGCCACCACGTTCTGACTGCAGTATCTCCTACTTGGGTTTCCATTCGTCTATAAGTCGAATCTATGATGACAAGGGCAAAATCACGGACATCGTTTGCTTGCAAATGATGCGTCTTTTGTCCGGATCCCAAGGTGTCTGCTGCAGCAGTCGAATCGGTTGCCGAGCTAGCCAACTGATAGGAAGCCGGCAGCGTCACGTCCACCTCGTAATCTGCCGTTTCACTGTAAAAAGGATCTCCGATCGGCTCATACGGGTCCAGATGCCAGCCCTTTTCATCATGAACAGCAAGTATCGGCAGCCAGTTTCCCAGCCAGATAGCGTGATCGTCATAGGACATCCTGCCATCGTTATAGGGGAGTGTCAGTTCAAAGTCCATGGCTACATTGATTGGCACCGATTCACTAACTTCCTCTCCTGCAAGATTCAGCGGTACCTCCAGAATCGTTCCCGTACGCTTTGCGTTTACCGGTTTTCCATCTACTGAGAGCTTTGTACTATCATACGTAGCAAGCGTCGGTTGCTTGCCTAAAAGTTGCTCCCACTGTGTTCCCTTATGTTCGCTTGTAAAGGCATATGGATAGAGGTGGATGTACGCGCGCTTTGGATCTTTGGGCCAAAACGTGATGGTTATTCTGCCCGATACATGCCTTTTTACCGGATCAATCTGCACGTCTGCCAGGTAAACGGTCTTGTTGGAATCTGTTTTGTCTCTGGCCTTTGCAGGAGCAACCATTCCCCAAATCAACGCGGTACATCCGAGCAAGAAGAGCCATTTCCTCATGCCATCGCCTCCCTTTCCTCCTATCCTACCGGAACCTGGAAAAAAAGAACACCTTCTTATAATACCGACTCCAGCCACTGCAGCACCGTGTCTAGCGGCATCGTCTGCTCGATTCCCTGTCGCATATCCCGAATCACTACATTTCCGCTGTTGACCTCATTTTCCCCATAGATCAGGACAAAAGGAATCTGTTCTTTATTTGCATAATCAAGGGCTTTTTTCAGACGCTTTCCCGAGAGGTCTAGCTCGACCTTCATTCCGCTGGCACGCAATTGATTCGCTAATGCGAGACTCACTGCTTCCGTCCCCAGTGGCACAACCAATACGTCCGCCGCTCGCTCTTCCTGCACGCTCGGGGTCATCGTCAACGCTGCCAGGATGACATCTAGGCCAAATGAAATGCCTACGGCTGGATACACCCTTCCATCTCCAAGGAAGCGGCCAATAATCTCATCGTATCGTCCACCACCACCGATGCTTGAAGTTATACTGTTGTCCTGTAGGAAAATCTCGTATACGGTTCCCGTGTAAATCCCCAAGCCCCTTGCTAAAAATGGAGTAAAACGAACGTCACCGCTCACCCCAGCTCCCTTTATATATGCGAACAGCTGCCTGAGCTCGGCAGCACCTTCCTGCACCAACGGCGATGAGGAGAAGCGTTTCGCCAGCAGCTCCAGTGTGAGTCCACCGCTTTGCACAAAGGAAGTAATTGCTGCAACTATGGTCTCCTCCACATTTCTCTCACGCAAATCATCCTGAACACCACCGACACCGATTTTTTCCAGCTTATCGAGAGAGAGAATGACATCTCCTGCCCGTTCACTGGGAACACCCAGTTCCTGCAGCACGCCCGAGAGCAATTTGCGGTTGTTGACCTCGATGTAGACCTCAAGTCCCAGCTTTTCAAATGCGGCAAAGGCCATGCTGATCAATTCTGCTTCCGCCAGCATCGACGAAGTCCCTACGATATCCACATCGCATTGAATGAATTCGCGAAATCTCCCCGTTTTGACAGGACCATCCCGAAAAACCTTGCCGATTTCATAACGTTTAAAAGGCATTCGCATCTCTGGATTCATTCCGATTACTTTCGCCAGCGGCACTGTCAAATCGTAGCGCAGCCCCAGCTCCCGCTCTCCCTGGTCGCTCAAGCGATATACTTCTTTCAAAATTTCCTCTCCGCCGCCATATTTTGAAGCGAGGAGCTCGTAATACTGGATCATCGGCGTGTCGAGCGGCTTGCATCCATACGCTTCAAAAACACTTTCGAGCGTGCGGCGGATGCGATTTCTTTGCATCTGCTCCTGCGGCATGAAATCTTTGGTTCCTTTTACGTTTCTCAGTATTCCGTTTTCCATGGTTGAACACTCCTTCTGCTCTCATTTTTCCAAACAAAAAAGCCATGCGAAGGCTGCTCATGCCCGCATGGCTTGATAAACACCACCGCAGGCACAAAGCACAATAAGCGCTTGCACCTGCGGAAAAATTTCCGAAGATACAAACGCTCTAGCCGTGGTGATGCTGTTGAAGGAATCCGTAATAAACGCTCATAAGATTATCCCTCTTAAAAAAGATTTTTCCCATCATACCGCAGATGCGGGGCGAGAAGCAAGTACATGATTGACTTACGCACAAAAAAACAGCTCCCGTCCAAAGACAGGAAGCCGTTCATCTATGATTCCTATTTCCTATTCGCGCAGCCAGATAAAGTACGCCAGGAAGACGAAGAACAGGACGTACATAGCCGGATGTACTTCACGCGCCTTGCCTTTCAGCACCTTCATGACTGGGTAGACAATGAAGCCAGTAGCAATTCCTGTCGCGATGCTGTAGGTTAACGGCATCAGCAGGATCGTCAGGAATGCCGGGAACGCCTCGTCCAGGTCATTCCAAGCTACCTTCGCGATATGCGAAGCCATCAGTACACCAACGATGATCAGTGCTGGAGCAGTAACTGCTGGCGTAACAATCGCGAGAACCGGGAAGAAGAACAGCGATAGAAGGAATAAAATGCCCACTACCACAGCCGTAAATCCAGAGCGACCGCCCGCAGCTACACCCGCCGTCGACTCGACATAAGCCGTAGTCGTAGACGTACCTAGAACCGCACCTGCCATACCCGCAATCGCATCAGACGCGAGCGCTTTTCCTGGACGTGGCAGATTGCCATCCTCTTTCAATAGACCAGCTTGACTGGCAACTCCCAATAGCGTACCTGTCGCATCAAAGAAGTCAACAAACAGGAACGTCAGGACAACAATCAGCATGTTCACTGTGAATAATGCGGAAGGATCTGCGAGGTATTGGAAAGCCGCACCAAACGTAGGAGCAAGACTTGGAATTGGAGCAACGATACTGCTTGGCAGACTCACCAATCCAAAAATCATCCCGACCACTGCCGTTACCACCATACCGATAAAGATACCCGCATTGATTTTACGAGAGAGCAAAACAACAGTAACAATAAGACCAAATACAGCGAGCAACGCATTCTTCGCAGCCAGAATTTCCTCTGGCTTCATTCCCTCATGAAAAAAGGTTAGATGTCCCAATGCCACAAAGGTAGCGTCATTGGCTACAACAATACCTGCATTTTTCAAGCCGATAAAAGCGATAAAAAGACCAATTCCTGCTGATACTGCATATTTCAAACCTTGAGGAATCGCTTTGATGATTGTCTCACGTACACCTGTTAGTGACAGGATCAGAAAGATCGTACAAGACAGGAAAACTCCAGCAAGTGCCTGTTGCCATGGAATTTGCATGGTCAACACAACCGTATAAGTAAAAAATGCATTAAGTCCCATACCCGGTGCCTGTCCAATCGGCAAACGTCCGAGGAATGCCATCAACAGCGTACCGATAGCAGCAGCCAAAGCCGTTGCAGTAAATACTGCTCCGAATTCAGGATAGTTTGCTTTCAGTTCAGGTGGCAGATCAGCACCGCTAAGGATGAATGGGTTAACAGCCAAGATGTATGCCATTGCTAAAAATGTGGTAATACCCGCGATGATTTCGCGGCGGTAATTGGTGCCTAGTTTGTCGAACTCAAAATACTTCCGCACCTATAGTCCCCCCATTGTGATGGTTGTGGTAAGCAAAAAAAGGCCGAGACGCTACTATTATGCGCCTGGCCTTTAAACAAAACACACCGGGAACTATTCCAAAAATAATATAAAAACCTCTATCGAAGCCTCCTCACAGAGGAACGACCGCGTTTTAGCAGAAGGTTTTTATGCGTTCCGGGAAGTTTAAGCAAGATTGCTTTTATACGATGAAGCACTTAAACTTTCCTACACGTTAACAAAACCGCATCCCGTTGACATTTTGTTCGTAGCCAGGTCGTTAATGGCGACCTCGTAGAAACTCTCAGGCCATATTCCCAAGAATATACGAACCTTCTTATGTTACCTCTTACACATTGAGAAGTGTAACAGGTGCAAAAGCGAATGTCAACGAAAATACGAACGTTAATATTTACTTATCAGTAAACATCCGTGTTTTAATTACTCCCACTCAATGGTTGCTGGTGGTTTCGAAGTGACATCGTAGACGATCCGGTTTACGTTGTCTACTTCATTTACGATCCGTGTCGAGATTTTCTCCAATACGTCCCAAGGGATGCGAGCCCAATCCGCAGTCATCCCATCAATGGAAGTAACAGCGCGAATACCTACTGTGTAGGAGTAGGTCCGCACATCACCCATTACGCCTACGGTCGTCATATTCGGCAGAGCCGTGAAGTATTGCCAGATTTCCCGATCAAGACCTGCTTTCGCAATCTCTTCGCGCAGAATCGCATCGGATTCACGAACAATCTTCAGCTTTTCTTCTGTAACCTCACCCAAAACGCGAATACCCAGTCCTGGTCCTGGGAACGGTTGACGCCATACGATCTCGTCTGGCAAGCCCAGCTCAGTACCCAGCTTGCGCACCTCGTCCTTGAACAGTGTTTTCAACGGTTCAATCAGAGTGAATTTCATGTCTTCTGGCAAACCGCCTACGTTATGGTGCGATTTAATCGTTTGAGCCGTAGCCGTTCCGCTCTCCACGATATCGGTATACAGTGTGCCTTGTGCCAGGAAGTCCATGTCTGTCAGCTTTCCAGCCTCTTCGTCAAAAACGTAAATAAATTCGTTACCGATAATTTTACGTTTTTGCTCTGGATCGGAAACGCCTTTCAGCTTACTCATGAAACGCTCGCGAGCATCAATTTTGATTACTTTCATGGAAAACTTTTCAGCGAATGTCTCCATTACACTCTCTGCTTCCCCTTGGCGCAAGAGTCCATGGTCAACGAACATGCAAGTCAATTGATCTCCGATAGCTTTGTGGATCAGGGCTGCTACTACGGAGGAATCTACACCGCCGCTCAATGCACACAGCACTTGCTTGTTGCCGACCGTTTTACGAATGTGAGCAATTTCATCCTCAATGAATGTAGTCATGCTCCACGTTGGTTCACATCCACAAATATTAAACAGGAAATTGCCGATAAACTCCGATCCTTTCACTGTATGGCGAACTTCTGGATGGAATTGAACACCGTACAGCTTGCGCTCAGGATGGCTTATCGCAGCTACTGGGCAGCTATCGCTTACTGCATCGACGCGGAATCCGGTTGGGAGCTCTACTACTTTGTCGGAGTGGCTCATCCAAACGATTTCACTCGCATCCCATTTTTCATACAGGCCATGCTCTTGCTGCAAACGAAGCTCTGCTTTACCATACTCGCGTTTACCCGCGCGCTCTACTTTTCCTTCGAGCATATGGCTCATCAGTTGCATACCGTAGCAAATACCCAGGATCGGCAAGCCCAATTCAAAAATAGCAGCGTCTACCTTCGGCGCTCCTTCTTCATAGACACTTGCTGGACCACCGGAGAAAATAATCCCCTTTGGATTCATTTCCTTGATCTTTTCCACAGGCGTATTGAATGGTACCAATTCGCTGTAAACACCCAGATCGCGGACGCGACGCGCGATCAACTGATTGTACTGGCCCCCGAAATCAAGTACGACGACCATTTCCATTGACTTGTCCATGACATCCCCCTTCTCCTGCATTGCACAGGACGCACAAGTTACAGCCCACGCTTATTGCCGGCTGACCTGCTTGTTACCTAACCAGACGTTTCCGCTTCCCCCGGATGAAGGTACATGTGAAGTTGTCGCATATTTGCAAAAAAACCGGGACTGTTACCTCCGAAAAATCATACGGAGGCAGCGTCCCAGCTTGTGTACACATGTGCGGTTGCATGTACAAAAATCCGAAGTGCTCTCCTCGTAGTCGCTCAATTTACGGTTGAGCGGTAGAAACTTTCAGGCCATATTCCTGATCATTATACGAGTCTCATTGATCGTCATTCTAGCAGATGAGACGTCATTGTTCAAGGCTTCAGTTGACGGAGCAATCTTTCTATTAGTTGCTCTGCCACTGTGCGTGCCTTTTGTTCCATCTCCTGAAAGCCGTAAACCGCTCGTTCGTACATCTCCGTCAAATAACGCAGATCCTGCCTTTTGTCACCGGGAATGGTGAGCCTGCTTACATATTCGCGCAAGGTTTCCCCGGCTTGACGGCGTACATAAATGCTCTCTACCATACGCATCAGCAGATTGTATCTTTCCTTGTAGTGCGTACTCCGATCGCTATTCATTTGTCGACGCAGCCACCATACTTGAATGTCCTTTTTGCGACGCAGCGCTGCCATACCCGCCACAGCGAGCAAAGCAATGACTCCAACATTTACCTGCCATGGAATAGAAAAGCGTTTGCCAGAAGCACTATCCCCTTCTTCCAATTGGTCGAGGCGACCATCCCCACGATCTGGAGTCGTCGTATTCCCCAATTCAGGCAATGGAATCGGAAATTGCGGCTGCTCTGTTTGCAGGTCGTAATGAAAACGAACAGGAGACATAAAGGTACTCGTTGCTTCAAAAGGAATCCAGCCGTGTTCTGGGAAGTAAACCTCTACCCAAGAGTGAGCATCCTTGTTACGTATCTCCATGATCTCGTTGTTTTGACCATCTGTCCCCACTCGCTCACCAGGGGCAAACCCTTTTACCCAGCGTGTCGGAATATCCAGGGTACGAAGCATTACTGCCATCGACGTAGAGAAATGGTCGCAATAGCCTCGCATGCTATCAAACAAGAAATGGTCGACAAAATCCTGACCGTTTTGCGGTACAGGAACATCTTTCGTTTCATACTTATATTTTCCACTCGAGCGTAAGTAATTCTCGATTGCTCTCACTTTTTCATACGGGGTCTTCGCGTCCTTTGTCACTGTCTGAGCCAGCTCTTTGACCCGCGGTGGCAATGTTGCCGGCAGCTGCAAATAACGCTCCTTGATGTCCTCAGGATAATCCGTTCCCGCTTGGGTGACGGCTTTTTCGCTGACAATCGGGACTTCTGCCTCTACATGGTACTCATTCAGCTTTAACAACGAAGGATTGGGTCCTATCACAGACTTTTCATTCGACCCTGGCTGAATCAAATTCGTTTTCCCGGCACGCACTTCCAGCTGCTGGTGTATAAGATCATAGACCACGGTAGCATTCGGCGGTGCATAATTGCTCACCTTATTCAACTGGCCTGGGTAAAATACCGTTGCGAACTGCTGCGGCCCTTTGAATTCCAGCGAAGCATTTACTTTCTTGGTCTCAAATCCGTGAAACAGAGAATCTTTCCACTCGTATTTCTGTGGGTCCAGGATCGATTCGTACTCCCGTTTCCCTTTTTCCCAACCTATCCCGGTATACAGATCCTTGGAATCTCCGCGCCAGTAGCTGCGTTCATTGGTCGTTGCAACAAAGACCAGCGTATCGTCCTGCAAAAAAGGACCTCCGAGCCGCTCATCATTGTTGTCGTAACCAACTTTTTTCATGACCCCAACAGGTGCGTTTTTATCACTGCCCGTCAAAAAGGCGATTGGATCAGGCCAACTCGCGTCTTTTTTGGGCGCAGCGTAGCCTATCCCTACACTGACGACAATAATCATTAGCGATGCCAACAAGGAATTCCCAAGAACACGCCCTCGCTTACCAGCCAAGGTCGCTATGCTTGTCATCTTCATCAAATGACTGACGGCCAAAAGCAAGAAGCCATAGATTAACGTACGGACAATCCCTGCACTTGCATCATAAGGAAGGAATGTATCTAACACACATAAATACAGCTCTGTTAGGAATACAAACCATAAGCCTTGCCGCTGCTCTAACACCAGGTACGTCAGCATGGACAACAGAATGACCAACACCAGGTCAAACATGGCATTGCGTGATACAAGAGACATATCGGCCCAGTTCTGCTTTAATGCCAACGGAAGGTCACGTAGTACGTTTCCGTATAGTTCTACAAGCCATTCGGTTCCAAAAAAAGGAGTGTCAAACAAGGTAGTATGCAGCAGCCACAGAAGGCCAATCAACTTGATCGGTAAGGTAAGCCCTCTATACGGGATCCAAACGTCGATAAACAGAACTCCAGCCGCGATGACAAAGAATGGCCATAGAATCCCTGTATCTGTCAGCTGTTGCATGGGGAGAAGCCATTCTCGCAACAAAAGGAACAGAAAAAGGGCCGAGACCCATTCCAAGATCTTTGGTTGTTTCCACATGCTCATGAGTCTACGCACCTCCGATCCGCATCCACTCGTTGGTATCAAGGTGGATAGACGTACATGTCACCTTGTTTGCGCTCAACAGTTGCAGCACTCGCTTCTGTTCTTCAGAGAGCGAGTGTTCAGCGTGTACGTAAAACAATTGTACCCGCCTGCCTTTTTGCGAAAGTGCGATGAGTCGACTGATCAGTTCTTTCTCTACACGTGGAGTCACGATGATGAGCGTCACTCCCTGAGGCTGCTCTAATGCTTCTCGTCCAATAACCTTTGCAAAAGGCTCGCTGCCCTCTGGCATAACCCGCGCCAACTGGTCAAACACGCGAAGAAAATGGGCATGAGAGATCGCTGGCGAAAGCGATACGCGTTCCATTTGCTTATATACGAGTCCGTAGTGATACTGATTTCGATTGGCAAAAGCTATCAGGCTGGCAGTCAGCTTTACAGCCGCTTCAAATGTTTGTGCAGGCTGACCACGGTAGCTTGCGTTCTCCACATCGAGGAAAAACACGGCCTGATTCATCGCCTGATGCTCGAACTCCTTTGTTTTCAAACCCGTTCCCCGCGCAGAAGCCCTCCAATGAATTTGGCTGAGACGGTCGCCGCGATGATACTCTCTCACTCCGCGAACCGCAGCCACATCATCCGATCGCCGATGCGCAACATGCACATTCCCGCTAAAGCTTCCATCTCCCAATGCCCAATGCGTCAGTTCCTTATAAGCAGGATAAACGAGAAACTCTTGGGAGAGTGCAAAAACCTTTCGCCGTTCAAAAAAGCCAAAAAAGTCGCCGCCGCTTACAATGCAATTCGTTAATCGGTAATGCCCCCGCGGCAAATTGGGAATGACGTAACGAAACTCTACTTCCCTTTTAAACCATGGGAATATCAACTGCCGATGTGGCTCATATACGCCTGCAAGCCTCTCAGGCAAAGGCTCCACGACCACATTCCATCCGAGCGGAAACCAGATCCGGCGTCGTAAACGAATGGTGACAATCACGTTATCCCCATCCTGCAAGCGGTTCCGATCTATTTCACGTACAACCTCTAGGGTTGAAAACATCAAAAAATAGGCCAACATTTCATACACCAAAAAGACTAAACTACTGTAAAACAAAAACCAACTGGAAAATCCGCCCTGGAATTTGGCAAAAATATAAGTGACGACGACCAATCCAATTACTTTGGCTTTGCCCCATCTTTGCTGTCTCATCCGCGTCACCGCCTCAACTTACCGGTACACGCGTTTCAGACAAGATCGCCGTCAGTATCCGTTCTACAGTCGATCCTTCCAGGCGAGCTTCCGGCTTCACCATCATCCGGTGAGCAAAAATAAGTGGTACGAGTTCTTTTACATCATCCGGAATAACGTACTCCCGTCCACGTACAAACGCTAGTGCCTGAGCGGCCCGGTAGAGTGCAAGCGAGCCTCGTGGACTGACTCCCAAGTAAACATGATGATGATCGCGCGTGCGATGGCACAGACGGACGATGTACTCCTTGATCCCCTCAGAAATCTTGACTGCCGATACTTGTTGCTGCAATTGTGCCAGCTCTTTGGCCGTCATCACTGGTTCCAGTTGTTCCAATGGATTGGCGTCGGAGAACCTGGACAGCATGCGCATCTCCTCATCCACACTTGGGTATCCCAGACGTAATTGCATGAGAAAACGGTCCAACTGCGCTTCAGGCAGTGGGAATGTCCCTTCATACTCCAATGGATTTTGTGTCGCCATGACAAAAAAGGGCTCAGGCAAACGATAGGTAACGCCATCGACGGTAACCGAACGCTCTTCCATCGCCTCCAAGAGTGATGATTGCGTTTTAGGTGAAGTCCGGTTAATCTCGTCTGCCAGAATTACATTGGCAAAGAGTGGCCCTTGGCGAAATTCAAATTCTAGACTCTTCTGATTAAAGATCGCTACCCCGGTTACATCAGTCGGTAGCAAATCGGGAGTAAATTGAATTCGCTTGAATTCTCCTCCTACTGATTTGGCTAGTGCGCGGACCAGCATCGTTTTTCCTACACCGGGTACATCCTCCAGCAAGACATGTCCATTAGCCAATACCGCTGCAACCATCATTTCAATGACTGGTCTTTTTCCAATCAGGACTTTTTCTATATTCTCTATTAATTTCGTGACTGCAGGATGCGTTTGTTCCACTTTTATTGGATTCATGCAGATACAACTCCTGTTCCATTGTATTCTTCAGTCAAATGTATAACAGCAACTACATAGGCAAAAGATGCATCCTCATTCTAAAGTAATAGATGAGATAAAGAGATACAAGGAAAAAACACTTAAAATTTGTAAAATTATGAAAGGTATTATAAAAAAAAGAGTAGGACCAATTCCTACTCTTCGATTTCATATGAAATAATGGCGTGCCCTGAGAGATTCGAACTCCCGACCTTTTGATTCGTAGTCAAACGCTCTATCCAGCTGAGCTAAGGGCACATATGGAGCGGACGACGGGTCTCGAACCCGCGACCTTCGCCTTGGCAAGGCGACGCTCTACCAATTGAGCTACATCCGCATTTGAAATGATAAAAGGTTTGCTCTGGCTGCAAACCTTTCTGTTAAAGTATGGTGCGGGTGAAGGGACTTGAACCCCCACGGTTGCCCGCCAGAACCTAAATCTGGTGCGTCTGCCATTCCGCCACACCCGCATGGACCTAAAACAGAAAAGGCCGATATTTCTATCGTACTTTTACTTCTTTAGTTATAAAAACTGGTGAGCCATGAAGGACTCGAACCTTCGACCCTCTGATTAAAAGTCAGATGCTCTACCAACTGAGCTAATGGCTCGTAAAAATGGCTGGGGTACTAGGATTTGAACCTAGGAATGACGGAGTCAAAGTCCGTTGCCTTACCGCTTGGCTATACCCCAACAGTGGTGCCGGCAATAGGACTTGAACCCACAACCCCCTGATTACAAGTCAGGTGCTCTACCAATTGAGCTATACCGGCAAAGTTGTATTGAAAGTGGTGGCTCGGGACGGAATCGAACCGCCGACACGAGGATTTTCAGTCCTCTGCTCTACCGACTGAGCTACCGAGCCATACATATGATTAGGTTGCCATTCTTTCAGACAAAAATGGCGGAGCTGACGGGACTCGAACCCGCGACCTCCGGTGTGACAGACCGGCGTGAACTCCAACTTCACCACAGCTCCATATTTGGTTGCACCCAAGGGCACTCCCATTTCACTTGAGCAAAAAGAATTTTCGGCGTCATTCAAGTGAAAAATTTGGTTGCGGGAGCAGGATTTGAACCTGCGACCTTCGGGTTATGAGCCCGACGAGCTACCGAGCTGCTCCATCCCGCGACAATAGTAAGTGATTTGTTTAAATAAGTGGTGGAGGCTGACGGGATCGAACCGCCGACCCTCTGCTTGTAAGGCAGATGCTCTCCCAGCTGAGCTAAGCCTCCAAATCACCCCGAAATGTGAAGTGAAGCTTTGTAGCAACACCGAGTACTTTTCAGGGGCCCCGTCAACTTGAAGGATGATAAAAATCATCCGTTTCACTTTATGGGGTGCTATGGTGACCCGTAGGGGATTCGAACCCCTGTATGACAGCGTGAAAGGCTGCTGTGTTAAACCGCTTCACCAACGGGCCATGCAATATAAGAAAACATATGGTGCGGTCGGCGAGACTCGAACTCGCACGGGTCGCCCCGCCACCCCCTCAAGATGGTGTGTCTGCCAATTCCACCACGACCGCAACTTAGGATGGTAGCGGCGGAGGGAATCGAACCCCCGACCTTTCGGGTATGAACCGAACGCTCTAACCAGCTGAGCTACACCGCCATAAAACTATGAGGTTAAAATACATATGGCGGAGAGTGAGGGATTCGAACCCTCGCTACGCTTGCGCATACTAACGGTTTAGCAAACCGTCCCCTTCGGCCTCTTGGGTAACTCTCCATATGTGGCTCCTCGGGACGGACTCGAACCGCCGACCGATCGGTTAACAGCCGATTGCTCTACCAACTGAGCTACCGAGGAACATTGAAGGTCATTCCTTCAAAACTGAATACGCATGTTTGCTAAGAGTGTGGATAAGTCCTCGACCGATTAGTATTCGTCAGCTCCACGCGTTACCACGCTTCCACACCGA
>NZ_JBITPN010000036.1:0-109301 GCF_050467985.1 Brevibacillus sp. NRS-1366 | reverse complement strand
AATATTAGCTGGTTTTCTCCTTTTTCCTCTCACCAGCCTTGGCTTTCGCTCCTACCCACTAAAAAGACAGTTCAATGCCTTGCTGCTCCGATTTGAGCCTCGTTCAATGCTTCGAGCGATACGATGCTTTCCGTATTCAGTTCCTGTCGCTTCGCTTCATATTGACGACAAAAGGGAGACCGCTGGCTCGTCTCCCTTTCACTCTTCCCACATATAACCGTAACGGGGGATGGTCGTTACTTTTTCCCCATATCTGCCCAGCCGTTTGCGCAAACGGTAGACAAGTGCATTGATCTCGGCGCGCCCGACATCTGGGACACTTTTGTCCGTATTAACCAGGCGTTCCGGCCAAACAAGCACCATGATTTCTTCGTAGCTGACTGCTTGATTGGCACGCTGGTACAGCAGCATGAGAAGGTCCATATCTTTTCCGGTTAAATAGATTCGCTTTCCATCCAAACGGATTTCTCGACGTTCGAGATTGATCAAAAGGCCCGGGGTTGCTTTCGATGCAGGGGCAGTCGACAAAGGAAAGGAAAACTCTCTGGTCACGTCCATTTCGCTTCCTTCCGCGAAGAAGATCAGCTCAACCACACCTTTCGCCAGGCTAATCAAATCTCCGTGAAACAGGGGCTGCGGCGCCTGATGAACCGCCACTCCGTTTACCTCCGTTCCATGCTTGCTCTCCAAATCAGAAATGGTATATTGATTGCCGATCTTTCGAATCACTGCATGCTTTCTGGACACATACGGACTGGAAAACGCGATGTCTGGCTTCAGTTGGCTTCCTCTGCGTCCGATCGTGCACTCATCTTCATGAAGGAATTTCCGTTTTTGCAAGTGCTCGGGGTCTCCCTTTTTAATAAGCACATAAACTCCGTCGTCCAACGTTCATCACCTCGAAAAGAGTTGGAGCTATCTTTATTTATTTACATAACAAAAGGATAGAAAGTCAATCCTTTTTTTACATAACAAAAAAGCCGTCAAGACTCAGGCAATTGAAATGACCTGACAATGACAGCTGTCTATGATCGTTATATAACAAGCAATGAAGAATCGTTTTCTTTGGCGAACACCTCATGAACATCTCTTGAGTTCAACTGCTTTTTGCGGCTCGATCATGAGCACATGACAGACCCCGTTTGGGATAAAGAGCTTGTACGCGATGCCTTTTGGCACGACGATCAATTCGCCTGCTTCTACCCATATGTTACGCTCATGGTACATCATCAGCAATCTTCCGGAAGCAACGAAGATCAGCTCATCCTTCTGATCGTTCTGTTGCCAGGCGCTCTCTCCCTGAAGCTTCTCAAGCTTGATGGCATTGTCATTCAGCTCGCCTACGACTGTGGAGCTCCAAGACTCCTGTAACCGTGAAAAATGTTGCGCGATGTTTATTTTTTCCATGATGATCCTCTCCCCTTTGTACCAAAGATAATACAAATGGGACGTGCCCGAAATAGTAGCGAGCTCACAGATTTATGATAAGTTGGATCATAAAGCGATGATAAGATGCCGAAAATTCGGATATCAATTCTTTTCCTAGAGTTTAGGTGTGAGGAATACCAAAGTAGAAAATAATGAAAGGAGGAGGCTGGCCATCATGAAAATGAGGATTTTGTTAGGTATCTACGCCCTTATTCTCACAATCGGATTTTTAAACAGCAATCTACTTATTTCATGGTTAAAAAGCCAGGATATGTTTTTACTACCTTACATGTTTCCCTTGGCCGTCTTCATTGGATTGTTTCCTGTCATTCCATACGGACTGTTTGGTGGAATCATGGGAGCAAAATTCGGCCCCCTCTGGGGTGCCTTTATCAATTGGACAGGCTCATTTGGATCAGCGTTCCTGATGTTTGTATACTTTCGTTATGGGTATCAAAAGGCAGGGAGAAGCTTTTTAGCAAAGTATCACCAATTAGATCGCTTTACCAACGCTTTTGAAAGCAATGCGTTCGTGGCCGTTCTTTTCGCGCGATTAATTCCTATCATTCCTTCCCCTGTCATTAACGTTTATTCAGCGATTAGCATTATTCCCCCTCTCTCATTCGCGTTGGCTACCGCTATAGGGAAAATTCCCACTATGCTGGTCTATTCTATAGTAGGAGATCAAGTTTTTACGAGTTTCCATCGGACATTTGTTACCTTGCTCATCTACTTAAGTTTTGTAGGACTCGCTTATCTGATATACCGCAGGTGGCAATCCCATCCCAGGAAGAAATGAAGGTATAGAGGGTCAGAATCCTCTTACAAAAAAAGCACCATCAGATATTGATCCCAATAGACGTCGCCTTTCTTAAACGCATGTTTATCTGTACCATAGACTTCAAAGCCAAGTGACCGATAGAGCTGGTAGGCACCGTGATTTTCGGTGACAACTTTCAGCTTGAGCTGTTCGATGTCCGTACGTTCTTTGACCATCGCAATCAGCTTGCTTAAAAGCGCCCTGGATATGCCACGCCCTCTGTAGTCTGGCGAAGTATAGACGGAAAGGACATCTGCACTGTGCCGGGTTTTTCGTCTGGAAAGCCGCTCGAGAGTAGCCATGCTTACCAGCTTGCCATCTTCGAACGCCCCTAATGTAAAATCATCGTCTGCAGGCTGCACGCGCTTTGCGATTTGGGCATCAAAATTCTTGTCACGGAGCACCTCTTCATACGTACTGCCGAACGAATCAGGACTTTCCCGAAGGCTTTCCAAGCGCATTCGCGCGTACTCTTCCTTGTCCTCTGCACGCAAAACTCTGATCTTTTCTTCTGGAAACTGTCCCATTTTACCGCCCCTACTGGTTTCTTCAACCTGTTTCTATACGGTACTATCTTACACCAGGATTATCCAACCTGTGGATAAAAAACCTCTGTCGAGGGAGCTTACCTCCAGCGTCATTGCCTCACATTTTGACATTTCAGCTCCAGCTGTATCGCAGCATCTCAAAGTTCCGGAAGAATCCGGGCTTGTTGTCGTTCGCAGAGAAGGAACAAAACGGTACTATCGACTTAGGAGGGAAGGTTTTGCCGATTTGAAGGAGTATATCGACTGTTTTTGGGATGACAGCCTGCTCCGCCTGAAAGAAGAAGCCGAAGAAGAAGAGAGGAGAAATTCATGACACAAATACACGATGAAAAGATTGCAAAAGAAATTTTTATTGAATGCCGACCAGAAACCTTATTCTCATTCTCATTCTCATTACATGCCCCGGATTCAACAATTGGCTGAAGGACAGGATCCGGGAGTCGACCCTTGGTCTGAAAAGGCTATGCATGAATATGGTAGATGATTTCACAGAAAACAAGGTCTGATCCACTAGTGATCAGACCCTCTTCTATCCTGTTCACGCGTCAGGACGACACCATCGCTTGATTCATCAGGCTCTCTGCTATTGCCTGGGCAATCTTCTTGTGTCCTTTTTCATTGGGATGCAAACCGTCTCCACCCTCGTAGAAACTGTGATCCACGGTTCCTTCCCCTTGCAGGAAAAGGTCCTGCAGACTCACAACCCTCCAGGCATTAGTGCGCGCCATTTGTTTTAGCTGATTGGCGTAATGCTGCCCTGCCTCACAGAGCTTCTCATAGCCCCCGATCGGCTCCCAGACGGTGCTTGCATCCATTTTCGCAGGGTTAAAGCCCGCACTCGAAATCCCGATGATCGGCGTAATCTGATGATGCAGCGCCTGCTTGACCATGGCGTACACATTGGCCAGCATCACATTGATCGGCACATCCCACCACAGGTCGTTGCCTCCGCCCATAATCAATACGTGAGACGGGCTTTGCATAATCACATCGGAGTAAAATCGCCCCAGCATTCCCGTAGTCGTATCCCCGGAAATACCTTTGTTTATCACCTCGATACGAAGCTGGGCTTGAAGCAACGCAGGCCACGCCGCCACTTTACTCACACCAAGTCCTTCTGTCAGACTGTCTCCCAAGCAAACCAGCTTTTTGATCATGAGATCCCTCCTCGTGCACACCTCGCCAAAGGGTTGTTTCATTGACCAGGCTATTTCTGTTGTTTTTTACTTTTGCGTCTTAACGGTATGCATGCGGTAGCCCGCCTTTTTTTCGATCAGACCCAGCAGCATATCCACGAGAATGACCAGGATCGCAGCTGGAATCGCGCCTGCCAATATTTTCTGGTCGTCGGTCGTCGAGATTCCGCGCATGATCATCTCACCCAGTCCGCCTGCTCCAACAAAAGTGGCAATCGTCGCGGCTCCTATCGAAACGACGGAAGCGACTCTGACTCCCGCCAAAATGATCGGCAGGGCAAGCGGGAGCTTCACTTTGGTTAACAATTGCAGTGGCGTCATCCCCATCCCAGTTCCTGCCTCAACGAGGTTCTTGTCCACATTTTCCAGACCGGCATACGTATTTTGAATGATGGGCAAAAGCGCGTACAGCGCCAGTGCCACGATCGCCGTGCTATACCCAAGACCGAGAAAGATCATGATAATCAAGAGGAGCGACAAGGACGGAATCGTTTGAATGATATTGATGCTCGTCTGGATGATCGCGGCAACCGTCCGATTACGTGTCATAAAGACAGCCAGCGGGACTCCAATCAGAATCGCGATCAGAATCGCACTGACACTCATGTAGAGATGCTCTCCTGTCAGCTCCAGAATTTGCGTCCAGTACTTGGCCATATAGCCGATAGTCCCAACAAACAACTCCAAAGCCTCCACCTCCTTTATGGCTTGATCAAACCTTGTTCTATCAGAAACTTCTTGGCGATTTCTTCTGGATCCAGCTTTTCGATATCAGCTTGGTAGTTCAAGGCCGTCATCGTCTGCGTATTTATTTTTCCAGTCAGCTTGTTAATGACTTCGGTCAGCTCAGGGTACTGTTTTAACGTATCATTGCGAACGACTGGAGAAGCGCCATAAGGCGGGAAGAAGTGCTTATCGTCTTCCAGGGTCACCAGGTTGTACTCTTTCAAGCGTGAATCTGTGGAATAAGCCAGGACAATATCGACATCGCCTTTATCGACGGCCTTGTAGACCAAACCGATATCCATCGGAGTCGTTTTGCCAAATGCAAAGCCATATTCTTTTTTGAAAGCGGGATATCCGTCATTCGTACGCTCGAGCCACGGTGCATCGGAAGCCATATTCATCTCTTTTGCGTGCGCGGCCAGATCGGAGATTTTTTTCAGGTTGTATTTCTCAGCTATATCCTTGCGAACGGTAAAGATGTAGGTATTATCAAATCCATAAGACGGAAACCACATCTGGTCAAACTTTTCGGCAACTCCTTTTTTCACCAGATCAAAAGCTTCCTGCGGGTCCTTGCTAAACTCATTTAGTCCCAAGCTGCTGGTGATATCTGTCCCGACATAGCGAATGGCAGAAATCTGGATATCGTTGTTTTGCATGGCTTTGAGCACTACCGGTGTTCCACCGAGGCCGCCGACCAGCTCGGTCTTTATATCCGAATTCGCCTCGATCAACTGCTTCAGCATGTGTGCGATAATCGTCTGCTCCGAAGTAGCCTGATGCCCGATTTTGACGACGTTACCTCCTCCGCCGCATCCTGCTACGAGTAATGCTGATAGGACAGCCATAACCATGATACTCATCCATCTATATCTCATTCGTGTGCTTCCCCCTCAGTTTGCCCGCTTGCTCTTCAAGCCTCTGGGCGTACATAGTTTCTGAATTTTCTGCGTAATAACATCAGCAATGGTCGCGAGCAAAGCCGTTGCCAACGCTCCTGTCAAAAGCATGCTATCATTTGCAACTCCTAAACCGGTGAAAACGAGATAGCCAAGTCCCCCGCCTCCAATGACAGCGGCAAGTGTAGCCCAGCTAATCGTAAAGATAGTTGCCGTGCGAAATCCGCCCATAATAATCGAAATGGCAAGAGGCAACTCGACTTTAAACAGGATTTGCAGGCTCGTCATGCCCATTCCTCTCGCCGCTTCTTTTAAGGCCGGGTCTACCTCTCGAATGCCTGTGAACGTGTTGCGCAGCATAGGCAATAGAGAATAGAGGAACAAGGCAACAATCGCAGGCAAGACACCAATCCCGAGCAGCGGAATCATGAGTCCCAGGAGCGCGAGACTAGGAATGGTCTGCAATATATTTACAAAGCCGATCACATATTTGTTCAGCTTTTCTGTCCGTGTCAGTATGATGCCTAGTGGAACCGCGATTAAAAAACCTGCAATAACAGCAGTCAAGGAAATGTAGGTATGCTCCCAAATCAAGGACAAGATTTGTTCATGTCTCTCCATTAAAAATTGAAAGAATTCACTCATTCCAACACCCCGCTTTTATGAAATACTCCACCGGGGGAGCGCATTTTTTGGACCTTGCACATGCAGCTCCTGGACTTTTCGCAGCCTCTTGACCCCGATAAAATCAGCTACAAAATCACTGGCAGGACGCTGAAGCAAACGGTTGGGCGTATCCAGCTGAGCGACAGAGCCGTTATTCATGATGCAGATTCGATCAGAAATCTTGATCGCCTCATCCATATCATGCGTCACGAAGACGATCGTTTTCTTGATTGTTCGCTGCAAACGGACAAGCTCATCCTGCAATTGTTCCCTGCTGATCGGGTCAAGTGCGCTGAAGGGTTCATCCATCAAAATAATCGGAGGATCTGCAGCCATCGCCCGAATGACACCCACCCGCTGCTGCTGCCCTCCGCTTAATTCCGCCGGATAGCGGTCCTTGAACACCTTTGGCTCCAGCCCTACCATGTACAGCAGCTCATCTACCTTTTTTTCGTACTGAGCTTTCTCCATTTTTTTGAGTTTTGGGACCAACGCTACATTTTGCCCAATGGTCATATGCGGAAATAACCCAATCTGCTGGATCACATAGCCAATATTGCGGCGCAGCTCCACGGGATCGGCTTTGGAGATATCCGCCCCGTTAACCTCAATCCTTCCAGCAGAGGGTTCAATCAGCCGATTAATCATCTTCATCGTTGTCGTCTTTCCACAACCGCTGGGACCGATTAGAACAAACAGTTCTCCTGCCTCGATCTGAAGATCCATTCCTTTGATAATGGATACATCCCCGATGCTCTTTTCCACGTTGTGAAAGGAAATCATTCGCAACACTCCTTCTTCATTCTTTATTTATGAACAGAAAAAAGTCGACACACCCCTTGCGTCAGAAAGGCCATTTCCGGACACAAGCAAATGAGTCGACTAATCTCGAACATACAAGTATAAGAAAATTAGCTTTATTCCATGCAGACTATTGCCCAAAGTGAGCTACAGTCTTTCGCACGCAAATAAGCGGATGGAAAGAATTTGTATGCAGATTCTGCTTTAGCCGACGAGGTTAGCTGACGGGTAGGATGGCAGGTAGCATCCCTTCTGTATGCACAGAATTAACCCCAAAAATGGTTCCCCCGTTTCCGCCTGAGACGGAACTAGGCCCGGTATGTAATTATTTGGCGATACAACAAGCTTATCATTTACTTAGCACAACAACAATTTTGAAAATTCGTGATATGAACCGTTCTCATGTGGTCAGAGCCAGTTTACCGTAATAACTGGTCCTATTCGTATGAATCCTTCCACATCCTGCCTTATGCTGGCAATTAGGTCCCCGATGATCCCTGTTTTATGTTCCCTTCTGACCTACCAGCTAGTGCAAAAGGTTTAGCAAAAATGTTAATGTCCCGACACTGATTACCGTCGTGACCAAGACACTGCTGGAGACAAATTGCGGCCGCATATTAAACTGAATCGCGTAAATCGCGGTCGTCGCGGCAGATGGCATCGCAGCCAAAATCACGATAACCTTTTGCAAAAGTGGATCAATCGGGAAGAACAAACAAATCAAATAGGCCAGCACAGGAGAAGCGACTAATCGGATTACACTCGCTGCGCTAAGGCCCTGCCACTCAAATGTACTCGCCGATACATTCGCCAGCTGCATACCGAGAATGAGCATAATGACAGGGATTGCCGCCTGTGCTACGAGGTCAATCGCCTGATAGTAGCTATCCGGGATGACCACATTCCATTGTTGGAGCAAAACTGCAAGCACGACAGCATAGTTGGACGGCTGCTTGAAAATAGCCTTGAATGCCGTACCGACCCCGCCGCCGCCTCTAGAGGCAAAATAAACGCCGAACACGCCCATGATGATGGAATGAAGCACCATGATCTGTACGGCATACGTAAACCCCGCATCGCCATAAGCAAAAAGAATGATCGGTGTCCCGTAATTCCCGCTGTTCATGAATGCCGTCGACAGCATCAGTGCGCTTTCCTGCTGCTTGTCATAGTGAAACCAGCGCGCTGTCAATAGTGTGATGAGGATCAGCGCACCTAACAGGAGCATCGAAATAATGACAATGTAAAATAATTGCAAATCGAGCTGTGTTTTATAAAACGTGCGAAAAACAAGTGCAGTCGTCAAAATGTAGATCGCCAGCGTAGAGATCGGCATGAGATCCAGCTTGAAAATGCGCTGTAAAATATAGCCGCTAAGAAAAATCAGCAAGACAGGAAAAATGACTTCTAGAAAAATCATAATGAATACCTACTTCCCTAAACATTCACTACCATGAATAGTATAGCAGAGGTACCCAGAAAAATGCGGAATTATCACACTACTGCCTATATTATCCGCCTTGCCTTCGATTCTTTCTTGGCACGCAAAAAATTGATTTGTCAGGCGGAATACGACAGGACTGAGCAGAAGAAGGGGTAACACCACCGACACGCTCCACCTCCCTGTATTCAAGCGTCCACAAAAGCTTTTGCAGCAAATGCAGCGTCAGGTCTCCGATCTCATCCAAGAAGATCGTTCCATTATGGCCCTCTCGAACTACTCGCTGGGAACTTAAAAACCGTTTTAAAAATTTCAGTTGATATGGAGTTAAAATTTTTTTAATATATATTAAATGAAGTATAAAATTCTATTAGAGGAAAGGAGGATGTCTATGATAACTAAGACATTTCAACACTTAATCAAGGAGAAATATCCAGATCTTTCTCCCGGACAAAAGAAGGTTGCAGAATTTTTAGTAACTTCCCTGGAGCAGAGCTCGCTTTATACGATTTCTCAGATTTCGCGTGAAGTCGGTGTCAGTGAAACAACTGTCATTCGTTTGGCCTATGCGCTGGGTTTAAACAGTTTTTCTGAGATGCAAAAAATGATTAGAGAAGAGATGCTTAGCTACAAATACCATTCTTCTCAATCGATTTCCATTTCTGAGAGGGAAGAAGTAAAGGATACCAATATATTTGCTCATTCTATCCAACACGAAAAAAGAATGTTGGATTATTTAGTTAACCAAGTAAGAGAAGAGGATATCTGGAAAACAGCAGAGCTATTGATAAAAGCTGACCGAGTCTTTGTTGGAGGCTTTCGTGAATCATATACTGCCGCTTACTGGCTATACTACACTTTAAATCAGCTTCGTGATCATGTCTTCGGTTCATCCCCGACCGGATACATTCCGGAAACATTGTGCAATTTTACAGAAAATTCGGTTGTGATATTATTTTCCCAGCCTCGCTACTCGAAAGAATCTCTCGTTTTGGCGGAACAAGCAATAAAACAAAAGGCTACCTTAATTGCAATGACAGACCGACCTTTATCACCAATCGGGCAACTTGCAACGATTACATTAACTATCGGAGAAAATACCGAGATTTTTTCAGATCACGTCTTGCCACACCTTAGTCTTTCACAATTAATTGTGATGGCTATGCACCAAAAAGATCAGGAAAATATTCGGGAACGACAGGAAAAACTCGAACAAATATACAACCACACAGGGATGTTTATAGAGTGAATAACAGCCGGTATTCCTATACTCTTAGGATACCGGCTGTTATTCATAAATATAGAGTCGTACAATTACCGCGGCTCCACTGTGTCATTTGTAGACCGAAATCAGTACAGATGGCAAGCAACCTGCCTACCATCTACTTCCCGTAACGGCGGCGCTTCTTTTCGGCAAATGTCCATGCAGGCATGGCAGCGCGGATGAAACTTGCAGCCCTGCGGTGGATTAGATGGAGAGGGTAAGTCACCGCGCAAAATGATTCGCTCGCGATTTTCGTCTGGGTCTGAAATGGGAGTAGCGGACAGCAGTGCCTGTGAATACGGGTGCAGCGGTAGTTGGAAAAGCTTGTCCTTATCCGCAAACTCGACAATTTCACCTAAATACATCACAGCGACCCGGTCACAAATATGTTCGACTACACTCAAGTCATGAGAGATGAAAATGTAGGTCAGGGATAACTGCTCCTGTAAGTCCTGCATCAAATTGAGAATTTGCGATTGGATCGAAACATCGAGGGCAGATACTGGCTCATCCGCGATAATCAGCTTGGGCTGCAGCATCAGGGCGCGTGCGATGCCGATCCGCTGCCGCTGCCCACCGGAAAACTCGTGCGGATAGCGGCCCAGTTGTCGTTTATTTAAACCGACGATCTCAATCGTCTCTTCCAGCAAGCTTTGCCGCTGCTCACGGGGGATCCCATGAGATAGCAACGGCTCCGTCAAGATCTGACTAATCTTCAGCTTGGGGTTTAACGTGTCAAACGGATTTTGAAATACCATTTGCATATGGCGACGAACAGCATGCATCTCTTTTTTGGGTAATTGGCTAATATCCCGGCCTTGGAACAGGATTTCCCCTCTGGTAGGCTCCAGGAGACGCAGGATGCATCTGCCGAGCGTCGATTTCCCGCAACCGGATTCACCGACGATCCCCATCGTTTCTCCTTCATAGACCGTCGCATCAATTCCGTTTACAGCATGAACGTAGCTTGGTTGTTGAAACCATCCCTGCTTCACGGGAAACAGCTTCTGTAGACCTTTTACTTCCAAAAGAGGTGTCATCATACGCTTACCACCGAACTTTCTTTGTTCTCTTCTTCATAAAGCCAACAGCGGCAGGCGGACTCTTCACCGACTTGCTGCAAGGCCGGATTCTTCTCCCAACAAACGGGCATCACCTTGTCACAGCGCGGGGCAAACCGGCAACCTGACGGCATATCCTCGGGGGAGGGAACGCTTCCCCGGATGCTGTAAAGTCGGTGTTGTCCTTTTGATTGATGCGGTGCAGATTGAATCAAACCAATGGTGTAGGGGTGCTTCGGGCTGCGCAGCAAGGTCCGTACGTCAGCCGACTCAATCACTTGTCCGGCATACATCACGATGACACGGTCGCATACTTCAGCCACCACGCCGAGATCATGGGTAATCAGAACCAGAGACATGCCATAATCGGTGCGAATTTTTTTAATCAGATCTAGGATCTGCGCCTGAATCGTCACATCCAAAGCAGTCGTCGGTTCATCGGCGATCAATAGTGTCGGATTGCAAGCAATCGCCATGGCAATCATGACCCGCTGCCGCATCCCTCCTGATAATCGGTGCGGATACTCACGATAGATCTCTTCCGGTCGGGAAATCCCCACCTGCCTGAGCAGATCGATCACCCGCGCCTTGCACTCTGCTCTGCTTTTTCCTTCGTGTTCTTCCAGTACTTCACTAATCTGGCGGCCGATCGTCAGCACCGGATTTAGCGAAGTCATCGGCTCCTGAAAGATCATCGCCATTTCTTTGCCACGGATGTCCCGCATGGCTTTTTCGCTCAGCGAAAATACATCTTTCCCGTTCAGACGGACGCTGCCACTTACTGTGCCATTACTGTCCAGAAGACGCATGATCGCAAGCGACGTGACACTTTTGCCGCAACCCGATTCGCCAACAATGCCCAGTGATTCTCCTTTTTTCAATTCGATATCAATCTGATCAACGACCGTCACCCTGCCCGATTCCTTGGAAAACTGTGTCGTGAGTCCCTTCACTTCCAATACATTGCCCATCGCAGAGATCTCCTTTCCGATCCGCTTTTGTAAATGATGTTGGTTTGATGACAAGCATGCTATTTTCTCTTTTGCGTGCGTGGATCAAAGATATCGCGCAGGGCGTCACCTAAAATATTCACGGCCAAGACGACAATCGTAATCGCCACCCCGGGAAATGTAGCCAGCCACCAGGCATCGGACAAGTAATCCTTGCCTTCATTGAGCATCGTGCCCCACTCGGGCGTCGGTGGTTGCGCCCCCAAACCGATAAATCCCAGTGCAGCCGTATCGAGAATCGCTCCCCCGATAAACAGCGTCGTGTAAACAATCAGTACATTGGTAATGTTGGGAATCATTTGAAACAGAATGATCCACCAGTTTGGCGTGCCGATCGAGCGGCTCGCTTCCACATACCCGGAGGACTTGACCACCAAAGCAGCCCCTCTGATCAAGCGAGCAAAGCTGGGAATCGACGAAATCCCGATCGCAATCATCGCATTGGTTTGACTCGGACCGAGCACGGCTACAATCGCCAAGGCCAGGATAATCCCCGGCATCGCGAGCAAAATGTCCATGATCCGCATCAGCAAGTTATCGATAAAACCGCCTACATACGCACTGACGACGCCGATCAGTGTTCCCAGTACCAGCGTGATGCTGACGGCCATGACAGCTACTATCAGCGTGACCCGTGTACCATGCAAAAGACGGGAAAACATGTCTCGTCCAATTGCGTCCGTACCGAGCCAATGCTCCGCCGTAGGCCCCTGCAAAAAGGCGTCATAATAGGTTTTGGTCGGATCGTGCGGAGCGAGCCAGGGGCCGACGATACCGATCACGACGATGATAAAGATCATCATCAGGCTGATTTTGGCAGCTTTGTTCCTGAGAATTTTGTCCAGCAGCTCAAATCTGGGTAAGCTGGGCGATTCTGCAGTCACCGAGCCTGGTTGAACCGTTTTGCTTGCTTCCCTCATGCTTAGGCCCCCTCCTTTAACGCACTGTAGTCAACCCGCGGATCGATGAGTCCGTAGAGGAGGTCGACGAGAATGTTGACCGTTACGTAGACAAAGCCCATAAATAGGGTGATGCCTTGAATCATGGGAAAATCGCGGGAGGAAATGGCACTGATGGCGAGCGTACCGATCCCCGGCCAGCTAAACACCTGCTCGATGATGACTGATCCGCCGAGCAGCGCTGCCATTTGCAAACCGACGACGGTCACCACGGGAATCATCACATTGCGAAAAGCGTGGCGAAACAGGATGATCGACTCGCGCATTCCTTTCGCTTTGGCGGTGCGGATGTAATCATTGGCAAGCACATCGATCATGCCGGAGCGCGTGAGCCGGATGATCGTCGTGGAGCTCAGCACACCTAATGTAATGGCAGGCAGCACGATATCCATGAATCCCGTCCCACCAGCGATGGGGAACCAGCTGAGCTTGACGGCAAACACCATAATCATGATGAGCCCCAGCCAGAAGCTCGGGAGAGACATCCCCAGCGTTGCCAGCGACGTTATGGTATAGTCGATGCTTGTATTTTTGTACTTCGCTGCAAGAATTCCCGTCGCTACACCTAAAATGATAGCGATGCCAATTCCGACCAAAGCGAGCTTGACTGTGGCTGGAAAGCGCTCTGTAATTTCGACAAAGACTGGTCGGCCCGTCTTGAGTGAAGTTCCCAGATCTCCTTTGACTACCCCCGAGACATAATCGACATACTGTACCACGAGGGGCTTATTCAGCCCCATCTGCTCCCGTAAGAGTTCTACTTGTTCTACTGTCGCTTTCTGCCCTAGCATGATACGCGCCGGATCACCTGGAATCATGTGAATGAGCGCAAAGGTAAAGATGGAGAGTCCGAACAAGACAATAATTCCCGATACTAACCGATTGAGTATATACTGCTTCATTATTTATTCACCCAGCTATCATGAAATAGTAGTCTGTCTAACGGATGCAACTTGAAGACCGCTTGTTGATAATTCCGAACTTTTTCTCGATTGTCGCACGCTTCCTTTTTTACCACTTTCATACTTATTCAACTTTTGTCAGCTGTCTAGAAAAACATAAGACTCGTATAACGCGTCCCTCACTATTACGGATAAAACGTATGGCGATATCCTGATCATCTTCTGTAAACACAAAACTGTCTTTCCCTAGATAACTTAGCAAGAAAGGTATGTTACCTATTCCATTTAGCAGTAGGGAACCATCTTCGTAACTGATTGTGATCCTTCTCCCTTCTAAATTGGCGAATGAACCTACATATTGGTTGGCATGATCAGCCGACAGTTCTTGTTTCTGATAGGCGATGGCACGAGCTTGGATCGGTCTCGATTGATATCCGTTTAAGGACGCTTTCATGATCGTTGGTATCGGTGCTTCCACTAAATTGGACAGTGCTGCTCCCGTAATACCCTGTTCTGGAATCAGAAAGATTTCAGCGCTGACTCCCTTTAAGTTTCCTCCATGCTCGACCAAAGTCGCACCGTGGTAGTCAGTATGCACCACGAATCCGTATCCGTAACATTCACCTTGCGTGACTTCAAAAAAAGGTTTCATCATTTGTTCCACACTTGCGGCGGAAAGAATTCGCGTATTGCCGACCAACCCCCTCGTACGGAAAATCTCCAGATACTTCAACAGATCTCTCCCTGTTGATTTTAAATAACCGGCTGCGCGCATCGGTGGAGAATCCCATGGGGCGGGAGAGGCGAACACTTCCTTGTCCTCTCCAGCTCCTTTCGATGAGTATAGAGTGGCGATGTCAGTATTTCTCTGTAACTCCTCAAGATGAAATACACTATCGGTCATACCTGCCGGGTCCAAAATACTTTCTTTCAAATAGGCTTCAAACGACTTTCCGCTTACTCTATCAATAATGGCGCCAAGCAAAGCATAGGCATCGTTCGAATAACTGAACTCAGTTCCCGGCTCACCCAGCAACTCGAACTGTTGAGTCGCGATAAAATCCATCAATTCCTCATAAGTATCGATGGGATCTAGATCTTTCAGTTGTTCAACAGTCTTTTGCATATGGGGGTCTGCTTCGTAACTTCGCTTTAAAGAAATACCTTGAGCAGGCAGCGGTGGCAATCCTGCTGTATGTGTCATGAAGTGGTGAATCGTTATTTGTTTCGTTTTCTCGGCATCTGGAGTCCGAAACTCAGGCAAGTACTTTACCACCGGATCGTGAACAGACAGTTTTCCTGCCTCTTGAAGCTGCATAATAGCTGCGCAGGCAAATGATTTCGTGCAGGAAGCGATCCCGAAAACCGTGTCCAGTGTGATCTTCGTTTTGTGCTCCACATCGCTATAGCCGAACGATTGGTGATAAACAAGCTCTCCATCTTGCGCAAGAGCAAGGATCGCGCCTGGTGTCTTTGTGTTATCCAAAAGCTTCTGTGTGTATTCCTCAAAAGATTGTGTCCAATTGTCGGTAACCATTTCCAACATCCTTCATTTTCCATTTTATTAATACCGTTTCCTGATCAATGCCAGAAAACCGACCTTTGTGATCTATTGTTTAATCCACATATCGTACACGGATAACTTACCCATTGGATTTGGCTTCGCCCCTTGAACTCGGTTGTTTACTACCCTGTAAATTTTTTGTGTATAAAGTGGGACTTTATAGGCTTGCTCAACACCCATTTTTTGAATGTCTGCATAGATTTTCTTTCTTTCTTCCATGTTCATTGTCGTACGACCCTTTTCTAACAGGGTATCCAGCTCTTTATTGTTCATTCGCCCGTAATTAAGGCCCCCATCCATTTGGCTGGAATGCATCAACAAATATAGCATATCAGGGTCAACGTCACCCCAGGCAGTAAGATATAAATCGAATGCGCCTTTGGATGCTTGTTCCCCCGAAACGGCAACTTCTAACATTTTAATTTCTACATCTATACCAATTTCCTTTAACATGCTTTGAATTAACTGATTGCCAGAACTCGCTGCATAAGTTATCAGTGAGAGATGAAGTGTTTTTCCATCTTTTTCTCTGATTCCCTGCGCATTTTCCTTCCATCCAGATGCCTCCAGCATCTTTTTCGCTTCTTCTACATTGTATTTATATCCGTATTGTTCAACTGCTGGATCGTATCCAAACATCATAGCAGGGAGCGGACCATGAACAGGCACACCTTCACCCTGTAAATCAGCCTGAATAATCGCTTCTTTGTTGATGGCCAGATTGATCGCTTTGCGTACATGGATATCTTTCAGAAACTCGTTTTCCAAGTTCATTGCCAACTCTACCATATTAGGTGCTGTTCCCTCGATGATGGTAAATTTGTCATTGTTCTTATATTTTTTTGCCTCTTTACCCGACAGGGTGGCGATATCGATTGTGCCGCTATCCAATGCTGCCATCAAAATTTGGTTGTCTTTAATGAACTTGATCACAAGCTTGTCAGGTCTGGGAGCCCCCTTATTTTCTGCATAGGGGAATCCCCAATTGAATTCTTCATTCCGAACCATGGTAATCGCTTCGCCGGTCTTCCAGCTTTCAAATTTCCAGGGCCCGATTCCCACGGGATTTCTGCCATACTCTTTTCCATACTTTTGGATGGCGTCCATTGATAGTGGCTGCGTGTAGCCATCAAACGTCAAAAGCGCAAATAGTGGAGCTGTCGGTTGGTCCAGATGAAAGATCAGAGTTGTGTCATCAGGGGCAGAAATGGATTTTACACCTTGTAAGCTTTGTACCGCTACAGGTGAAGCCGTTTCTGGTGCCAACGCACGTTCATAGGTTGCCTTGAAAGTTGCCGCTGTCAAAGGTGTGCCATCGTGAAACTTCACACCGGTACGAATTTTAAATGTGATGGTCTTCCCATCCTCGGAAGCTGTGTATGATTCCGCCAGATAGGGTTGTAATTCATTTGTGAAAGGATCAAAAGTGAAAAGGGATCCCCCCATGTATCCTGAAATAATATTACCCGTTCCCATGGACGTTTTATGTGGGTCCAATGTATCAGGCTCCTCCACCTCTGCTATCGTAAGTGTCCCGCCCTTTTGCGGCTCTGAACTGTCACTCTTTCCTACTTCATTGATTGATGGATTTGGAGCAGAGCTGCAGCCAATCAGCGAGATTACTAACAGACAAATAAACGTGATATACGCGAGACGAGTTCTGTTATTATCTGTATTTTTAAACATAAATCAGATCCCCCTTTTCCAGTAAAAAATCTACTTATTCGCTTTGGGAATGATCCGAAAGCCAAATGAGATGGCCTTCACTTCCCCATCTTCGTCATGAATAAAACCGACGGAAAACTCTCTTCCCGCGAAGTTAACCCAGAAATAGTCCTCTCCGATTGGCTGTAGCGAATACTTTTCTTTGTTTCCGATCCCGTCGATGGATTCATTTTGCACTAGATGTAATGCCCCTTCTTCCAGAATGACACTTAAATCCGCACCTTCGCCCGATATAAATCGTCCAACATACCTGCCCAATTTTTCAACAGGAACGGGATACTCCTCACTGTACGTCTCAGCGGAAGCGTCTGCTGGACGCCCTGCCAACGTATTGATTGCTGCCGTAACTACTCCCTCAACAGGTGTGCCTACCAAATTGGCCAAGCCTACAGCCGTGATTCCACACTCCGGCAAAATGGTCAGTTGGGCCGCTACACCCTTTATCGCGCCTCCATGTCCTACCAACGTTTGACCAAAGAAATCGGGCTGGATCTCCAATCCATATCCGTAATAACTGTGATAACTACAACGAATATGTGGCCGCATCATTTCCTTAACGCTTTCCTCAGAAAGAATACGCTCCTTGCCGACCAGTCCACCTGTACGGAAAATCTCGGCGTAGTTCAGCATGTCTCTCAGAGTAGAATTTAAGAGGCCAGAGGCTGCTACGACCAGACCGTCTTCCCAATCTGGATCAGGGTATAGCTCCTGTTCACCATTATTCTCCCGGTAATGGTAAATCGTTGTTACATCAGGAAATTTGGGCAGATCACTGAGGTAAAATGTACTACTCGACATGCCTGCCGGATCAAGTATATGATCCTTTACATAAACGTCGTACGGTTTCCCGCTCACCCTGTGTATAATGCCGCCAAGCAATGAATAGGAGTCATTGGAGTAGCTGAAATACTGTCCGGGGGCTCCGAGCAGCTCATACTCTTGTTTGTTGAAAGCGTCCAAATAATCGGCGAACGTATCAACCGGTTTTACATCTTCCTTTTTCAGAAATCTGTAGATCGGATGATTCTCATCGGATAGAACCTCACGCATAGAACTATTGACAGCAAGTGCATCAACAGGAAGCGGCGGAAACCCGGCTGAATGAGTCATAAAATGATGAATGGTCATCTGCTCTGTTTTCGCACGATCAGGTGTCCGTAGTTCTGGCAAATATGTGATCACAGGATCATGTACGGACAGCTTACCCGCCTCCTGTAACTGCATGATAGCCATACACGTAAAGGATTTTGTCACTGATGCCAGCCCCATTATAGTATCTGGCGTTAATTCCAGCCTTTGCTCTGCATTTCGGTAGCCAAAGCTTTTTCTGTACAGGCTCTCTCCGTCTTTATTCAAACCTACAATCAGGCCAGGTGCGCGACTTCCTGTAAACACATTTTGAGCAAAGTCTTCAAAGGTAGCTTCCCAAGCTTGTTTTTTCATTTGATATGCCTCCTATCAGTCTGATAAAAAATGAAAAACCCGGCCTTCCGTTTTAAGAGAGGCGGGCCACACATTACTCGTTAACCCACATATCCTGTATATTTATACCCATTGACGGATCTTCCTTGACTCCGTGGATGCGTTTACTGATGAGATTCAATTCTTTTGGCATGAATAGTGGGACCTGATAGGCTTGTTCTACCACTATCTTTTGAATTTCCTCATAAATCTTCTTTCTTTCTCCTGCATCCATCGTCATACGTCCTTTTTCCACAAGCGAATCCACCTGCTTATTGTTGATCCGGCTTGAGTTGAAGCCTCCGACCTGGCCGGAATGCATCAGTAAGTACAGAATATCCGGGTCAGTGTACGAATAGCCACTTCTGCTTATTTCAAACTTTCCGTTAGTGGCCATTTCCAGCTTAGTTGCTTTTTCTACCACTTGAATTTTCAGATCTATGCCAATTTCTTTCAGCATGCTCTGAATCAACTGATTTCCAGGGGAAGATTCAGAAGTCAGCATCGTAAAGCTAAGTGTTTTCCCGCCCTTTTCTCTGATACCTTGGGCATTTTCCACCCAACCGGATTCTTCCAGCAGTTTTTTCGCTTCCTCTACATTGAATTTATGGGCGTACTGTTCGATATTTTCATCGTAACCAAACATAGAAGCAGGGAGCGGTCCGTAGGCAGGCTCTCCTTCTCCATCTAAGTCTGCCAGAATAATCGCTTCTTTGTTAATCGCCATATTAAAGGCTTTACGCACATTTATATCTTGCAGGATCTCGTTTGTGAGGTTGAACTCGACGTATTGGATACTAGGTGGTGCAAATGACTCAAGTAAAGTAAAATCCTTGCTGTTCCTGTATTTGTTCGCTTCTTTTGCGGGAAATCTCATACCGATGTCAATGGAACCGCTTTCCATCGCTGCCACCATTGTCGAATTTTCTTTAATGAACTTGATGACAAGCTTGTCCGGTCTTGGTGGTCCCTGATTCTCCGCAGAACCGTCCGCCCATTGGTACGCTTCATTTCGCACTAGCGTAATCGATTCACCCGTCTTCCAGCTTTCAAATTTCCAGGGGCCAACACCTACAGGGTTTCGGCCATACTCTTTTCCGAACTTTTTGATGGCATCCATTGAAAGCGGGTGCAATGTGATCAAATCGGTGAGAAAAGGAGCTGACGCCTCTTTTAACTCGATAACAAAGGTTTTATCATCAGGAGCTGATACGGATTTAACAGGGCTCACTATAATGCCTGCGAGTGATGCAGCCATATCTGGCGCCAATGCCCGATCAAAGGTGTCTTTGAAAGACTTGGCTGTCAACGGAGTGCCGTCGTGGAGGGTTACTCCGGAACGAATTTTGAAAGTCAACGTCTTTCCATCCTCGGAGGTCGTATACGACTCTGCCAGATGGGGCTTTAATTCACGAGTTTTTGGATCCTGATAAACCAATGCCCCTCCCATAAAGGTCGTCAAAATACTTGCATCTGACGATTGAAATTTTTGAGCATCCAAGGAATCAGGTTCCGCTGGAAGCCCGATCGTGACGGTACCTCCATTTTTCGGTACCAAACTGCTTGCGTTTGATTTTCCTGCGTCATTTGGCTTATCAGTTGGAGCCGGAGCTGGTGTTGAGCTGCAACCAACCACTGATGCCAAAAGCAAACCAATTGCCAGACTGCACGCTATGAATCTTCCTTTCTTTCTGTTATGAAACATGTTGAAAAACCTCCTTTTTTCAAGATTACCGGGTTTCTGCCGTATTCCTTTCCAAACTTTTTAAGCGCTTCCATAGATTAAGGTTCCATACCCGAATCGCGGTAGCCTAACATCATTTCTGCTATTTTTTTAGCATACTCTTTAACCTCAAAAACCTCATGATTACCTAATTCATCATAATTTCTTAATACCGCAATCGTCATACGTTCTTCTGGGAAACGCATAAAGTGTGAACTGTATCCAGCCCAAAGTCCTGAATGTTCTACGTAAGGACAATCAAAATCTTCGCCAATGCGCAAGCCAAAAGCATAATCTCCATTATCAATAATCATCTGACCAGTTGGAGAAGTTTTCGGACCTACCTCAGCCATTCTTTTAACAAGGTCTTTCCCACCAACCGTACCTGTAGTGTAGTTTTGTCCCCATTTGACTAAGTCTTCAACATTCGAATGAACGGCTCCATCGCCCATATGCTCCCAATCGCTTTCATATATTTCATATGCCCCTTGCTCATTCTTCATGTAGCCACGAGCAACTGGAAAGTTTATAGGATAGCGATCCACGATTGCTGTGTCGTTCATGTGTAAAGGTTCAAAAATACGCTCCTTCGAAAACTCGCGAAGGTTTTTTCCACTAGCTTTTTCAACTACTAACGATAATAAGAAGTATCCTGTGTTACTGTACTCAAACTTTGTTCCTACTGGAAATTTTGCCATTTGATGATTTTCAAAATGCTCTAATGATTTCTCAGGAGTTAACTTATCCGTATAAAAAATTTTTTCTTCTTCAGCTAAATCCATGTAATCTACTAATCCACCAGTGTGATGAACGAGATGCCTTAGTGTCACAGGTTTAGCATATGCTCCAAGAGAAGGTACATACTTTAAAATGGAATCATCTAGATTCAATTTACCCTCTTGCTCTAGTAATAAAATGGAAAATGCTGTAAACTGTTTTGAAACGGATCCGAGATTAAAAATGGTTTTAGTCGTTATCGGTAGGTTTTTTTCTATTGAATCTAAACCGACTGCCCCTTTGTATGTAACACCATCGTCGAAACTCGCAATATAAGCACAACCGGGTTCATTTGGTGAGAGCTTGTTAAATAATTGTTCAATCGCTGTCTGTGTTGTTTGTTTGTGTGTACGATTCATAGAAATTCCCTCCCTTTTTTTTCCAGAAGGTAATAATGGACAGGTTCTATGGGGTCACTTTTGATAAAATCGCAAACAATCCAACCATTCTGAAAATAATGCTTAAAAACTGCCCGGGTTTCCATCCGCCAACGCAGCGCCAGATTGAAATCCCTTGCTTTGACTGCCTGGAATGCTGAGGGTACAGCAACGATAAGCTGACAATCATGCTGCTCCTGTGTGAGATCAATTTCTTGCGGCTCGGGATCGCCTTGCGGGTTGATGACAAATTGCAAGGCTGGCTTTGCATGAGCGTCCATTTCTCTCTTTTTTCGCGGATTCGCCAGCTTCTCCGTTACGTCCGGATGCCTGATCCACCACTCTACCTGAAACCGGTCTGAAGGTATGCCGGCATTCAAAATATCTGTCATCTCGCCGTAGCAGTTCTCGAGGTAAGTAGAACAAATTGCCCCCAACTTGCGAATGTTCAGATTTCCGTTGACCGTTTCCAGGGGATCGTACGTCCATGAAACAAGGTCATAGCCTTTTTCAATCGCGGCCTTCTGTTGTGCCAGTTTGAGCTTCTCTCCTATTCCCCCCCTCTGGTAATCGGGATGGATGCCCAAGTTGTGCGAGCAAAGGTATGCCTTCTCGCCGTCAAACCCCGCAAAGCTGTATTGAAAGCCGACCAGGCGCTCCCCAGCAAATGCTCCTATAACCATGCCGCCGTGTTTGACGGCCGCCATCGTTTGATGCAAGGGCACGGGGTCATCAGACGCCCAAATGATTTCTTCCAGCTCTTTTACTGCCAGAAGTTCTTCATATGTGTTCATAAGTCTGATTGTAAGAGATGCCGAAAGCTGTTTGTCGTGCATGAATACTCACCTCCTCTCCCAAGACGAAGTCAACTGCCGACTATTCCAGGGATGTTCTTTTGTATTTCATAAAAACGCTAAGGTACTTCGTCTTATGCTTTCGCCTTGAATTATTTTTCCCCATCTTGTGTAAGAATAATTTTCTACATATATTAATCAAGAAGAAATAAATACTTCTTTGATCCATTGTATCATAATTTTAAAAAAAACAAATTGTTTTGCATAAAAGAAAACCGCCATTCCACCGAGCAGTTATCTTCACCTGTGTAACTTAGCGAGAAAGGCGTGTTAATTCATTCAGCAGTAGGGAGCCATCCTCGCCTCCTCGCCTCCTCGCCTCCTCGCCTAATGCAAATCAATGAAACATGACTAGGAGTAAAGCAAGAAAGATGCCGAATAACAAAATCAACATGCATTGTTCAAACGAGCTAATCACGCAAAAAAACTTGCGTAAATTACGCAAGTTTTTTTGCCTTTGAGACACTGCCAGATAGAGAGATGCTCGCCTACGATCAGGATCGAAAAGATGGCGGCCAACACCAGCACATCCCCGATTTTCGGATCAAAACTGTCCTTCACCGTCAAGAGGGTTAGTATAAAGTCCTCCTTCTAATTCTTTCCACAAAAAATCCTGTATCAGCAAAGGTTTAGTGCGTGCAAACGTCCCCTTCGTAAAAATACGAAAAGAACGCACTTTATCTCGTTACTTATTCAACTTTAGTCAGCTGTCTCAAGCCACGTAAGACTCGTATAACATGTCCCTCACTGTTACGGATGAAACGAATGGCAATCTCCTGATCATCTTCTGTAAACACAAAACTGTCTTCACCTATATAACTTAGCGAGAAAGGCGTGTTCCCTAATTCATTTAGCAGGAGGGAGCCATCCTCGTAACTGATTGTGATGCTATTCCCTTCTAATGTGGAGAATGTACCTACATATTGGTTGGCATGATCAGCCGACAGTTCTTGTTTCTCATAGGCGATGGCACGTGCTTGAACCGGTCTCGATTGATATCCGTTTAAGGACGCTTCCATAATCGTTGGCAACGGTGCTTTCACTAAATTGGACAGTGCTGCTCCCGTAATACCCTGTTCTGGAATCAGAAAGATTTCAGCGCTGACTCCCTTTATGTTTCCTCCATGCTCGACCAAAGTCGCACCGTGGTAGTCAGTATGCACCGAGAATCCGTATCCGTACCATTCACTTTGCGAGATTTCAACAAAAGGTTTCATCATTTGTTCCACACTTGCGGCGGAAAGAATTCGCGTATTGCCGACCAAGCCCCCAGTACGGAAAATCTCCAGATACTTCAACAGATCTCTCACTGTTGATTTTAAGAAACCGGCTGCTCGCATCGGTGGAGCATCCCATGGGGCAGGCGAGGGAAACACTTCCTTGTCCTCAACAGCTTCTTTATATGAGTATAGAGTGGCTATGTCAGTATTTCCCTGTAACTCCTCAAGATGAAATACACTATCGGTCATACCTGCCGGGTCCAAAATACTTTCTTTCAAATAGGCTTCAAATGACTTTCCACTTACTCTTTCAATAATGGCGCCAAGCAAAGCATAGGCATCGTTCGAATAACTGAACTCAGTTCCCGGCTCACCAAGGAAATCGAAATGTTGGGACGCGATAAAATCCATCAATTCCTCATAAGTATCGATGGAATTTATCTCTTTCATTTGTTCTACCGCTTCCTTCATATGGGGGTCTGCTTCGAAACTTCGCTTTAAGGAAAATTCAAGAGCAGGCAGCGGTGGCAATCCTGCTGTATGTGTCATAAAGTGGTGAATAGTCATCTGTTTCGTTTTCTCGGCATCTGGAGTCCGAAACTCTGGCAAGTACTTTGCCACCGGATCATGAACAGACAGTTTTCCTGCATCCTGAAGGTGCATAATAGCTGCGCAGGCAAATGATTTCGTGCAGGAACCGATCCCGAAAACCGTGTCCAGTGTGATCTCCGTTTTGTGCTCCACATCGCTATAGCCGAACGTTTGATGATAAAGAAGTTCTCCATTTTGCGCAAGAGCAAGGATGGCGCCTGGTGTCTTTGTATTATCCAAAAGCTTCTGCGTATATTCTTCAAAAGATTGTGTCCAATTGTGGGTACTCATTTCCATCATCCTTTCTTTTTCATTGTCCCATCTTATATCCTTTTCTGAAGTTCCTTTTTAATAAATCTTCCTTGCTTTATCATTTCAAACTGTCCATCTCGAACAACGGGATAACCATTGACAAAAACATGCGTAATCCCCACTGCGTCTTCACCAGGTGATTCATATGTGGCCATATCCGCAACCGTTTTCGGATCAAATACGACTATATCCGCATAGGCTCCTTCACGGATGATTCCCCGATCTTTTAACCCTAGTTTTTTAGCAGGGAACGAGGTCATCTTTCGAATCGCATCCTCCAATTGCAGAACCTTCTCATCTCGGGTATAGTGGCCCAATACTCTCGGAAACGTACCATTGCAACGGGGGTGAGTCTTCACGTCTGGTAACCCATCAGAGCCAATCATCGTCTCTGGCTGCTGCATGATAAAACGCACATCCTCTTCACTCATATCGAAGATAACCATGATCGCGTCGCCTTCCTCTTCTATCAATACATCAAGGAGAGTGGATATGGGGTCCTGTTCCTGATTACGTTCTCTCGCGATTTGGGCAATACTTTTTCCTGCTATTTCCTTATTTTTAGCCGATGGGATAACTATATTCTCCAAGCCCGTATTCTCAACACAATTTTCCCATCCCGGAATTCCATGCTCGATATCGTGTCTGATTTGCTGTCTCATCTGGGGATTTCCAAGACGGCCCAGCATTTCCTCTGTTCCTCCTTCATGGCACCAGGGAGGCAATGTTATAGACAGACTTGTACAAGCAGCCGTATAAGGATATACATCCATGTCTACATCAATTCCATCCTCGCGCGCTGCTTTTACTTTGGGAACTGTAATCTGAGGCATTCCCCAGTTCTGCTTGCCGGCCGCTTTATGATGGGAAATCTGAACGGGAACCTCGGCATTACGACCGATTGTAATTGCCTCTTCTACGGCTTCTACAACCAGATCAGCTTCATTACGCATATGTGTCGTGTAGATCCCATTATAATCACGAACGACATGACAAAGTTCAACCAGCTCTTCTGTGGTACAAAAGACTCCTGGCGGATAGATCAGGCCGCTAGAAATCCCAAAGGCGCCTTGTTCCATCGATTCTGCTACGAGTCGAGACATCTTCTCCATTTCTTCTGGAGTCGGAGGACGGTTATCAAATCCCATTACAGCAATGCGAACAGTTCCGTGCCCTATCAGAGGAACTAAATTTGTCACAAGTCCTAATGAAGTCGAAATCTCCGCAAACTCCGCTAGGGAAGTCCACTTCAAATCGACCGCTTCTATTTCAGCACCAACATACTTTGTCAGTAGGTCACTATTTTCCGGATTTACCGGATAGACACTCACACCACAATTACCAATCACTTCTGTAGTGATTCCTTGCATAATTCTCCCTTTGCAAAGCTCGGGAACAAACGCAGCAGTATCCGAATGTGTATGGATATCAATAAAACCAGGTGCAACCGCTAACCCCTTCACATCTATTTCTTCATCAGCAGAAAATCCGTTTACGGTTCCAACCTGAACTATGCGGTCGCCGCTAATTGCAATATCTGCCTTATACCAAGAATTCCCGGTCCCGTCGTACACCTGACAATTTCGGAGAATGACATTCATGCTTCAACGCCCCACTTTTATCACCTTCGTGATTTATTGTTGAATCCACACATCGTACACGGATAACTGAGCCATTCGATTTAGCTTTGCCCCTTGAACTCGTTTGTTTACCACCGTGAAAAGTTTTGGTGAATAAAGTGGGACTCCATAGGCTTGCTCAATATCTAGTTTCTGAATGTCTACATAGCTTTTCCGTCTTTCCTCTTCGTTCATTGTCGTACGCCCCTTTTCTAACAGGGCATCCAGCTCTTTATTGTTAACTCGCCCGAAATTGGCGACCCCAATTTGGCTGGAATGCTTCAACAAATATAAAATATCAGGATCAATGTCTCCGTAACTATAAATAAATAAGTCGAATGCTCCTTTGAGTCCTTGGTCCACTGCAGCGGCAGTTTCAAACATTTGAATTTCCACATCTATTCCAATTTCCTTTAACATGCTTTGAATTAACTGATTGCCAGGATTCGCTTCATAAGCCATCAGTGAAAGGCTAAGCGTTTTTCCATCTTTTTCTCTGATTCCCTGCTCATTTTCCTTCCATCCAGATGCCTCCAGCATCTTTTTCGCTTCTTCCACATTGTATTTATACCCGTATTGTTCAACTGCTGGATCGTATCCAAACATCAGAGAAGGGAGCGGACCATGAGCAGGCACACCTTCACCCTGTAAATCAGCCTGAATAATCGCTTCTTTGTTGATGGCCAGATTGATCGCTTTGCGTACATGGATATCTTTCAGAAACTCGTTTTCCAGGTTCATTTCCATAGAATACACCACAGGTGCTGTTCCCTCGATGATGGTAAACTTGTCATTGTTCTTATATTTTTTTGCATTTTTACCCGGTATGGTGGCGATGTCGATTGCGCCGCTATCCAATGCAGCCAGCAAAGTCTGGTTGTCTTTAATGAACTTGATCACAAGCTTTTCAGGTCTAGGCGCTCCTTTATTTTCTGCATAGGGTAATCCCCAACTGAATTCTTCATTCCGTACCATGGTAATCGATTCGCCGGTCTTCCAGCTTTCAAACTTCCAGGGCCCGATTCCCACGGGATTTCTGCCATACTCTTTTCCATACTTTTTGATTGCGTCTATAGATAAGGGCTGCGTGTAGCCTTCAGACGTCAAATAGGGAAGAAGTGGCGCTGCCGGTTTGTCCAGATGAAAGATCAGGGTTGTGTCATCAGGGGCGGAAATGGATTTTATAGATGATAATAATTGTGCCGCTATAGGTGAAGCCGTTTCTGGTGCCAATGCGCGTTCATAGCTTGCCTTGAAAGATGCCGCTGTCAAAGGTGTACCATCGTGAAACTTCACACCGGTACGAATTTTGAACGTGATGGTCTTCCCATCCTCGGAAGCTGTGTATGATTCTGCTAGATAGGGTTGTAATTTATTTGTGACAGGATCAAAAGTGACAAGGGAGCCTCCCATGTAGCCTGAAATAGAACTACCTGTTGATATGGACGTTTTGTGTGGATCCAATGTATCAGGCTCCGCAATCTCTGCTATCGTAAGTGTCCCGCCCTTTTGTGGTTCTAAACTGTTACTCTTCCCAGCCTCATTGGTTGATGGTGTTGGAGCAGAGCTACAGCCAATCAGTGAGATTACTAACAGGCATATAAACGTGATATATGCGGTGCAAGTTCCTTTATATGTGTTTTTAAACATAAATCAGCCCCCTTTTCTAGTAAAAAATATTGTCCACAACTACTACTCCTCGATTGACAAGGTTACTGAATTTATATTGTTTGATATTTTCATCGCAACCAAACAGAGAAGGAGGGATCGGTCCGTAGGCAGGCTTACTTTCTCCCTGTAAGTCTGCCTGAATAACCGCTTCTTTGTTAATCGCCATAGTAAAGGCTTTATGTGCATTTCTATCTTGGAGGTAATTTATTCGACTTTATTCATGTACCTGGAGCAAAAGAGAATTCCTTTTACTTCTCCATCGTTATTCCTCAAGAAACCTACAGTCATATCATAGTCATCTATTTTTGTAATAAAAGAATCTTCGCCAACATAACTCAACACGAAGGAATCTTTGTCATCTTTCATCACAATCGCGCCATCCTCCCCCTTGATCCTGAGAGGTTCACCGCCTTCGCTACTTGCAAATGCTCCTTCATATTGACTTGCCTGATCAGTCGGTAATTCTTGTACATGATACGAGATTGCTGGTGTATCAAGCGGTCTTGATTGAAATCCGTTTAAGGAAGCTACCATGAGTGTAGGTGCTGGCGCTTCAACTAGATTCGTCAGAACTACTCCCGTGATACCTTGTTCTGGAACGAGATAGATTTGCGCACTTACACCCTTTATGTTTCCGCCATGCTCCACCAAAGTTGATCCGTGGAAATCAGTACTCACACCGAAGCCGTACCCATAATATTGGTTCGGTGAAGTTTTGAAAAAAGGTGTAATCATTTGCTCTACACTAGCAGCGGAAAGAATTCGCTTGTTGTCAACTAAGCCGCCTGTGCGGAATATCTCCAGGTATTTCAGTTGATCTCGCACGGTTGATTTTAGAAAACCGGCCGCTCGCATAGGCGGGGCATCCCACGGAGCTGGAGAGGCAAACACTTTCTTCTCGGAGCCAGCTCCCTTGGAAGTGTACAGCATGGCTATGTCCGTATGCCCCTGAAGCTCTTCAAGGTGGAAAACAGAATTGGTCATTCCAACCGGATCCAAAATACTCTCTTTCAGGTACGCTTCAAATGACTTCCCGCTCACTCGTTCGATAATCGCACCAAGTAATCCATAAGCATCATTTGAGTAACTATAGTAGGTTCCTGGTTCCCCCAACAATTGGAAATTAAAAGACGTAATAAAATTCATCACGTCCTCGTATGTGTCAAGTGGAGCATGATTGGCAAGCTGCTTGTTAAACATTTCCCCTTCGCTAGATTTTTGCAAGTCAGGATCTGCTTCCAGACTACGTTTCAATGCGTAAGTAAGCGTCGGCAAAGGTGGCAATCCAGTCGTGTGTGTCATAAAGTGGTGAATAGTCATCTGTTTGGTTTTCTCTGCATCTGGAGTTCGGAATTCGGGAAGGTACTTCACTACTGGGTCGTGAACAGACAGTTTTCCTGCATCCTGAAGATGCATAATAGCTGCGCAGGCAAATGATTTCGTGCAGGAACCGATCCCGAAAACCGTGTCCAGTGTGATCTTCGTTTTGTGCTCCACATCGCTATAGCCAAACGTTTGATGATAAAGAAGTTCTCCATTTTGCGCAAGAGCAAGGATCGCGCCTGGTGTCTTTGTATTATCCAAAAGCTTCTGCGTGTATTCTTCAAAAGATTGTGTCCAACTGTGGGTACTCATTTCCATCATCCTTACTTTTTCATTTTGGAAATACAGTTTCCTGATCAAGCGGATAAATGGGGCGTTGAAGTCGTTTGTAATCGAATTGGGTAAATTGCAGGCAGGTAAGTCCAGGTGAGTCTACCGTAATGATCCGGGCTGCGATCGGTTCAAAGGAAGCCCTAAAGTGTTGGCTGGATTTTAGCGCGACAATCTTATACTCCAAAACGTTAATGCCATGCAACAGGAAAATCTGTTCATCCATCACCTGGGCTCGCACAGAACAAACGAGTATATCTATCCCGCCTACCTGCAGTCTTGCTGACTTACCATAATTGACTTGACTTCCTTTTCCCATCGGAGTTGAAGCGATAAACTTTCCGTCCGACAAGCTTTTTACATAGGCTATGACAGATAGTGATTCTCCGTGCAGCGTATCCGTTTTACCGCCCAGCTTTACTTCGATTGTTGAGCCGACCCCAGCCTCATGAGCGATTTGCGCAACACCTGGATCGTAGATAAAACCAAAGCAGGCATTCTCCAGCTTTGCTTCCAGCATCGCTTTCAGCAAGTGAGTCCCATCTCCAGGTGTACCCCCGCCAGGATTGTCAGAGGTTTCATTAATGACAACAGGCAAGCCTTCTGACCCAAGTGCTTCCTGTATGCCTTCTGTAGAAGTAAGAACATGCGGTGTAAACTCATCCCGCTTTTCCCAAACCAGTCTTGCAACATCCTCTGTCACTCGCTTTGCCAGTTCTTTGTCGCCATCTACGACACTGATAATGGAGACGCCCACATCAGGTGTATCGGTATAGGGGAAACCGTGAAAGAACGCGCAGTCGATGACTCCTGGCTCACTCTCCCACTTGTAGCACGCTTCATTAATGTCCTTTGCAGGTGAGAGATTGGTCGTCGAGGTTGGGATCATCAGCGGCAGCTTTGTAAGATGCATTACAGGTTTGCACTCGCCTTTTACCATACGATGGGCAACGTCAATTGCTTCGGCAGCTCGTTCATACATGTCCACATGTGGATATAAATGAACGCCAAAAAGTGCATCTGCTTCCGCTATCATTTTCTCGGTCAGATTTCCGTGCAGGTCAAGGGCTGCGGTAAGTGGAATGGAGTAGCCGATAACAGAGCGAACTGCTTGTAAAATCTCTCCTTCCAGATCATCAATCCCCTCTACTACTCCTGCTCCATGTAGCCCCAGACAAACGGCATCTATCTCTCCTGCTTGTTTGATACCATCAAGTAACTCCTTTATTACTATTTCATACGTTTCCTTTGTGATTATTCCTGATGGTTCGGCAAAAGCAGAGAAAGTGGGTACCAATTCAATCCCCAACTCTTCTGCCCTATCAATCATCCCTCCTACAAAGTCACGCACATTTCTACCCTTATCCAGAATCGCTTGTCCATGCTCCCACTCTAGTTGCTTAAAGGACTCCACTGTTGTAGGTACACTGGAAAATGTGTTTGTCTCGTGAGCTACGACACCGATTGCAAATCTCATTTGTCTTCCCCCTCCTTCAAAGTCAGAATTATTTTTAATGATCGATTCTACTTCCAAACTTCACGGTACACTCTCATAAAGTTTTTGCTCAAAATTCGCTCAATGGCTTCATCCTTATACCCTCTTTTCGAGAGAGCACGGATTAAATCAGGTATCTTGGCGTGTCCTTTTACCACATCAAAATCTTTGCGCGGCAGCTCATCCAAACTCCCTGGAGAATCGTACTTCATAAATGGCTCGATCATATCAAGACCTAGCCCGATGTGTTCCACACCCACCAGCTTGACGATATGATCCACATGGTCAATGAGGTGTTCCAGGTCAGACTCTTCATCCGTATCTGCTACAAAAATGTTTACGCCATTCATGCCGATAACACCATTGGTGGAAGCGATCGCCTTGATCTGCTCATCCGTGAGGTTACGCATGGAGTTAACGATCGATCGACAATTGGAATGAGAGGCAATAATTGGCTTTTTAGCAAACTCCATGACATCCCAGAAGCCCTCGTCGTTTAAGTGACTCACGTCGATGATCATTCCCATCGCTTCCGCCTCTTCGACCACTTGCACGCCAAAATCGGTGAGTCCACCCTTTCTGCCCTCACGCTTTGGAGTAAAATGACTGCCATCGCCAACGAAATTACGTCTGCTCCAAACCAGACCCATAAAACGAACACCCAGTTCGTAAAAAACGCGAATCATACTTAAATCGTTTGATAGAGGCTCAGCCCCTTCTAAAGACAGGACAAGACCCACTTTACCCGTTTCTTTCGCTGTTTGGATATCATCAGCGTTCTTACAAACCATGATTTTATCCGGTGATTCACTCGCTTCCGCATGCAGAGCACTGATTTGCTGAAGTGCTTTACGCATGCCCATCTCCGGTAAAAATTTGTCATCGATAAAAATAGCGGCGACAATTATATTCACTTTGCCTGCCACAAACTCAGGCAAAAAATCCGTTTCGATCACTTTTCTTCTGCCCTGCTCTCTTTGAACGGCAACGTCTAACAACAAGTCAAAATGACCGTCAATGATATGTGTCATGCGTATCGCTCCTTTTCACACTACTTCAGATTTTCCGGGTTAAGACTCTCCAATTCAGGAATGACAAAGCGTCCGTCTTTGCGAATCAATTGATCATCAAACCAAATCTCTCCGCCACCGTACTCTGGACGCTGGATCATCACCATGTCCCAGTGAATGGCAGACTGGTTCCCATTATTCGCGGCATCTTCGTAGCATTGACCCGGTGTAAAGTGAAAGCTGCCATCGATTTTTTCATCGAATAAGATATCCAACATCGGCTCCCGAATGGCAGGATGAACACCGATGGCAAACTCCCCGATGAAACGGGCGCCTTCATCCGTATCTAAAATTTTGTTGATTCGCTCTGTATCATTCGCTGTCGCATTGACAATCTTCCCGTCTTTAAACTCCAAACGAATGTTTTCGAACGTAAAACCTTGGTAAGGGGACGGTGTGTTATACGTGATCACACCATTCACAGAATCCCGAACCGGTGCCGTATACACTTCTCCGTCCGGAATATTGTATTCACCTGCACATGGATTCGCCGGAATGCCTTTGATTGAGAAAGTAAGCTCTGTACCTGGTCCCGTGATCTTCACGCGGTCTGTTTTCTCCATTAATTCTTTTAGAGGCTCCATGGCTTTTGCCATCTTGGCGTAGTCCATCGTGCACACATCAAAGTAGAAGTTCTCAAACGCTTCTGTACTCATAGTAGCCAACTGTGCCACAGAAGGATTCGGATAACGGAGATAGACCCATTTTGTTTTTAGACGCACCATCCTAACGGGTTTGTATAGCGAAGCAAACAGCTTCATCTTGTCATCGGGTACATCTGAGAGTTCACTGATATTAAATTCACCGTCAATCATAATGCACGCTTGCATTTTTTCCATCTGATATTTATCAAGGTCAGCCCAGGTTTTAAATTGTTCTTCCGTTCCTTCCATCAAAAGCTGGCGACGTACAGAAGATTCGCTCATATTCACAAATGGATGTCCGCCTGCTTTATAGATTGCTTTCACAAGTTCTTTTATCAATGGTGTGTCAATTTCAATCGCTTCGATTAATACATGATCGCCCTTTTGCACCTTGGTAGAGTAGTTTACCAGTACATCAGCCAATTTCGTAAGTCGTGGGTCCAACATGTTAATAACACCTCTTCCGTTATTTTTTTGCAAAAGGAAGGAGTAGGGTAACTTACTGAGCCACCCAAGTGTCCGTATAGAGTAGACGATCTGGACCTAACTTCATGTTCTTCACACGTTTATTCACTACAATAAACTGCTTGTCGATGTAGATTGGAACAATATAGACTTGCTCAATCATATATTTTTGTATGTCTGAGTAGACCCGTTTTCTGGCCTCCAGATCAACGGTAGTGCGACCCTTCACTAATAACTCATCTAGTTTGGGGTCATTAATCGCCGAATCGTTAAAGACACCGATTTGACTAGAGTGGAAGAACAGGTAAAAAATATCTGGTTCGACATCCGTATAAGACATAACAGTGAGATCGAACTGTCCTTTGCTCGCTGCATCCAACATGGCGCCAGGGTCCATATTGTTAATGGTAACTTTGATCCCCAGCTCACCCAGCATCGCTTGCACGAGCTGTGTTTCTTTGGCCTGGCTTTCACTGGAAAGCAAGGTTAAACTAAGTTTTTTACCGTTCTTTTCTCTACTTCCTTCAGCACTCATCTTCCAGCCAGCTGCATCCAGGAGCTTTTTCGCTTCCTCTTGACTGTACTTATAGTCCAGTTCTTCAACTGCTTTGTCGTAGCCAAAGAGAGTAGGAGGCAACAAGCTGTGAGCGACTTCTCCTTCACCCTGCAGTGCTGCTTGAATGATTGCTTCTTTATTAATCGCCATGTTCAAAGCTTTACGCACCTGAACATCCTGGAGAGCTTCTGTCCTCATGTTCATCTCCAGGAACAGACCGATACCGCTTCTCATTCTTTCCATAACCTCAAATTTGTCACTGTTTCTATACTTTTTGATCTCTTTAGCCGGTACGTTTAGGGCGATATCGATAGAACCGCTGTCCAAAGCTGCTAGCCTGGTTTGATTGTCAATAATGAATTTAAAGACAAGCTTGTCTGGTCGAACCGGACCTCTATTTTCATAATACGGCTCAGCCCACTTGTATTGGTCATTGCGTGTGAGAGTAACGGCCTGTCCTGGCTGCCAGCTTTCAAACTTCCACGGCCCCACTCCAACAGGGTTTCTTCCATAGTCTGTACCCGATTTTTCGATTGCCTGCATAGACATAGGCTGTAACCAACCAGGAATAGATAGGTTAATAAGCAGCGGAGCAAAAGGTTCCTTTAATTCCAAAATAAGCGTTTGATCATCAGGTGCCTTCACCGTTTTCACTGCCCCTAATGTGGACAAAACTGACGTTGCCTTTGTTTTCGGATCGAAAATCCGATCAAACGTTTCTTTGAATGACTTGGCGGTCAAAGGAGTACCGTCGTGAAAGGTAATGCCGGAACGCATTTTAAACGTCCATGTTTTTCCATCCGGAGTGATTGTGTAACTCTCCGCCAGATGTGGCTTAATCTCATGTGTGGTTGGATCCATGTAAAGAAGTGTCCCGCCCATCAGTCCGGCAATTTCGTCCGTTACGCTTGCACCATTCGATTTATGAACGTCAAACGTATCTGGTTCTTGTGGGTAGCCGATTGTAATGGTTCCACCAGTTTTAGGTTGACCACTCGTTTTTTCAGAATTTGTAGTTCCATTGTCTGAATTCGAGGTACCTCCACTGCAACCACTCACTACCAGCATAGCAATTACCGCCAGCATGCAAGCGCTAAAAAATCTGCTTCTCCATCTGCCTTTGACCATAAATATCCCCCTCTTTTTGTAAAAGCGCTTTCATTACATCTTACATTCGAAAGAATTTAATTCTCCTATTCGTATTCTTTGTAGGAGTATTTACATTTATACCATAATCTTCTGAACAAATAAATACTTTACTCAACTTTCCCCCTTCCCACGAAAAAACGGCTGCTCGATGGCTCAGTCTCTTCATGAGCTACCATCGACAGCCGTTTTTGATTGTTCAAGCCATATTTATCTCTTCTATTTGCCTCTATTTATTAACCATTCTACGTCTTCCAAGGTAGGCATAGCAGGAATGGCGCCTGTCCGAGTCGTGGCAATCGCACCTGCGGCATTGGCAAACCGAATCATCTGTTCGAGGTCCTGCGCGGAGAGTGCCGTCATTTCTTCTTTTGCCTCCAGTATTTGATACAACATCCCCCCGAAAAAAGCGTCCCCTGCACCTGTCGTATCGACCGCATCAACCTTGAAGCCTTCCACGATCCCATAATGATTAGGCGTCCGATAAAAGCAGCCTTTTGCCCCGAGCGTAACAAGAATGATTTGGTTGCCGTATTGCTTGATTATCCATTCAGTAGCCTCTTGCACGTCATTCGTCGGCGCTACAAAAGCAACTTCTTCTTCGGACAGCTTGACGATGTCGGCCTGCTGAATGCCCGATAGAATCATCCGTCTCGCTTCATCGGCGTTTTCCCACAGTGATGCTCTGTAATTAGGATCAAATGAAACCTGGCGCTGATTTTCCTTTGCGATCTCCACAGCTTTTCTCGTTGCCGATCTTGCAGGCTCATGTGTCAGCGAGAGCGAGCCAAAATGAAAGAGGCGTGCCTGTGCCACCAATTCCTCGTTTATGTCTTTTTCACACAGCATCGTATCTGCTCCCGGATTGCGGTAAAAGTAAAAGGAACGGTCTGATCGCTGGTCAATATGCACAAAGGCCAAAGTAGTAGGAGCGTCATCCGTCAAGACAAGCCCCTCGGTTCCGATGCCTGCACCCATCAAGGTCTGTTTCAAAAAACGACCAAAGGCATCGTTTCCCACTGCTCCGATAAAAGACGTCTTCTTTCCGAAACCCGACAACGCAGTGAGGACATTCGCCGGAGCTCCTCCAGGGTTTTGCTCGAAGGCGATTTTTCCTTTTTCGGCATGGGTCACAGGCGTAAAATCGATCAATAGCTCGCCACAAGCAACGACATCCAGCATCTTCTTCTCTCTCCCTCTTCTACCAGATGCCTTCCAGTATGGCATACGTTCCTATTTCCACTCAACCCGTTCCAGATTTACTGTCCCGCTCTTGGGAAATTCTTGTTGAATCGCCTTTTCATCTACTTGCCTTCTTCCCATGCTATTTTCAAGCGCTCAGGATCGATCCGTAGAGGCTTGCGCAGCCCTTCTACGGAAGCACCTATATTCAGCTGCAGGTAAAAAATATTTGGAGGATTTTTTGGAAAGGAATTCGCGCATAGGAAAAGGAGCCGGGCAACACTAGACGAAACCAAAAAACTCGCCATCATCAGGCGAGTTCTCTGTGTTACATGAGCGATTGTTTAATAAATCGATAAATCCCAAGCGCCAGCTATGTGCCCTAGCAGTACGGTCCCAGCTACACTGTTGCCGTACTGGTCGATAGCCGGGCCATATACGCCGATCCCGCATCCCTCCCCAAAAGGTGTCTGTCCAGGTCGCCCTCTGGGAGGAACGGCTGCCATAATCCCGCCGGATACGCCGCTTTTGGCTGGCACACCGACAAAAGCGGCAAAATTACCGGAAGCATTGTACATGCCGCACGTTACCATCAGCGCTTTCGTCAGCCTCGCTATTTCTTTGGAAAAAAGCTGCTCCCTGCGAATCGGATGGTAGCCGTCATGGGCTAAAATAAAACCGATCATGGCGATGTCTTCTGTCGTTACCTCTATAGAGCATTGCCGGATGTATACTTCCAAAGCTTCTTCCGCCCCGCAGCCAAGAAAACCGGTCGCAGTCAAATAATGAGCGAGCGCGCGATTGCGATGAGCCGTCTTCCACTCGGACTCGTACACTTCTTCATTGATCTGATGCTGACGCCCTGTCATGCTTTGGATGATGGCTATGAGGGACTCGAATTTTGCCTGCGTCGAATGGCCTTGGAGCAAGGAAGAGACGGTAATGGCTCCCGCATTGATCATCGGATTAAAGGGTCTTCCTGGTTTGTGCATCTCCAATCGGATCATGGAGTCAAATGCGTCTCCCGTAGGTTCGACATCCACCCTCTCCAGCACATACGGAATGCCGTGATGCATGCAGGCGGCAATGAAGCTGATCACTTTTGAAATGCTTTGCAAAGTGAAGGCGACCTCCCAATTACCTGCGGCCGCTTTTGTTCCGTCCGGGCCGATGACACAAATGCCTAGCTGCGCTGGATCTGCTTTTGCCAGTGCAGGAATATACGCCGCGCACTGTCCTTTTTGGGCTTCTCCCCGATACTGCTCGACCCATCTCTTTACGTCATCTTGAACCTGATTTTGATCCGGTGCCGTCTCTCGATTTGTTCCCACTGTATGCTGAACCCCTTGCATTTCCACTCTTCCCTTCGCGCTGGACAAAATTTCTCTCATCGTAGTTGCTCAAAAAGGAGAACAAACAAATCGGACTTTTTGAACTTCCTTATTAGATGGTTAGCTGTGCTTTTTTCGGTGGTAGTATTTGGTCTGGAATCAAGGAAGTGTATTCCTCCCCTTCCAAACGCTCCTGCCATTCCGCTTTTGCCTGTTCGATAATCGCCAGATTTTCCATGGCTTCGATCGCTGTGCAAGCAATTACTTTTCCTGCCTGCAGCATGCCTTTGTGAGCGATCGGCATCGCGCCTTGCGAGACGACCTGCCACGTATGGAAAGGCGTTCCCAGCGCCCAGCACGTCGTCATGCATTGCATCGTCGGTACGACCCAGCTGACATCTCCCACATCTGTTGAGCCTGCCAGTGTAAACTCATACTGCGGAAGCGGACCGATGACATCGGCAATCGCCTTGCCTTTTAATTGTTTGGCCGTTTCTTTGTCCACGCCGACAAGCGCAGCTCGCAAGTCCTCGGCAGAAAGCGACTCCTGGATTTGTTTGGCGAAACGCTGATCATCCTCATCGTAGGAAGGCACACCGACTGCCACCATGTTTTCATGCATCACCTTTGCCAGCACGGTGTTCGGTACGAGGTTGGAAGCCGTCCCTTCAAATACGGTTTCCATCGTGGTGCCAGTCATCAAAGCAGCACCTCTGGCGATATCGTACACTCTGTCATACAATTCCTTCACTTGCTGCTTTTTCGGAGCGCGGATCAAATAAACGACTTCGGCATACGGCTGTACGACATTCGGCGAGATCCCACCCGTATCGGTGATCGCATAATGCACCCGTGCTTCGGGGATCATATGCTCTCGCATGTAGTTGACCCCGACGTTCATCAGCTCGACGGCATCCAGAGCACTTCGTCCCAAGTGCGGAGCAGCCGCAGCGTGGGCACTTTTCCCATGAAACTGGAAGCGAACCGAGTAATTCGCAAGTGAACTGATATTCATGATGCCCGGTGTCGTCGCAGGATGCCAGGAGAGAGCAAAATCCACATCAGCAAACAAGCCGGCACGTGCCAAATACGCTTTTCCAGAGCCGGCTTCTTCTGCCGGACAGCCAAAGTATTTCACAGTGCCTGCAAGGCCCGTCTGTTCCATGTAATCCTTGATAGCTACGGCTGCTGCAAATGCTCCCGCACCCAGCAGGTTATGTCCGCAGCCATGCCCATGCCCCCCGGAAATGATCGGGTCGTTTGTGACCATGCCCTTTTTCTGGCTCAAGCCGGTCAAGGCATCGTACTCTCCCAGAATGGCTACCACTGGCCCTCCGCTGCCAAAGCTGGCGACAAATCCCGTATCGAGTCCAGCAATCCCTTTTTCCACCTGAAAGCCCTCTGCTTCCAGCGCGTTGCACAAATATTCGGCGGATCGATGTTCCTCAAAGTAAATCTCCGGGGTTTCCCAAATTTTATCGCTCACAGTTATGAACGTATCTCTTTTTTTCTCGATCAAAGCTGAAATGATTTCTTGCTTGTTCATGCTGTACGCTCCCCTCTAAGCAGCTCTCCTTTTTCATAGTTCATCGTCAGAAGTGCCCCAATGCAAATGACAGAAAAACCGATCAGCATCCAAAACGCAGCTGCAAACGAACCATTGAATGCTTCTACGATAAATCCAATCGCCATCGGCGTGATGAAACCAGCAAGCTGTCCACCTGTATTCACGATACCCATGCCTGTGCCCGTTACTGAAGCTGGCAGGTTTTTCAGAACAACTGAAGGCAACAGAATAATCACAAAGGAAATGAATAGCGTCACGATTGTTTGATACGTAATGAAGATCGCCACACTCGAAGCGTTAAACATGAGGTACAACAGGATTCCGATCAAAACACATGCAAGGCTCCCTAATGTTTTTTCTCTGCCCCGCGGTAGCTTGTCCAACACATATCCACTCGCATACACCCCTACCAAGGTTGCGATTCCTGGGATCATCTGCAACCAGCCGAGGGATACCAGATCAAGCCCACGCACTTTGACGAGATAAGTAGGCAGCCAAGTCGCGAGGCCCCAGTTCACGGCGTATATGCTGAAATACGCAATTAACAGATTCCACAAGAGTGGTGTTTTAAACAGCAAGGCAAGCGAGCCTTTCTGATTGGCGGAGGTACTTGCAGGATTTGCTGAGGTCGTTTCTTCTTTTGGCAGCTTGATGAAGCGCCAGTATAAAAAGGCGATGATAGCGCCGATCACACCGATAATGACAAACATGGTGCGCCAGCCAACCGTCTTGATCATCGCAGCGGACAAGATCGGAACGAACAGCCCTACAATCGCCCCCGATGACAGCATCACAGACATGGCACGGGAGCGTTCTTCCCGGGGATACGCTTGGGCAATTATTTTTGAGCTGGCTGGTTGGAATCCGCCTTCCCCAATTCCGAACAGAAAACGGATCAGAATCATAGAAGCCATGGACCATGCCGCTCCGGTCAAGGCAGTAAAAATAGACCACATAATAACAGAAGCAATGAGTACTTTTCTCGAACCGAATCGGTCTGCCAGCCATCCCCCTGGCATTTGCATGAGGGCATAGCCTGCGAAAAAGCTGCTGAGCAATAATCCCGTGGATGAGGCGCTGAGCTGTAAGTCTTCCGTGATCGCCAAAATGGCATAGTTCATCACATAACGGTCCAGGTTTCCTAATGCCCAGCCTAAAAAAAGTAAAGCCAAAATCCAGTTCCTCGTGCGCGCTGATACCATATCTGTGGATACCTCCTTCTGGTTGCTTTCCAAGATCGTCTCTCTTTTTGGAGAAAGCGCATTCAACCTGATCCACGCTTGTTTTCACCTAATAAAGAGAAAAGAAGATTGAACTGATTCTTATTTACCGCATAATTAACGACATGTCGCAATTAATACTGTACGAAATTTTGAGACTATTATCAACCTATTTTTTTTGCATTCGCGAGGAGTTTTTTTCAACAAAAAAGCATCCCAATCATAGGATGCTTACAGCAGTCGGTATAGCTTGCTTGGCCTGCCACGCGTGGTTTGCGACTCCTCCCCCGAGCATACGGCCAGCTCTACAGCGCATAGATCCGCTACAATTCTTTGCGCATTTCGTTCACTCATTTGCAGATACTTGGCCAAATCCTTCGTCGTGAAATCCTCCCACCCCATTTTTTGCAGCAAAGCGTCCAGCTTTTTGTACGTCTTGGCGCTAATGTTACCCTTTTTCAGCTTTTCTAGGATCTCTTTATCATCCGCCCGGTAGGAGTAGACCAGCTCTTCTTCCTGCCCAACCCATTCGACGATCGTTCCATCGTCCTGGACCATGACGATATCTCGCGTCGCTTTTTCTTTGGATTGGCGCAAAGCGCGGTGCGCATTCACTTCTGCTGCAAAAGCCGTCTCGCCAAATCCAATTCCGACCGCAACAGTCGTATCCGCTTCCTTCGCCAAGTACTGGATGGTTTCTTGTAGTATAGGAATCTCCCGTTCGATTGTTCCACGCGAACTGAAAATGACGTATCTGCCATTTCCCTGCTCCAAGAGTGAGCCGTCCAATTGCTCGCACAGCTTGATCAGCGCTTCCTTGATCCGAAGCTCAAGATACTGCCAATGATAGGGCGTCTTCGCGCTTTCTTTGATCCTGTCAAACTGTTCAACCTCGATCATTTCGATCCCGATTTGCGTATCTTTAAAATACGAGGTCCTGACCTTTTCAACAAAGACTCGAACCGTTTGGTGAATCTCCATTTCACTGGGTGAAATCCAATAGGCGGGAATCCCTGCCTCTACTAATGCTTGATAGACGGTCGGATAGCAGGTCATTGCTCCGTCCGTTTTTTTCTCGTTCCAAAGATCAAGGTGAAATTCGAGCAGCTCCTGCGGGTCGATCGACGCGTCGAACGTCTTCATATACAAATTGCTGACCGAAATATGAATCGTCCGCAGTGACTCTTCCATGTAGGTAGTAGATAACAGCATATCGATGCTGACTCGGTCGATGAGCTTTCGCTGAGCGTAGACCATTTCCAAAAAACCTTTGTAAATGCTTGATTCCGTTGCGTAGATGTGCTCCATCCGCTTGTTCGTGCCCATCGCATTTTTGGCAACCATGTATGGAATCGGTCCGGAAAAAAGCCAGTGATCCACGTACTGATCATTTTCCAGCACGATTTTCTCCGTCTCTTTTGTTTCTGTGTATGGGTATGGAATGAAGTTCATTCCTTGATCAAATTCCTTTGCCACCGAAAGAATTCTCTCTACCGATTTCTTTGGGCCAACCACTCCAATTTTAAACATCGTTTATCCAACCTCTGCATCTTGTCATTACGAGTATTGTATACACAACATCTGGCACAAAGCTACTGATTCGTCAGGGACTGAGGGTCTTCAACGTTAAGGGGGACCTGGACACACAAAAATAGCCGGTTTTCACCACCATAAGGTTGTTACCGGCTTTTACGGACTATTTCATTTCATTTCCATACGGTTCTACTACTGGACGGTTCTACTACTGGCAGCATAGCCTATTTATTCCACAAGCCACAAAAGCACTATCCCCACTACAACAAGAATAATTGTAGGGATGAGCCCTAGTCTACTTAATGGACGTAAATCTCCAAATTGAGCGCGATCAAATGAATCTTTTAAATTTGAATATGGGTTTTTTTTATACTCCTCTTTTCGGCGCTTATCATCATCGTCATTGTTCACTTTACTCACCCCAATTAACATTAGTTTCTCAAACCCACTCACAGTTTAACGTATGCAATTTTAACTTAGTACACTTCCCATTTGCCCGATTTTATTAATGCTTCTCGTGCCCGATTAGTTTTATCCGTCAATAATTCTTCGTATTGTATTGGGCTTTCGAAATATTCATCCAGCGTGACTTCCGCAACTACTGATTTATCGATTCCGTTAATCAGTGTAACCGTTCTTTGTTTTGCAAGAGGTGAATCCTTATCATTTTCTATAAAATCAGTAGCTGGAGTCTGTGTAATTGGATCAATAAGGAAACCATCTTTTTCAATGTATTTTGAATTAGCATTAACAATCCGGTTCATAACTTCAATTTGTGTACAATCAATGCATATATTTAGCACTCACTGATACAGACTGCGACGAGAATAGATTGATTCCATTTTACCAATAAAAGAAATGCCCAAAATATCTTGGGCATTCCTTTCTTTCCTATTCCTTTTCAGACTTCTTTGTATTGTCAAATTCAAATTTTTCAAGTGATGGCGTCATGTTTTGGTAATCAGCCGGGGCTTTAAAAGTCGACATTTTCGCTTCCTTATTAAACTCAATGGAGAGTACCTCTATACTGTTTGTAACTTCCTTCTTGTCATTTGTTTCTTCTAATTTGAGTAACACACCGGTTTCTGTGTCTATCCACATTTTAAAGTATGTTGCTTGATGCTTTTCTGCTAGTATAAGATCTTCGTGTTGACCTTCAATTACAGTTACAGACCGATCAAGTAGTTTTTCCGCTCCAACTATTTGATGATTTGTAGGAGTCAACCAGAATGCATAGTCTTGAGGAAAAATGACATCATTTGCGCTTGAGGAAAAGGCTGGGTCAGGTCTTTTAACAAAGACCTTTTCTCCTTTTTCGTTTTTGGATGTGCGTGACCCTTTCTTGTCGAAAGAAGCTGCTCCATTTTCTTTGCTGGCCTTAGTCTTCTTATACATTTTCTGTTTATGCTGGACAGTCCAATAAAACTCTCCATCATATGCAGTTTCCTTGATGATTTCTGCTTTCGTGTTATTCTCTACTTTTACATGACTACGTGGATTCTTTCCTTGTTGGACTTCAAATTCTACCGTTTCATCCACACCAATCGGGGTGAGAATCGCCCGATAGGAGCCACTAACGCTTTGATAGTTATCAATAGCATTGAGCATTTTTTCTTGAATGGACTTTGAATCAGTGACGTTCGAAATCGATTCTGTCTGTTGTTCTACTTCAGTTTGTTGCTCTACCTCAGTTTGTTGCTCTACCTCAGTTTTTGGAGCCTCCTCTGCATTACTTTTTACCGCATAAAAGCCAGTCAGTCCCAAACCAACCAAAGAGGTTGCCAGGATTACAGAATATGTTTTTTTCATTCTAATCGCATCCTTTACTATATTTCATTACTTAAAGGGAAACAGCGTCGGCACCTGTTTGTGTGCTTGAAGCTCCGCTGTAATCTTTTCCAGTTACCATAACTTGCGCCTTAGCATTATCCAAATATATGTTACCTACAGTGTTCCAGCCGGATGGAGCAGAGTATTGGTTAACTGAGCCTACATATTCAAATTCCTGCCATCCTTCGGAAAGTGCCTGATAATCTGCTTCTCTATTAGTGAACTTGGAACTACCTAAGTAAACCTCCAACGTAGCTCTTCCTGAAGAGAGTGTTGGAAATTTCCATACATAAAAATCATTGACACTAGCGCCAGATCGGGAAAGACGATGATCTGAATTGTAGCTACCTGATTGACTACTTTGAAATGACCAGGTTCCATAATAACTTTGGGAACATCCTGAACTTGAAGTTGGATCATTGTCACAAATTTTAGCAGATGCCCCTTCTGCGAATGCAAGAGCACCGGAAATAGCAAGTGTGAAAGCAAAACCCCAAAAAGCACCTTTTTTCATTTAGCTCACCTTTTCTTTATTTGTTGTTGGGACGAGGGTCTCAGTTATTACACTAGTACATATTAATTCTCACCTCCTACTCATGCATTTGGAATCTTTCTTAATCTGGAAGGCATCCAAATGGAAAAATTTACAACATTACTATATCAGACAAATTTTGAGATTTTTGTCGTATTTTGTCCAATATGTGTAAATTAGTAAATTATACCTATTATTATTTTTTTAAAAAAACACCTCTGCTTACCTAAGGAGACGGTATTTTACCAGCAGAGGCTTTTTGAATGGAGAGCATTTTGTAAGGCTAAGTCATCCGTATAATGCTGAAGACAGGCGAGCTGTTCGTATTACTAAATTGCTTGATTAATACTGGACAAGTCTGAATCATCACGACCAAGCCAAATGACGTTGTGGCTGATATTCATGACCAGTTGCGAGTTTTCCTCTACGAACCTTTGTACATACTCAGACTGACCGAAAGTTTCTAAAAGAGCATTCTCAGTTAGTAGGAAAGAAAGGCGAAAGCACAAAAAAAGAAGAGACAGTCCTTATCTGCCTCTCCCTGTCATCCTATCTAGTTAAAGGACATCCCTATTTCTCCCCAGACAAAAACAACTGCGGAGCCGTATACAGCGCAGGTGAGCCTCCTGTGTGCAGGAACAGTACGTGATCCTCTTTTGTAAACTGCCCTTCCCGAATCATGCCGATCAATCCTGCCATCGCTTTTCCTGTATAGACCGGATCGAGCAAAATCCCCTCCGTGCGAGCCACCAGCTGTACGGCTTCGACCATCTCCTCCGTAGGGATTGCGTAGCCCGGACCTACATTTTTGTCTTCGCAGCGAACCGCAGCTGGCAGAATCTCTCCTCTAAGTCCTACTGCTTCTGCCGTGCTTTGGACCAGCTCCAGCACCTTGGCTTCCTGGGAAGCGCGATCGCGGCTTACGTTGACCCCGATCACCTTGGTGTTGGACTGTCTCGCCATGAATCCCGCGATCAAGCCCGCTTGCGTACCGCCGCTGCCTGTCGCCGTCACCACGTAATCAAAAGGAGTCCCTGTCTCCCACGCCTGCTGCTCGATTTCCTCGGCACAAGCCATATAGCCTATTGAGCCCACTTCATTGGAGCCGCCAACCGGGATCAAGTACGGTTTTCTGCCTTCTTTTTTCAGAGCTTGCGCCAGTTCTTCCATCGCGGCCAGCATGTCTCCATCAGATGCGATTACTTCGATTTTTTCTGCGCCAAGCAAATGGAACAGCAGATGATTGCCGCCAGCTTGTGGATTGTAGCCTGTCTCAGGCTCGGTCAAAACGAGCTGGCACGCCAAGCCTTCGCGTACGGCAGCGGACAGCGTCAGACGGCAGTGATTCGACTGAACAGCCCCGCAGGTGATAAGCGTATCGGCTCCTTGTTTGATTGCGTCCGCGGCCAGATACTCCAGCTTCCGCGTCTTATTGCCTCCTGCTGTAAGCCCCAAAAGATCGTCGCGTTTGATCGAAATCGTCGGCCCTCCCAGCACCTCAGATAGTCGGTCCAGCCTTTCGATTGCTGTAGGTCCAGTCGTATAATGTCTGCGTTCGTAGCGGATCGGATTCATGAGTTCTCTCCTCTGCACTTTACTTGATTGTGTATACAATACTCGCTAAAGGGAGGAGATTCCTTCTCGTCCGTTTCAAACAGGCAATTGTAAAAAATGAATTCCTCGTATATAGTGATACATAGTAACAATCTTGCAACATCAACGGAGGTGGGGAATATGACAATGACATACGTGAGCTTTATTTCCGAATGCAATCATATTCCATTTCCCCATCTGGCGTACGTGAAAGCCTCCTAGTGTATCTAGCAGGTTCTCTGAGCTGTGCGTAAAACACGGGGATAACCCGTGTTTTTTTGTATGGCAAGGATGTACGCGTTAAAGGCTTGGTGTTGCCAGGTTTGTTTATGCTTGCCGCCGTGGGGATGGACTGTCCCCACGGTTTTTTGCTTTCTACTGCCGTGGGGATTGACAGCTCCACGGCTTTTTTCTACTCACATACCAAATGGAGGTTGAGACGATGAGTACAAGTAACAACAATGCAGGATTGGTAGCAGCACAAGGGCTTTCGGAAGAACAATTGCAGCAGATTGTCAATTTGGCAAAGGAATGTGAAGCTTACGATGGATTTGATTTATCCGCCAATCTGAATGTATCGATGCTCCAAAACCGTCCTCCTGAACAAGCAAATGATTTTCTGTATTTCCAAGACGGTCAACTGGTTGGTTTCCTCGGCATGTATGCGATCGTCAGCCCTAAAGAAGTGGAGATCAGCGGAATGGTTCATCCAGACTATCGACGCAAAGGGATCTTCCGTGCTCTTTATGCAAAAGCAAAGGCAGAGTGTGAAGCTCGTCAGGTGACGCAAATCCTGCTCGTCAGCAATCGAGAATCAGAGGCAGCCAGCTTGTTTGCAAAAGCCGTGGCCGCCACGTATCAATTCTCTGAATACAAGCTGGATTACTCTGCTACAGGGCCTGTACATACTCCAGAAGCAGATCAACGTCTACAGCTTCGCCCAGCCACAGTAAATGATTTCGATACGCTTGTAGAAATCGGCGTGAGTGGTTTCGGGGAAACAATCGAGCGAACGGCAGCGGTGGTCACCCGAAATCTGTCCGAGTCGTCCTTTCAATCCTATCTGGCCCTGTATGATTCGGAACCAGTTGGGATGATTACCGCGAGTGACGAGGATGACATGTACTACATCTCTGGATTTTGTGTAAAAAAAGAACTGCAAGGAAAAGGCTTGGGTAGAAAAATCCTCACGCGGACGGTCGAAATCATAAAGCAAAAAGAACAGAAAGGAATCAGCCTGGAAGTTGCCGTCGACAATCAAAACGCCTTGTCCCTCTACCAATCTGCTGGATTTGAGGTTGTCTCGTCCTATGACTACTATGTAGGGTGAGAGCAGCCCTCGTAAAAAATGGCTACCAGATGCCCAGTCAGTCAGCCGACCGCCCAAGCATTGATAGCCATTTTCTTTTACGCTTTCGCCACGCACTCTGGGAGCAATTCAATAAATGTATTCACATCTGCGCTATCGTTGAACAAGTGGATGGAAGCCCGCACCCTTCCATCCCCTCCCCACACATAGACGTTCTGTTGCTGCAACCGCTCTGCTACACTGCTCCCCTGGCTGCATACGATTGAGATATTTCCTGCCCGCAAAGACGGATCTGAAGGAGTCATCACTTCATAGCCCAGAGCTTTCACCCGCTCGATCAGCAAATCGCCCAATTGGAGTACATGTTTCTCCACATTTTCAATTCCCACGTCCACGAGCAAGCCCGTGCTGTAAGCCAATGAATACAGCGACGCATAGCTGGGAAAGCCCCTTTCATAACGCCGGGCATCCTCGTGCAGGGTATAAGATTCGAAGCGGTTTGGACTGAATTGATCCTGGATGCTTCTCCATCCTGGACTGCGGTAAACAAGATCACGGACACGTTCGCTCTGATTCACTGCGAGAATGCCTGCACCGTGGATAGACAACAACCATTTGTAGGAGCTGCAGACGATGAAGTCAGCATCCTCGATCCGAACAGGTACGACACCCAATGACTGGGTAACGTCTACCAACAGCAGCGCATTCGTTTTCTTCAGAGACTGATAGAGTGTTCGATAATCAAGCCTGCTCCCCGACATATAGCTGACGTGACTGGTCATGACGAACCTGGTCCGCTCATCCACCCTGGCGAGAATATCTTCGGGAGATACTTGCCAATCCCGATGCCCGACGACGCGCACATCTACCCCTTTTTGTTGCAGGCCTAACCACGGCAAGACTCCCGAGGGGAATTCCAGCGTGTTAATTACAACGTTATCTCCTTGCTCAAAAGGAATCGACTGGGCAATGATCGCGATTGCTTCCGACGTATTGGAGATCAATGCAATATCCTCTGCTTTGCCATGCAGCAGTTTGGCTACATTTTGCTTGCAAAGCGCTTCGACCCTTGTATTGTTTTCCCTGCCCAGTGGCCCTTTGCTTCTCGCATGCAAATAGTCGTTGACCGCTTCCAGACTTCCGCGAAGAGTAGGTGTTTCCGCTCCACTATATAGCCACGTGCAGTTATCGAGTCCAAGAAAAACGGATTTATCCACTAATGACTTCATGAGCGTAAGTTTCCTCCCTGAACGTTAATTCGGCTGCTTCAAACTGTTCATGAGGGAACGCCCAGCAGATTGGAGCAACGATACATCCATCCCAACAGCAAAATACTGAACACCCGCTTCCGCCCATTCTTTTGCCTGCTCTATGGTCCCAGCGTGAATTCCGACAGCTATGCCCTTTTGGCGAACGGTCTTGATCAACGAATCAATCGTATCCTTTACAACTGGATGCTCGATTTGCCCCGAATATCCCAATGCATGAGAAAGATCCAGCGGCCCAATAAACACGACATCAATCCCGGGGACCTCCAGAATGGCATCCAGGTTTTTTAAGCCCTCCTCTGATTCAATTTGGATGATCATGAGGGTGTCTTCTTCCGCCTCTTTTAAATGCTGATCCAACGGAGTTGCTCCCCATCCGGTTGCTCGTACTGCTCCGCCCAGTCCCCTCGTACCAGGCTGGGTGTAGCGTGCACCTTTTAACAGGTGTGCACACTGCTCTCTCGTCTCGATTCGCGGCAAAACGAAGGAGGAATAGCCAATATCCATGATGCGGTACAGATCGGCCGGGTTTTGCGTGGCAACCCTCACGGCGAGCGGAATATCATGTCGATACCCAGCCAGAATCATGTAATCGAGCATTTGCAGATCGATCGAGCTGTGCTCCATATCAATGTGCAGGAAATCAAATCCGACATCCCCCAATGCTTCTACAATGATGGGCGAGGGAATTCTGACCCAGCTTCCATACACGCATTTGCCTTCCTTCAATTTGCTTTTGATTGGATTCATTGCCATTTGCTTTCTCTCTCCTTTTTGATCGAGTCGTAGAAAAAATACCCGCGATTTTGCGAATATCAAATGCGGGTACGTGGTCTGTCATTGGGCTGATTTAGTTGTAAGCGTGTGGTTTGCGTGCCTCCTGAATGGCCGTCACATACTGTCTCGCTATGTTCGTAATCCGATTGTACTCGGAGGTTTCGAGCGCCTGGCGATCGATTAAGTTGCCTCCGATCCCGACAGCGGCTACACCTGCCTGTATGAACGAAGCGACGTTTTCCAGGTTGACGCCACCTGTCGGGATGATCGGAATATGCGGAAAAGGAGCTTTTACATCTTTTATATATTGGATGCCGAGACCTGCCGCCGGAAAGATTTTGACCAGATCTGCTCCCGCTTCGATCGCTGTAATCATTTCTGTGGGTGTCATCACCCCGGGGACGGCAATCTTTCCATAACGCAGCGCGGTTTGAATCACATCTTCATGAAGGCTGGGACTAAAGAGGAAATCAGCCCCGCTCTGAATGGCCAGCCCTGCCGATACGCTATCGACAACCGTCCCCGCACCGACAATCGCCCGCCCTCTATATTTGGCAGACAGCTTCGCGATGGTGTTGAATGCCCCTGGTGAATCTACGGTAACCTCAAGTGCCGTGACTCCTCCTTCTACGAGGCTGTCGGCAACATGCTCTACCTGTTCCTCAGGAATCCGCCTGATGACGGCGATGACACCACTCTCAACCAACTTTTTCAAAAGCATGACTTTAGGCAGCACGATGGCTCCCCCTCTCTCTTGATCCTTTAGCGCAGCACTTCTTTTTTCTCATCATCTGGAGCAATCCGATTCCAAAACGGGTACCCTTCCACATCGCCCACCACGGATAAAGCAAAGGCGCCGACGCGATTTCCGAGCTTGACCGCCTCTTGCAACGGCCAGCCACGGATCAATCCGGACAGGAATCCGGCAGCAAAACCGTCTCCCGCACCAATTGGGTCCACGATTCTCTCCACTGGAAATCCGGGGACGTACTCAGCCGTATCCCGCGTCGCATAAAAGGCCCCTTTTTCTCCCAGCTTTAGCACAACGACCTTCGCACCATTTTCCAAGAGACGAGCTGCTATTTTCTCCGGCTCGGTTTCCCCTGTCATGATTTCTCCTTCTTCAATGCCTGGCATGACGATATCGCAGCGACTGGATATGTCATTCAAAGCTTCTCTCGCCTCTTCTTTGGTCCACAGTTTTAGACGAATATTCGGGTCAAACACGACTGTAAGCTGGTGCGCTCTCGCGATCTCAATCGCTCGATCAATCAAGTCTCTGCATGAGGACCCCAGCGCAGCCGTAATTCCAGTAAGATGCAAAAACTTGGCCTGTGCAATATAGGCCTCGTCCAAATCATCAGGACTCATCTGGCTTGCAGCCGATCCCCTGCGATAATAGTAGACTTTCGGTTCATTATCTGCCTGTCTCTCTTTGAAAAACACCGCTGTCGGATACTTGTCGTCGAACTCCACCTGGGAGGTGTCAACGCCTTCTCCCCGAATGAAATTGCGAATGTATAGACCAAATTCATCGTCGCCAAGTCTACTCACCCAACCAGCCTGATGCCCTAATCTTGCCAGCGCGATCGCTACATTCGATTCCGCACCGCCGATTGTTTTTTCAAACTTGGTTACATACCGTAGTGGACCAACGGACCCTGGAGTAAAGAGCACCATTGTTTCTCCGATTGTTACTACGTCCATACTTGCCCTTCCTCCCTTAAGCATTGCTGCAACCTCTATCTGCCCAGCCAGCCGCCATCCACCACGAGAACATGGCCGTTCACATAATCGGATGCTTGTGAAGCAAGAAAGACGACACTTCCCTTCATATCCTCTGCCCGCCCCCAACGTCTGGCAGGAATTCTTTCGAGAATCTGGCGATTGCGCGTTTCATCCCTCTGCAATGCTTCATTCATATCCGTAGCCATATATCCTGGCGCGATCGCATTGACCGTAATTCCATGCGGCGCCCATTCATTCGCCAAAGCTTTTGTTAATTGGGCGACACCGCCTTTGGCTGCTGCATACGCTGGAACCCGCATTCCTCCTTGGAACGACAGGAGTGACGCGATATTGATGATTTTTCCGCGCCCTGGGCAATCATTCGACGCCCAGCCTGCTGACAAAGCAGAAATACAGTCTTCAGGTTCACGTCCAGTACATCATCCCAGTCCACTTCCTCAAAAGCCTCAGCGTGTGAACGCCGCTGGATCCCTCCGTTGTTCACCAGAATATCTACCCGTCCGAAAAGGCGATCAACCTGATCCATCACCTGTTTCACCTGATCCATTTCGGCCAGATCGCACAAAATGATTTCGCACCGGCGCCCTGCCGCCTCTACCAACTCTTTTGTAGCCGTATCGCCAGCGCTGCGTTGAACCAGAGCGATATCCGCCCCTGCTTCCGCCAAAGCAACCGCCATCGCCTGTCCCAGTCCGCGGGTGGCGCCGGTAATAACCGCTACTTGCCCGTGCAAATCAAACATGGTCATTTCGCTTCCCTTCCTGTTTCGCCGCTGTCTTCTTCCTGGCTGATTTGCACCAGTACCTTGACCGCATTTCCTCCCGTAAGCAACAGGTCAAATCCGGATTTCACCTCTGCCAGAGGCATGATATGCGTGATCAGCTTTTCGAAATCAAACGGCTTCTTCAAAAGTTCGGCGGCGATCTCAAAATCTTTTGGCGTATATACGCGGACGCCTTTGATCGTGATTTCCTTAAACATCGCTTGCAGCAAATCAATCGGGGCCGATTTCTTGTAAGCCGCAACAACGACTGCCGTTCCCCGGATTTTCGTGGCTCGTGTCAACAGCTCCGATACAGACGGATGGCCTGCGCAGTCAAAGGAGAAATCGGCACCGTTCCCCTCTGTTCTCGAATAAATCTGCTCCAGCATGTCGCCTTCTGCAGGATCAATCGTTTCAAAACCCAGTTCTTTTGCCATTTGCAGGCGGAAACGGTTGGTTTCGGCCACGATTACTCGCCCCGCTCCCAAAAGCTGCAAGGAAACGGCGACGCACATGCCAATCGGTCCTGCTCCGAATACGACCGCTGTGTCGCCTGGAACAAACCCTGATTGCCGGACAGCGTGGACGCCAACCGCCAGCGGCTCGATCAATGCGCCCGCTTTCAGCGAAACATTCTCTGGCAATGCATGAATAGTTTCTGGTGGAGCGGCCACATACTCTGCCATAGCCCCGTCGCAGTCAATTCCGATCAGCTTGAGGTTCTTGCACACATGGCTCTTGCCTGTCTGACACGGCTCGCACTCTCCGCAGAACAAGAGTGGACGGATCGTCACCGGCGTGCCCGTCGGCAAAACAGGATGCCCCTCTACCAATGTACCGGACAGCTCATGCCCGATGATAAGTGGCCCCTTCGCACGCGGGTGCGCCCCGACATAAATATTCAAATCCGTACCGCAAATGCCCGAATAGCTCACCTTCACCAAGGCCCAGCCTGGTGGCGGTGATGGTTTAGGCTTTTCTTCTACTCGAATGTCATTTGCCCCATAGTAAACAGCGCTTTTCATGTTTAACAACTGGCTCATCCTAACTCGCTCCTCTTATAGCTGATTCACTGGATAGTGAGGCTGTTGTCCTGTCAAAACACGTACGGCTTCTTCCGCCGCTTTTCGCTTCAATTCATCAAATGCCTGTTCGGAATACCAAGCAACATGCGGAGTAATGATGCAGCTCTCGTGTCGCAACAACGGGTTATCCGGCTTCGGCGGTTCCAGCTCCATGACATCGAGAGCTGCTCCTGCTATCCAGCCTTCGGTGAGTGCCTGATCGAGTGCCGCCTCGTCAATAATCGAACCACGTGCTGTATTGATGAGATAGGCGGAAGACTTCATCGCCTGCAGTTCGCTTTTGCCAAACAAATTTTTCGTATCTTCCGTTAATGGACAATGGATCGAAATCACATCGGAGCGTTCGAGCAATTCATCAAATGTGACTCGCTCAACAAACGGCAGCTCTTCCGCTACCGTATTCCTGTGATCATAGCCAATGACGTTGAAACCAGCCCCATGTGCCTTCTTGGCAAAAGCGCTCCCGATTCGTCCGAGGCCCACCACACCGACGGTTTGTCCACGCAAACGCAGAATCGGACGCGAAATGCTAAACTCCCATTCTCCCCTGCGCACCGCATTGCCTAGAAGCAATGTTTTGCGTGCCAGTGTATACATGAGCGCCATCGCATGATCGGATACTTCATCTACACCGTAATCAGGCACGTTGCAGATTTGGATGCCATAATCAGTGGCAGCCCCGATATCGACGTTATTCACACCTACACCATAGCGAACGATGACCTTGCAGCGTGGCAACTGGCTGAGTACATTTCGCGTCAAGGGAGCGTATTGATTTAACAAACCATCTGCATCCGCACAGTCCCGAATCACGTCTTCCTCCGTTTTGCACTCATGCAGAACCATCTGTGCAGACGCCCCGCGGATGACTTTTTGCTCGATCTCCACCGATGGGTGGTCACAATCGGTAATTCCTATCATGAGGTTGCTCATGGTACTCCCGCCCCTTCATATGTCTACTGCTTCAATCAGCTGCTCCATGCAATGGTCAATGGTAGGTACATCACTGGCGACGCGGACATTTCCCATATCCTTTAATCCGTGCCCGGTCAAGACGACGACCACGGAATCATTTTCAGTAATCCGGTTTTCTTCCAAGCTTTTCATCAATCCCGCTATGCCTGCTGCCGCTGAAGGTTCTACAAAAACACCTTCCTCCCCGGCCAGCAGCATTTGCGCCTGCAATATTAGCGAGTCAGGCACGTCTGTTACAAATCCATTCGATTGCTTCACGATCTGAAGCGTATAGGTTCCGTCTTTTTCATAACCTACCAATCCGTCAGCGATCCCGCCGGCAATCGTGCGCGGGTCTGGCTCTGCCTGTACGACCGGCTCTCCCTGCACAAAGGCTGTTGCAATCGGATTGTTCCCCTCTGCCTGGATGCCTGCCATCCGGGGCATTTTGGTGCTTACATGATACTGACTTTTTTCCACATATCCTTTATAAATGCCGATCAGCAAAGGCCCCGCACCGATTGGCACGTAGATCACATCCGGAATCGTACCGCTCATTTGTTCATAAAGCTCGTAGGCCACGACTTTGTTTCCTTCCACCGTGTACGGATTGAGGAGGGTCGTCGTGAGGTTGAAGATGTTCTGACTCTCTCCAAGCTGTTTCGCCAGCGAAAAGCAATTGCTGTACGGACCCGTGACCCGGATGACTTTTGCTCCGTAGGCCAGTGTCTGTTTCACCTTTTCCAGTGGTGTGGAATCCGGAACAAGAATAATCGCCTCAAGCCCTGCACGAGCAGCATAAGCGGCGACGGAAGCTGCCCCATTTCCACTGGAGGCCGCAATCACCTTTTGATATCCAAATTCAATTGCTTTGGAAATCCCGATGGATACGGGACGGTCTTTAAAAGAACCCGTGGGATTCATAAATTCGCATTTGAGCTGCAAAGACTTTACGCCCAGCCTTTTCGCAAGCCTCTCAGCCGAAAGCAACTTGGTATCTCCCTCGCCCAGATAAATGCGGTTTTCCCCAGCGATTGGCAGCCATGCACGCGGTTCCTCTATATTCTCCTGCGCATAGGTCACTTCCAAAATACCCTGGCACGCTTCACATTCATACAGCGGGGCCAGCGGATAGAGGGTTTGGCAGAACACACATCGCAGTCCTATTGCATGCATTTCATCACCCCCTGCTTGCACTAGATGACTTTCCGTAAAAAGGCTTGTGTCCGCTCATTTTTGGGAGCTCGGAAAATATCTTCCGGATTTCCTTCCTCGATGATGTAGCCTTGGTCCATGAAGATCACCCGATCGGCTACCTCGCGAGCAAAGCCCATCTCATGCGTGACGACGACCATCGTCATTCCTTCTTGTGCCAGATCCTTCATGACATTCAGAACTTCTCCGACCAGCTCTGGGTCAAGCGCCGAGGTAGGCTCATCAAACAGCATGATTTTTGGATTCATCGCCAGCGCCCGGGCAATCGCCACACGCTGCATTTGACCCCCGGACAGGTTGCCTGGATACGAGTCAGCCTTTTCCTTTAGCCCGACCTTTTCCAGCAATTCCAGGGCCTTTTCTCTCGCCGCTTCTTTGGATACATTTTTAACAATGACAGGTGCCAGCATGACATTCTCCAGCGCAGTCTTGTGTGGAAAGAGGTTGAACTGCTGAAATACCATCCCCACCTCTGTCCGTACCTTGTTGATGTCTGTCTTGGCATGAGAGATGTCATAATCTCCAATCAGAACCTGGCCGCTCGTAATTTGCTCCAACAGGTTGAGGCATCTGAGAAAGGTGCTTTTCCCAGAACCGGAGGGACCGATGACACAAACCACTTCCCCCTCCTGAATCTCGCAATCGATTCCTTTCAAAACCTCCAGCTTTCCGTAGCTTTTATGCAAATCTTTCACTTGAATGTTCATTTCCTATCTCCCTTCCCTTTACTAGCCAGCCATGTCAAGTAACGAGCATGCCTTACGTCGATCGCAAAAATCTCTTTTCGTAGTAATAAGATGCCTTGGACAGTCCGAAGCAGAGTACGAAATACACAGCGGCGACTGCCAGGAAAGAGGCGATCGGGTTAAAGGTCAGACTGCTGACTACCTTTCCCGCCTTGGTCAAATCAATGTAGCCGATGATGGAAACAAGCGACGAATCCTTGATCAGCGCGATGAAAAATCCGATACCGGGGGGAATGATGAACTTCATTGCTTGTGGCACGATTACATGGCGGAATTTTTGATAAGAAGTCATCCCCAAAGCATCTGCGGCCTCGAATTGCCCTTTGGGAACCGACTGAATTCCTCCCCTGACAATTTCGCCCAAATAGGCACCGGCGTAAATCGAGAGGGCCATGACAGCGGAAAATCCTTTGGAAAAGTTGATTCCAATCTGGAGCATCGGAAGCGCGAAATAGATCAAGAAGATGATCATCAGCAGTGGAACTCCCCTGATCAAGCGGATATATAAGGAAGAAAGGGCGTTTGCCAGCTTGTTTTTGGATGATGCCCCAAGACCGACAATGATTCCGATCGCACCACCAATAAGTAAGGAGAAGAAGCAAAGCTGGATCGTCAGCCACGCTCCTTTTAGGATAGGGACGAAATGTATCCAACCAAAATCTTGAGTCATTGTGATCCTCCCTTTACCATTTGAACACTTTCTTTGCCAAGGAGTTGGACAGGTAGATAAAGATGGACGAGCATCCGTAGTAAAGCACCGTGGCAATCAGTGTGATTTCCAATGTTCTGGATGTTTGTGTCTCGATATTCATCACTTGATACGTCAGTTCCTCAAGCGAAATAATGGAGGCGACGGAAGAAAACAAGAATAGTAAGACTAGCTGGTTGGTCAATGCCGGAAACGCTGTGCGAAAAGCAGGAGGTAGAATCACATGTCGAAACGTCTGGGCTGCATTCATCCCGAGTGCGCTTCCCGCTTCATTCAGCCCTTTGGGGACGCTGCCAAATCCTGCCCGGAATATTTCGGCTGTATAGGCTCCGTTGTTGATCGTGATCCCGATCAAAGCGGACCATAGCGGACTGATATCGAGACCTAGCTGCCCCATTCCGAAATAAAGCAAATACAACTGGACGATTAATGGTGTATTACGAATCACTTCGATGTACGTGTTCCCCAAATAACGGACAACCGTGATCTTGCTGGACTTGCATAAGGCGACAAACAGACCAAGTACGGTTCCTGCCAGCATACATACAACGGTAATCAGCAAGCTCGTACCCAAACCGCTAATCAGCAAAGGGATGTACGGGATGATATCATGGAAGACCAAGTTCACGAACCAATCACCTCATTCTCAGGGTGATCAGAACGGGAGAGCAGAGTCCCCCGTTCCGATGAATGTAGAGCCTCTCGAGGATTAATAGGTCAACAGCTTCGGCGCATCGACACCAAATCTATTTTTGTACAATTCTGCACCTTCACCGGAATAGTTCAGGTTACGGATAAAATGGTTCAAATAATTCAACCACTCCTGATCGCCTTTTTTCACACCCATGGCAATATAGGAGGACTGGAACGGTTGTCCTGGCAGCGATTCGAATTCTTGATTCTTTTTGAGCAAGTCGAGAATGATTCCGTCTTCTTCTACGAATACGTCTACCTTGCCGGTTTTCAGTGCCAAAAACGCATCGGCTGTAGAATCAAAACGGACGAGCTGAGCCTCTGGATAGTACTTGCTAAGTGCAATGTCACCTGTGGAGCCTTTAGAAACCGATACTTTCTTTCCTTTCACATCATCCCAGCTGCTGATCGGCTTGTTTTTCGGATACATAGGCACCAATCCAGCCGCAGAGTACGGAATGGTAAAGTTGATGGACTTCGCGCGTTCATTCGTTGGCGTAAATACAGAAATCGCTACATCTACCTTGTCCGATTCGAGCAGAGGAATCCGGTTCACACCGTCTGTCGTCACGAATTCAATCTCTGCACCCAGGGATTCTGCGAGCTTGCGGGCAATGTCTGGATCAAAGCCTTCGTACTCTCCGGATGCGTTCAGTACACTCCAGCCTGGACTGTCAGCATAAGTAGCGATGCGTATTTTTTTCGATTTGATGATCTTGTCGAGTCTGCTTTCTGTGCCCTGAGTCGGAGCTGAGCTTGTTTCGGAGCTGCATGCGGAAATCAACAGGACGATCGACATCATGAGAATCAGAAAGGCACTTCTCTTTTTCAAAAACATCTAAGACTCCCCCTTGTTTTTCGTTACTGTTTTCTATTTTTTCTTGCAAAATCACAGATTCGCTTGACACCTTCTAATAATTGGGAATCTTCAGTCGCGAGTGAGATACGAATCATGTGCGCGGTAGTAGAACCAAATGTCGTTCCTGGAGCTACCGCAACTCCTGATTCCTTGACCAAGGCTATGGCCAGATTCTCCTCATCCGTCACAACATCGGAGAGATCAATCATCATATAGAAAGCGCCTTTGGGCTTGTACGCCTTGATGCCGGCCTCTTCGAGCAGCTTGTAAGCGCTGTCACGACGAGCCTTATAAATCTCACACATTTCATGTACGAACTCCTGCGAGGAAGAGATGGCAGCTTCAGCTGCTTTTTGGGATACCGAAGATGCGCACGAGACGAGCGGTTCCAATACTTTGGCAATGATCGCGGCAATCTGCTGCGGTGCTACCGCATATCCGACCCGCCAGCCTGTCATCGCGTAATTTTTGGAGAATCCAAAGACACTGATCACTCGTCCTTCTGTATCGTAGGACATCGGAGAGATATGCTTGTCTTCAAACACAATCCCGTCGTACACTTCGTCGGAAATGACATAAATATCGTGTTTGGAAGCGAATGCCAGAATTTCTTTGATCTTCGTTTCAGAAAGCACGCCGCCAGTAGGATTGCCAGGAGAGTTGATGATGATTGCCTTGGTGTTTGGCGTAATCACTCTCTCCAGCTCAGCCACATCAGGGACAAAACCTGAGTCCGGCAAGAGCTTGTAACGTTTCGGAATGGATTCCTGGCTTAAAATGATCTGTTCGTAATTCGGCCAGCCCGGGTCGGGAATCAGGACCTCTTCCCCGGATTCCACAATCGATAGGATTGTTGCCGCAAGCGCATTTACTGCTCCTGCAGTGACCACGATCTGATCGGTATTTACCTGTAATTCGTATTGCCGCTTCAGATGGTCTGCGATGGAGCTGCGCAGGGAGATCAGTCCGGCGTTTGCCGTATAATGCGTAAACCCTTCGTTCATGGCTGCAAATGCTGCTTCTCGAATGTGGAGAGGGGTGTTTACATTAGGTTCACCCACTTCCAGATGGATCACATCCGGGATTGTTGCCGAGTAGTCCATGATTTGACGTATGCCTGAACGCGGCAGGGCGCTTCTCGTTTGGGATAGTGCCTTCATCTTCGCTTGTTCCTCCTTGAGGTAGGGATTTAAGTGTGTAGGTGATTCAAGCTTCGTTTTGAAAACGATTGGTCAAGCGACCGAGCTTTTCAATTTCGATCGTCACCTCGTCTCCAGCCTGAAGCCAAATCTGCTCCTGCTTTGGATGCCCCAGGATGACTCCTTCTGGCGTTCCAGTCAAAATGATGTCCCCTGGCATAAGTGTCATGTACGAAGAAATATAGCTGACAATTTCATCGCAGGCGAAGATCATATCGCCGGTATTGGAATCTTGTCTCACTTCTCCATTTACAATCGAGCGAATCCGCAAATGGTTGGGGCTTTCCACTTCATCCGAGGTGACGAGATAGGGACCTACCGGACAGAACCCGTCACAGCTTTTGCCCAGTAACCATTGGCTTGTCCGACTTTGCAGGTCGCGGGCAGAAAGATCATTCGCATTGCAATAGCCGAAAACATATTCCAAAGCGGTCTCTTTTGGGACGTGCTTTGCTTTTTTCCCGATGACAATGGCCAGTTCCGCCTCGTAGTCCACTTGACTGGAACCTTGCGGGAGCGGGATCTGTTCCCCATGGGCTGCGATGCTATTCCCAAACTTGCCAAACAAAACGGGTGATTCGGGAATGGGGAGGTTGGACTCTTCGGCGTGTTTGCGATAATTGAGACCTACGCAGATGATTTTTCCTGGATGAGGAACGCATGGACCGAGCTGAATGCTGTCTTCCCTAAGCCAAAGCTCGTCATCCTCTGCATCTCCTGCCAGTGCCAAAAGCTGGGCAAGCGACTCTAGCACCTCGTCTCCACCATCTACAATCTGTTCAATCGACTGAAGGATGGAAAAGTCTTTTTCCCATTTACTTGCTGCTTTGGCGATATCCAAAATTCCCCGCTCCGTCTTGATCCCTACTCGTAAGACTTTCTCTGTATGAAAAGTCAGCAGCTTCATACCGTCGTCCTCCCACGATGTCGTATTTGAATCTCAACTTTCACACCATAAATTAGGCAGCTTGAGTAAGAAAGGAAATTATACCCAACTGAAATCTGATGTCTGATGCATTAGTTATGTTTTTATGGATCATACTACTAGCCATTGCTACGCATTGTCAATGAATTTTTTTATTATTCCGAACAACCTTACCGTTACTTGATCTGCACGATCATCTCGATTTCGACTGGTGTATGAAACGGCAACTCCGACGTCCCAATCGCGGATCTCGCATGCTTCCCCTGCTCTCCGAACACTTCTTCCAGCAAAGCGGACGCACCATTGATCACGTAAGGCTGCTCGGCGAAACCAGGCGCACTGTTTACAAAGGCGAGTAGCTTTACGATCCGCTCAATTTTATCCAAATCGCCAAGATGTGCCTTGAGTACAGCAAGCAAATTGATCATCGTTTGCCTCGCAGCAAGCTGCCCCTCTTCAATCGTTAGCTCTTGTCCCAATTTCCCTTGAAACATCAGCTTGCCATCGACCCGGCAATCGTTCCCCGATGTATAGACGATGTTGCCTACTGTTACGGCCGGTACATAAATGGCTGCAACGGGGGGCGGCTCGGGCAGCGTGATGCCCAGCTCTTGCAGGCGTTGCTCAATTCTTCCCATATGCAAACACTCCTTTGATTAATTTGATCCTCTTGTTTCTTTCCCGATTTTATTGGTTTCTCCCCTAATAGTTGCAGCCTCGTGCATCAATGCTGATCGTATCTACTACCTTCCCCTTTCTAACTGCGTTTAGCGAATCGTTCAGATTAGGAATGACACACGCATGGTTCGGGATGATTTCAATACGGTCTCCTATAGAAAAAGCAACGCTTGCCGGATCAAATTGCAGCATGCCATGCTCCTCGTTTAACGCGATGATTTCTACGAAAGGATGACCTGCCACGATCCCATATCCTTCATGGTGCTGGGCACGATCGCTTGTCAACGTCTTGGAACCGGCATCAATCGTCGCTCTGCCTGGTATCGGGAGACTGACCACGGTAGCAATCACGCGCAGGGCGCAGTCCCTCTCTTCCACAAGTCCAAGCTTCATGGCCGTTACATCATTAAATATGTAGTTGCCTGCTCGAACCTCCGTTGCCCCATGCAGATCTTCACACAATAAGGAGGACGGTGTGGAGCCCGAACTGATGATGGACAAGGAAATGCCGACTTCTTGCAAATCGCCTGTGACCCTGCGAATCAGCTCGGATTCCGTTTTGACAACCGACCGGAGCGACTCTTTGCCTTTTTCCCGATAGATTTGCCCAAAGTATGACAGGATGCCAGCGATGCGTATGCCTTCCAGCTCCCGGATCTGGCATGCGAACGAAACGAGATCTTCCCCTGGCTGCCTGCCTCCGCGATGCAGTCCCCCATCGACTTCAATCAGGACTTGCACAGGCTTTCCTGTTTCTTTTGCCACCTCGGAAAGCCCTACTGCCCCTTGCAGGCTGTCTACCACCGTCATGATTTCAATCGATTGGTGCAAACGCGCAAAACGCTGCAGCTTTTCTTTCCCAATGAGCGGAAAGGCAAGCAAGATGTTGTCTATTCCGGCTGCGGCAAAAACTTCTGCTTCCGACAGCTTGGCTACCGTGATGCCATGAGCTCCTGCCGCGAGCTGCATCCTGGCAAGCGCGACTGACTTGTGTGTTTTCATATGCGGACGATGCTTGATCCCTTGCAAAGACAGCTTGCTTGCCAGCTTTGCCAGATTCGCTTCTACGATATCGAGATCCACAATCACCGCTGGCGTAGTTAATTCATTGTACAAGAAGACACCTCCTCATTAGTTGATCGTTTTCGTATAACGATAAACTAACGTGTCAAAAAAATTTAACAGTCCGTTGATTCTCGTTGAATGAGCTGCATCATCAGCTCCAAAGTTTGCGGCTGATCTTCCTGTCCCTTTTGAATCTGTGCGATCATCATCTCGGCAGCTTGGCGTCCGATCTCATAAGTAGGCTGAGCCAAGACAGTCAAGGTAGGTCTAGCGATGGAAGCCCACTCCGGGTCATCAAAGCCGATGAGAAGCAAATCTTCCGGCACCTGATAATTCAAGTGATGAATGGCCTTTAGCACCATCAGGGAGAGCTTCCCGTTCCCTGCAATCAATCCGATCATCTCTTGCGGCTGTTTGTTTTCAACCAGATTTTTTACATGCTCATTCACTAAGCTTTGTGAATAATCCTCGATGATGTTCAATGAACTCTGGATCCTGCTGTTTGTTTTGGCATACTGTTCAAAAGCAAAAATGCGTTCATATCTGGGGCTTATGCCATCTGGGTCAGATATGAAGAGATGAAGTCGGTCACAGCCTCGTGCAGTCAAGTGCTCGATCGCAAGCAGCGTACCTTGTGTGTTGTTGGTGGTCACGGTGGAAAACGGCATTCCTGGCAACTTACGATCTATCAGCAATACGGGGATAGCTGCTCCGATCCGCATCAGTAAATCGTTGTTTTTGCCAGACGAATTGATAATCAAGCCATCAATCTGTTTCGATTCCAGCATCATGAGGCTTTCCCGTTCTTTCTCGGGATCCTCGTTCGCATTACAGATGATGATGCTGTACCCAAGCTGGCTGCATATTTCTTCCATTCCCTGGATGACGGAAACCGTATATGGATTGCCGATATCAGCTACCACAAACCCGATCGTATTGCTGCGGTCGTTGCGAAGCCCACGCGCCAATTGATTCGGCTTGAAGTCCAGGATTTCAATAGACTTCTGAATCTTCTCCTTCGTTTCCTGGCCCATTGCCTCGTAGCGTCCGTTCAGAAAGCGGGAAATCGTGGTCGTCGATACACCTGCATGCTTTGCTACGTCTTTTATTGTGACTTTTACTAGTTTCTTTTTCATGTACAGCCTCCTTAGTTAATCGTTATACGATAACGATTAACTAACTATCTGAAAACATCATATTCTTAGTTGGTGCCAAAATCAATAGATTTTTTAAAATGATCAGACATTTCTGTGTTCAAGAAATGATCTGTCCTGTTTTAAACCGAGGTGCTACCCGCTTGTAAACAGCCGAAAAAGCCAACGCAGGCAGTGCACATGCAGATCCTCTCCATACGTGAAAGAAGGTTCTCCACGCGAATACTGGAGAACCTATAGTAAAGGCAGTTACAGATAGGAACTATCCCTGCTAGTAAATTGCTACCATCATCGGTTACCTCCCCAAATACGCCTTCTTCACGTTGTTTTGCTCTCGCAGATTTTGAGCTGTGTCGTGAAAATGAATCTCCCCGTTTTCCAGCACATAGCCGCGGTCTGCTACAGATAGGGCCATCAAGGCATTTTGCTCGACCAAGAGAATCGTCATGCCCTCCCGTTTAATCCGGCGGATGGTCTCGTAAATATCTTTGACGACGATTGGCGCAAGGCCCATGGAAGGCTCATCCAAAATGAGCAAGGAGGGCTTAGCCATCAGAGCTCGCCCGATTGCCAGCATCTGCTGTTCTCCTCCGCTCATCGTTGCTGCCAACTGGTTTTTGCGCTCAGCCAAGCGGGGAAACAATTGATAAATGGACTCGATCTCCTCTTGCAGCCGGGCTTTGGAGATATTGCGGGCGTACGCCCCCATCAGCAGATTCGTGGCGACTGTCAGCTTCGGAAAAACACGTCTTCCCTCTGGAACCATCACGATTCCTTCACGGACGATCTGATGGGGCGCTTTTTGTTGCAGCTCGATCCCTCGGTAGCTGATCGTTCCACGCGAGGGGGTGATCCCGCATATAGCATTCAGCGTCGTCGTTTTCCCAGCCCCATTGGAACCAATGAGCGTGACGACCTCTCCTTCGTCAACTTGCAGGGAAACGTCCCGAACGGCCTGAATCCCACCATAGGACACATGCAAATGTTCAATTCGCAGCAATATGCGCCACCTCCTCATCATCTTCTTTGCCAATGTACGCCTCGATGACTTCCTGATTGGAAATGACCGCTTCAGGGATATCTTCGGCAATTTTTACTCCATGATCCAAGACAGCGATGCGGTCACAAAGCCCCGTCACCATCGTCACATTATGCTCAATCAGGATCACGGTCGTCCCGTTTTGATTGATTTTTCGAATCAGCTCTGTCATCTCCAGTACCTCTTCTGCGTTCATTCCGGCTGTCGGTTCATCCAATAGCAGCATTTTCGGCTTCGCTACCAGCGCCCTGGCAATTTCTACGCGTCGCTGATTCCCATAAGACAAGCTCCCCGCCTCTATATGCTCATACGCGCCAAGTCCTACCAGCTCTAGTACCCGCATGCTTTCCGCCTGGACACGAGCTTCTTCCTCCTTGACAGACCGAAGGCCAAGAATCGCTGCCCACAATCCGGTAGACGTTTTGCCGAACATGCCGAGCTTAACATTGTCCAGCACCGTTTCTTCCTTCAGTAAGCGGATGTTCTGAAAGGTCCGCGATATCCCGCATTGTGAAATACGAAACGGTTTTAACCCGTGAATCGGTTTCTCCTCAAACGTAATCGTGCCCGCATCTGGCTTGTAGATCCCCGTCAACATGTTAAAAAAGGTCGTTTTGCCTGCCCCGTTCGGACCGATCAACCCAAAAATTTCACCCTGATTCACGCAGAGGCTCACTTGATCAACCGCAGTCAAGCCTCCGAAACGTTTCGTTATGCTTTCGATATTAAGCAACCTGGTCACCACCCTTGACCGACGTGTTATTGCCTGGGGAATGGCGCACCCTTCTTTTAAAAGCTGTCTTGCCAAACAGACCTTTCGGACGATAACGCATCACGATTACCATCAGCAGTCCATAGACCATCATCTTATACAAGTCCAAATTTTTCATACCCATAAAATCAAATGAAAACAGTCGAAATAACTCAGGCAGCAAATACAGGGCGATGACTCCAAACAGCGTACCGCGAATGCTACCGAGCCCACCCAATACGACCATGCTTAGTACCGTAACGGAAACCGTAAAGCCGAACGACTCTGCACTGATATACGATGCCTTGTGGGCAAAAAGCGCCCCTGCTGCTCCGGCATACGCACCGCCGATTGCAAATACCAGCACTTTATAGTAAGTCGTATTAATTCCTATCGCTTGGGCGACCATTTCATCTTCCCGGATGGTCATCCACGCCCGCCCGATCCGCGACTTCGCCATTTTCTGCATGATGAATATGCCCGCCAAGAGTACGAGGACGACCAGCACCAGGTAGCCTGCGTTTTTCAGCTCCACACCAAATAGAGAAGGGGCGGGGATGGAGTCGATCCCGTAAGCTCCCCCTGTGATTTCCGCATTTTTAAAGAAGGACTGAGCGATCAGCCCAAGCCCGAGTGTGGTGATGGCTAAAAAATCCTCGCGAACTCGCAAGCTGGGCAAGCCTAGAATCGCACTGATCACAAATGTAATGAGCACTGCAAGGCCGATCGACGCCCACGGGTTCACTCCGTATGTCGTTGACAAAATAGCCGAGCTGTAAGCGCCAATGCCGTAGAAGGCTGCGTGACCAAGCGATACTTGTCCCGCGTAGCCTGTGATCAGATTGAGGCCAAGCCCAAGCAGGAGATAGATGATCAAAAAGACGACAATATCGACGTAATATGGATTCAACATGTCATCCATACGGCCCATCACCTACACTTTCTCAATATGCTTGCCGAACAGCCCGGACGGTTTGACGAGCAAAATCAAAATGAGAATCACAAAAGCAATCGCGTCTTTATCAATAACCAGGTCTGTCATGAAGGCGTCACCAAGCGATTCAATCACTCCAAGAAGTAAGCCGCCGACAATCGTCCCGCGAATGGAGCCAAGCCCGCCGAGCACGACCACACAAAACGCCTTCAGCCCAGGCAGTGCCCCCATAGTCGGAGAAATCGAGTTAAAGTTGATGGCAATGAGAACGCCTGCCACAGCAGCCAAAGCAGAGCCCAGCATAAACGTGACTGCTACTACTCTGTTCACATTGACCCCCATCAAGGAAGCTGCACGCATGTCCTGGGCCGCGGCTTGGATCGCAATGCCCAGCTTCGTCAGCTTGAGAAAGGCATACAGCAAAGCCAGACAAATGACGCCTGCGACAATGATGGACAGCTTTGTATTCGTGATGGTAAGCGAATCGGTGAGAGCAATGACAGAGGTTGTCAGTCCTGTCTCGGGGAATGCCCGCGAATCGGACGTAAACATCACTTGAAACACATTTTCCAAGAAAATAGATACCCCGACACCGCTGATTAATGTCGTGATCGGATGGGTTCCCCGCAATGGCCGATAAGCAAATCGTTCAATCCCCATACCGACGATTCCGGATACCGCCATGGCAAAAAGAAGAGCAAACACAAAAGGAAGATGTAAGTACAAAACGCCAATCATGGCGGCGAATGCCCCTATCATGTAAATAACGCCATGAGCAAAATGCAAGAGTCTCAATACGCCGTACACCATCGTAAGGCCAAGAGCAATCAACACATAATGAAAGCCGAGCGCAATTCCATTTGTCAGTTGCTGCGCTAGCACGCCGCTTCCCCCCCTCGTCCTACTGCTAGTAGCCATGATCTGGGATTGGCCCAAAAAAGAGGACCAATCCCCAAGTCCTCTTTACTTGAATCCTACTGGCGGATTGGTTCAGTTGTATACTTTGGAATGGACAAATTGGAACTTTCCATTTTTGATGGTCATGAAAATGACTGGCTTGATGACTTCATGGTTCGGTCCAAATGTAATTTTTCCGGATGTTCCTTCAAAATCTTTGGTTTCGTTGATGGCTTTCGCGAGCTGCTCTTTATCTGTTCCTGCCTTTTTCATCCCTTCTAAAATGACCATGGCTGCATCATAGCTTTGGGAGGCGAGCATGCCTGGCTCGCTGTTGTATTTGGCTGCATAGTCTTTGACGAATTTCTGTACAATCTCGCGCTTATCCGAGGTGTAGAATGAGGTAGTGAAGGTGGAGTCCTCGGTGTTCGATTTGCCCAACTCCAAGTATTTCGGTGAATCAAATCCGTCCACGCCTAAAAGCTGCGCACTAATTCCCGCTTCTTTTGCCTGCTGGACGATCGCAGCCGCTTCGTTGTAATAACCCACGACATAGAGGGCATCTGGCTGAACTGCTTTGATCGCCGTCAAGAGCGAGCTGAAATCTTTGTCGCCCATCTTGAACGGTTTATCAATCGCCACATTGGCCCCTAGCTTCTCTGCCTCTTCTTTAAATGCATGAAAAATCGATTGTCCGTAATCGATATTGACATACAAGACGGCAATGTTCTTCTTTTTCAAATCATTCACTGCGTAATCTGCCATTGCTTTACCTTGAATATCCCCCGTGTAAATCACGCGATTGACGTAGTCCCCGCCTTTCGTAATATCCGGGTGAACGGCATAGGCGACCACCATCGGAATTTTCGCTTCCTGCACTTTGGGGGCAACGGTCTTCGCAGGACCGCTGTAGGCGCCATTCACGATCGCCACGACTTTGTCGCTGTTGATTAATTTTTGCACAGCCTTTAGCGCTTCTTCCGGCTTCCCTTGGTCGTCTTCGGTCACGAGCGTAACTTGCTTTCCATTGATTCCACCAGCAGCGTTTACCTGTTCCACTGCCAGCAAAGCAGCATCCCGGCTGAGTGTGCCATCCGTTGCCGTCGGTCCTGTCAACGGTCCGAACCAGCCCACTTTTATCGTATTTGCTTCTCCTGACGAACCAGTGGAACTCCCCCCTGCACATCCCGTAACGAGGAGAGCCAATCCCAAAAAGGCGGCGAACAATCCATAATGTTTTTTCAACACGCCTTCCCCCTTAAAAAGAATTTATTGCACAAATATTCTGATACATTCAAGCGATGGCTTCTGCTAACAACGCCTGCGCGAGAAGCTCGATCTGCTCACTGATCGCCGTATCGGTGGTAAGCGGCGGAATGATTTCCCGTACCCAGTCCAGGTGCTGACGTGTTCTCGGTGCCAGATCCTCCTCTGCTTGCTGCAAATAAATCGCTTGGGATGCGCAGATCATTTCAATCGCAATGACACGCGCGGCATTGGCAATGATTTCACGTGATTGGCGCGCTGCGATCGTTCCCATGCTGACATGGTCTTCTTGATTCGCCGAAGACGGTATCGAATCGACACTGGCTGGATGGGCGAGGACTTTATTTTCAGAGACGAGCGCCGCCGCTGCGTATTGGGCAACCATCAACCCACACTCAAGGCCCGGATTCGGTGCCAGGAAAGGGGAGAGACCGCTCAGCTGTGGGTTTACCAATCGCTCGATTCTGCGCTCGGAAATATTGGCCCACTCTGCCGCCGCAATTTTCAACAGATCCATCGCAAGTGCGATCGGCTGACCGTGGAATTGCCCGCCAGATATGACACGTCCGTCCTCAAGCACAATCGGGTTGTCCGTGGTCGCATTCATTTCGGTCAAAATCTTGTCTTCCGCGTAGCCCCACGCCTGCCAGGAGGCCCCGTGCACTTGCGGGATGCAGCGAATGGAATAGGCGTCCTGCACGCGCAGCTCGCCCTGCTGCGTAATTCTGTTGCTGCCGGAAAGCCAAGCACGGATGCGCCCTGCCACCAGCTCCAGCTCTTTGTGCGGGCGAGTCGCGAGCAGTTCTGGATGGAAGGCATCAATGATACCGCGCAGCGCTTCCATCGTCAGGCAAGAAGCCATATCCGCAGCGAGCCCGAGATGCTCTGCCTCTGTAATGGCGATCGCACCTACACCTGTCATACATTGTGTTCCATTAATCAAAGCCAAGCCTTCCTTGGCTCCGAGCTTCACCGCTTGCAGACCTGCCCGCTCCAAAGCGGCTTTGCCGGGGAGACGCTCGCCCTCATACTCTGCATAGCCTTCTCCCACGAGCACGAGTGCCATATGCGCCAAAGGGGCCAAATCACCGCTAGCCCCTAGCGATCCTTTGGAAGGGACGATCGGATGGACACCGTGGTTGATGCAATCGATTAAAGCTTGCAAGGTTTCTGCACGGATTCCCGAGTACCCTTTGGCAAGCGCATTCGCACGCAGGACCAGCATGGCCCGAACGACCGTGGTAGGCAGCGGCTCTCCTACACCAACTGCGTCTGCTCGCAGCAAATTCAGTTGCAAAAGGCCTACATCTTCCGGATCAATCATCACATCGCTCAGCTTGCCAAATCCGGTATTCACTCCGTAAATGATCTTGCCCCCTGCTACCTGCTCCTCTATGCGCCTGCGACTCTCGTGAACACGAGTCCATGCATCCTCTGAGACGACGCACGTTGCCTTTCTTTCCACTAGCAGGCGTAGCTCGGCGCGATCCAGCCGATCTCCGTCTAGTTCCACTACTTCCTTATTTTCTGCTGGTGCCACTGGTTCATCCATTCCTTTCCTTGCGATACTGGTTACTCTACCTTGCCTACATATACGGACTTATCATTCTCGTATTTGAATATAAATACGTCGGCCGTTTGGTTATCCCCTTTATCGTCAAAAGTCACCTTTGTAAACTGACCTTGGAAGTCTTTTGTCTTGTGAACGGCTTCTAGTACTTGTTCGCGCGAAGGCTTCTTGCCGCCGTTTGACTTGATCGCTTCCATAAGTGCATTCAGCAGGAGATTGGTCGAGTCGAAGCCGTAAACAGATAGTGTTTCCAACGGCTTATTCATCGTTTTCTTGTACTCTTCCGCCCATTTCTTGCCTTCTTCGGTCTGCGTGACGTCACCGGAAATGGAGGTAAACACGACACCCTCGGCAGCTGGTCCGGCAATCTTCACCATGTCAGAGGAATCAAGCCCGTCCCCGCCCATGAAGATGCCCTTGTAATTTTTTTGGCGCGCTTGTTTTACAATGATGCCTCCCTCTGGATAATGACCGCCAAAGTAAATCATGTCCGGATTTTTCGCCATCACCTGATTCAGAACTGCCGTGTAGTCTTTCTCGCCAACCGTCACGCCTTCGTAGCCGACAACCTCAATTCCATCTTTTTCGAACTGAGCTTTTACCTCCCCTGTTAGACCTTGGCCGTATGAAGTTTTGTCATGCAGAATAAACACACTCGCAACTCCCAAAGCCGCTTTTGCGTACTTGGCTGCTTTCGGTCCCTGGGCGTCATCACGCGCAACGATCCGGTGTACCGTCTTTTTGCCCTCTTCGGTCAGCTTTACCGCGGTGTTGGCCGGTGACACCATGACCAGGTTGCCCTCCTCGTATTTGACGGAAGCCGCGATCGCCACACCCGAATTGAGGTGACCGACTACCCCCAGCACATCTGGATTGGAGATCAACATTTCAGCGTTCGATACGCCCATCTTTGGGTCTGCCTGATCATCCTGCGGAAACAGCTGCAAGTCAAAGCCTAGCTTCTTGAAATCTTCCTTTTTTTGATAGAGGGCGTATTCGGCCCCGCTTTTGATCGCATCACCGAGAGAAGAGGATGCTCCGGAGAGTGGGCTTTGGGTCGCAATCAATATCTTGCCTCCCGTCTCAACACTACTCGTTGCGCTGCCTTGAGAAGAGGTTGTTGGGCTTTGGGTAGGAGTGCTTCCACTGTTTGCCTGATTGTTCGCTGCTCCGCAACCTCCGAGTGCAGCGCCGGCGACGAGTGCGGCGGAAAGGATGCTTATTTTCGCATGCTTCTTCATACGGCTTGATCCCCCTTTATCATCCGTGCCGAGAAGGCTCCCTCTTTAGTGAAGCAAGAGGGAGATGAATCGGCGTCTTTTTTTGTAGAAACACGAACATTTGTGCTATAATCATAGGAAACCACTTCCTAAGGAGGTGATCTCCATCCTTGTTCACAAAGCCTTTCGCTTTCGCCTCTATCCTTCACCAGAACAAACTGCGCTCATCCATAAGAATATGGGATGCTCTCGCTTTGTTTTTAACCACTTCTTAGCAAAATGGAACGAAACCTTTCAAGAGACAGGCAAAGGCTTGTCGTATCTTTCTTGTGCGATCCAAATCCCCACCTTGAAGCAACATTTTCCGTGGCTAAAAGAAGTAGATAGTATAGCAATTCTTTGTGAATGCGATGTTCAGCCTCTACCCCAAAAAGACAATGCAATCGGCATTGATCTGGGTCTGAAGGAGTTTGCGGTCTGTTCCAACGAAGAAGTCGTAGCCAATCCAAAGCATCTGCGGAAACGAGAAAAACAACTGGCACGCTAAGAAGGCTTACGATTGTTGGCCATCGTCAACTAAACTGTCGGAACGGCAGGGATCGCTTGCTAAGAAAGAGGTGAATACACCTCTGTTCGCAAGAATCCCCCACCTCAACGTTAGAAACGTAGGTGGTGGGAGTGTTCAATTTGGTTTGTGCGTCTCGTACCATTCACAAATGAGTGCAGTCACGTATCTGCCCGTATTCACCAAATTCTCGATGCTGATATGCTCTTGGAACGAGTGGATGTTTCGAAACCCTAATCCAAGTGTGATGCAGGACAGACCGTTTTCACTCAGAACATTGGTATCCGCTCCACCCAAGGTTTTCGTCAAATACGGCTTCACTCCGATCCGCTCTGCCGCACGTATTGCAGCCTGCACGAATTCGGCTTGTTCCGGTATGTCAAAACCAAAATATTTTTTCTCTACGCGGGCATTTGCCACGCCGCCAAACGCTTCTGCAGCCTTAGTAAACTCCGCAAGCATATAGTCGATTTGCTTCTGTAATCCATCGGCCGTGAAGCTGCGCACCTCGCCGCTCAGCTTGACTGTCCCCGGTATGATCGACGTCATCTCTCCGCCCTGAATCACGCCAATGTTGGCAAGCGTCTCTTCATCTACTTTTCCCAGCTTCATGTTCCTGAGCGCTTGGGCTGCTATCAGAATAGCGCTGATTCCTTCTTCCGGATTCAAGCCGATGTGGGAGGCTTTGCCTTGTATTTCCCACCATATACGGCTGCTGAATGGACCTTGGAGGATGATTTGTCCGACGTCACCGCTGCTGTCAAAAATATAGCCCGTATTGCTTTTCACCTTGGAATAATCCAAGTATTTTGCTCCTACAAGACCCGGCTGCTCGTAAACCGTCAAGATCAGCTCGATCGGTCCACACGGCGTACCCGATTCCTGAATCGCCTGAATGCCCTCCAAATAAGCCGCTAGCGCTGCCCGATCATCCGCTCCGAGAATCGTAGTCCCGTCTGAATAAATCACGCCATCTCTGATTACTGGCGTAAGTCCGGCTGTAGGGAGCACCGTATCCATATGCGTCGAAAGAAAGAGAGGTGGGATGTTCGAGTCGGTACCGTCCCACCAAGCGATCAGATTCCCGCAGTTTCCCCCAATCTCTTTGTGCGCTTCATCAAATTGAATGGTGAACCCCATCTCTGTCAGACGCGGTACCAAAACGTCCGCGATCGGCTTCTCATCTCCGCTGGGAGCATTGATCTTGGCGAGATCTAAGAAACTGTTTAATAAACGTTCCCCATTAACTGCTCCTGCTGCTTGAAACTGGGTTTTCATTCTTTCATCTGTCCTTTCCGTTAGACGACTTTTTCCGTCCATTTTTCTAAAGCGGATCTGTCTACTACTTGTTTGCCTCGTTTAATCACTCGCTCGACCACATTGCCCCCAAGCTGGTAGATCACGTGCTCAAAAGAAGGCACATTCCAGATTTGCAGATCGGCCAGTTTTCCTACCTCAATCGTACCGCGATTAGCCCCAAGCCCCAGCGCCATGGCTCCGCCGATTGTTGCTGCCCGCAAAGCTTCTGCCGGCGTCATTCGGTATAGACGGCACGCCAGTACCATCACGAATTGCATCGACTCGGTCCAGCAGCCCGGACATAGATTCGTGGCAAGTGCCACCGTCATGCCAGAGTCAATCATGGCCCTCGCATCAAAAGGGCGCGGATGCTTCACCGCAAAATCAAGAGCCGGCATAAGTACGCCTGTTACGCCTGTATTCGCCAGTTTTTGCATGACGGCAGGCGGCGTGTAATTCAGATGATCTGCCGAAACCATTTTCATGTCACAAGCGAGGTCTGACCCTCCCACATAGGAATAGGCGTCCGTATGAATTTTCGGTTGTAACCCTGCATCCGCTGCTACCCTCAAAATTTTCTCTGATTCGGCCGCGGAATAATGCCCGTCATCGCACCACACGTCGCAATAGGTCGCCAGCCCAAGCCCGCTGATCCACGGAATCATCTCGTCGAGAAGTACGCCCATGTATACTTCTTTTGGAAGATGTGCCGGCCACCCATGCGCTCCGAGAAACGTGCTCACAATATCAACGGGCATCGCTTTCGCCAGCTTTGCATTTACATTAAGCATCTTGATTTCTTCTGTGGTGGAAAGACCGTACCCGCTTTTGCTTTCCACTGTCGTTGTACCGGAGTTCAGCATTCTAACTAAACGATCCTGGGCGTCGTGAAAAAGCTGTTCTTCACTTGATTTTCTGGTCATCTCTACGGAAGCCAAAATCCCTGTCTGAATCCCCAGTCGCTTCAGCTCCGCAGGATCATCAATCGTCATTTTCGCAGCATACTCCTGTACCCGAGAGCCGCCAAAGACTAAGTGCGTATGACAATCGACAAATCCCGGAGCAACGACCTTGCCCGTCGCATCTATGGTAGTCGCATGTTCGATGTCTACTTTGGCAGTGACCTCCTCGCCAGTCCCGACCGCAATGATCTGTTCCCCTGCGATCGCGACCCATCCTCCTGGAATTCTTTCGACCGAACTGACATCGGTACCCGAGCAGGTGACAACTTCCGAAGCGTTCTTGATGATGAGACTCGCTTGTTGTTTCTGTGCCTGTCTATCCATTCATCCTCCACTCCCTCGGCCTTTTTCCCCACATGCGGACGCTGCCGTAAAATTAGCAGCGTCCAAGCGATGGTTATTATCGGGAAAGGCTCGTATTATCCGCTTCTTTTTCCTTGAGATCGTTTGGCCCGAATGTAGCGGTAGGCGTCCACCAGAGAGGGATTTTAATACCTTCCTTGGTCAGCTCACCCTGTCCATTGGCAACATCCTTGGCAATCTGATACCCTGCTTGGGCGTGGCGTACGACCCCTATACCGGAATCCACCGTCATGCAAACGGACAGGCGCATATTGGCTTCTTCCGTTCCGTCAGCGATCATCGTCACACCCGTATGGACAGCTTCGCCCATCGAGTAGTTCGCCTGAATCGCAATCAGATCGCACATCCCGACGGCATTCAAGAGACCATTCAGCATCGGCCAGTCAGAAATCAGATCGCCGCCATCCATCATTTTCTCTGATTCAAACGTAGGGTTCACAATGGAGCCAGAGTCCAAGTTGTCCCTGGAGAATGCCACGGGTCCAGCCAGTTCTCCGCGCTTGATCATCTCATTCACCTCTAGGGCGAATTCCTTACGCTGTCCAAAGCCGAGGTAGCAGATGCGCGCTGGCAATCCTTCGATTGGGATATGTTTACGGGCTAATTTGATCCAGCGGGTGACGAGCAAATCATCCTTGAATTTTTCCAGCACCATATTGTCGATCTTTTCCAAATCAGACGGCTCTCCAGATAAGCAGGTCCACCGGAAAGGTCCGCGCCCCTCGCAGAACAGCGGTCTGATATATTCAGAGACAAAGCCAGGAATTTTCATCGCCTCATCCTCTGGCATTCCTGCATCCCGGCATTCTTTGCGCAAGCTGGTGCCGTACTCGAATGCATGCACCCCTTTGTCAAAAAACTGGTTGGTCACGCGCAATTCGCGAATCATTGTTTTGCGTGCCAGTTGCAGATACAGGTCGCGATCAGAGCGGCGCAGCTCCTCCGCTTCTTCTGGTGTATAGCCTGCTGGGAGGTAGGAGAGCGGGTCATGGGCGGGTGTCATCGATGTTAAAATATCTGGCATAAATCCTTTTTCATAGGCTTCCTCAAACACGTCCGCAGCGTTACCCACCACGGCAATCCCGAGCGATTTACCCTCAGCCGCATGCTTTTTGGCCAGTTCGATTGCCTGATCGAGGGAATCAGCCAACAGATCAATATATCCCACACTCATGCGGCGGCGAATAATGGTTTCATTCGCATCCACGAGGATACACACCCCACCGTGCATCGTCATCGCCCGGGTTTGGTTCCCGCCCATGCCGCCCGCTCCTGCCGTAAGCATGATTTTTCCGACGAGTGAATCGTTGTAATGCAGGCGGGCAATTGCGGACAAGGTCTCAAACGTCCCTTGAATCACGCCCTGTGTGCCAATGTACTCCCAAGGCGCTGCCGTATATTGAGCGAAGATGGTCAGGTTTTTGTCTTGCAAATCGTAAAATACAGGCCAGGATGGCTTCATGATGTTGGTGGTCGCCATAACGACCGTCGGTGCGTATTTGTGCGTTTTGAAAACAGCGACTGGCATACCCGATTGAACAACCAGCGTCTCGTCTTCTTCCAGTTCTTTTAACGAGTTCACAATCGCGTGATACGATTCCCAGTTTCTTGCGCACTTGCCGATCCCGCCATAGATTACCAGTTCTTCCGGCTTCTCGGCATTCTCCATGTTGTTCTCGAGCATGCGGAGAATCGACTCTTGTCTCCACCCCTTGCAGCGCAGTATGGAACCTCGACCAGCTTTTACGGAATAAAGGATTTCGGGTTTGCTCATTTCGTTTCTCCTCCTGATTTGGGATAGGGATGATCTTGTCGTCAAGTAGTTATAGCACCTATCGTGCCAACATTCAGAAAATTGTTCGAATCGAGTGTTTTGCTGCTGTTCTCACGGGTTCAACGCAAAAAGAGACTCCTTTATGGAGCCTCCCTTCGGCGCAAAAACATTTGCGATTGTACGTCTGCTCCCAAGCTCTGCGAAGTAAAAGCTTGATTTGACGCTGAAAAACACTGCCGCAGAAAAATTTTGCGCAAATTGTTTCTTCACCTTGTACGAGTCGTGACGGAAACTAGTAGTTCTGCTATTCTATGTGTTAGAAAGTTCAGAAAATACCCCATCGCGTGATGAGGAAATGGAGCGTGATCGTGGATGCTTTCAACCGATGCTAGACTCGCTTGCCTAGAACAGATCGTAGATTCGCTGAATGAAGGTGTGCTTGTGAGTGACCACGAAGGGAGAATCATCCTGTACAACAAAGCCCAAGAAAAGCTGGAAGGCTTAAAAAGTGAACATGTCATCGGAAAATACCTGTGGGAAGCCTATAACTACAATCCGGAAATGTCCGAGCACCGCCGCGTATTCACGAGCGGACAACCCGTCATCGCGCAATATCGGGCACACGCCCATATCAATGGAATTCCCCAATACGTCACGTACAGCACGTATCCAATCATCCACAATGGTGAGACGATCGGCGTACTCTCCATCAGCCACAACGAGACCAAACTAAAAAACCTGCTGCATGAAACGATAGAATTGAAGCGAAAAATCGTCACGCAAAACAAAGGCAGCAAGGAGCCCAGCAATGGCACGACGTATTCATTCGAGAGTATCAAGGGCAGCAGTTCGGTGCTCAGAAGCCTGATTAAAGAAGCGCAAAACGTAGCCATGCACGACACTGATATTTTAATCGTAGGAGAGACTGGAACCGGGAAGGAATTGTTCGCCCAAAGCATTCACAATCACAGCAAAAGAGCAAAAAGCCCATTCGTTGCCATAAACTGCGCAGCGATTCCAGAAACCTTGTTGGAAAGCACGCTCTTCGGGACGATCAAGGGCTCCTATACGGGAGCAGGAGATCAGATGGGGCTGTTTGAGTATGCCCAAGACGGAACACTTTTCCTGGACGAAATCAACTCGATGCCCATATCTCTGCAGTCCAAGCTGATCCGTGTCCTCGAAGAACGAATGGTGCGCAGAGTCGGCGCCAACGCGGTTACTCCCGTACGCTGCACAGTCATCAGTGCCTCCAATGAAGCTCCAAAGGAATTAATTGCCCAGAGCAAACTGCGATCCGACCTGTATTATCGCATCGCCCGGACATGCCTCATCATTCCGCCGCTTCGCGAGCGCAAAGAAGATGTATTATTTCTCATCGATTATTTCATCCATCTATCCAGCAAACAGCTAAATAAAAACGTACATGGTCTGACGGAGCGCCTGTATGAGCTGTTCCTTCAATACAAGTGGCCTGGCAACATCCGCGAATTGCACCACGTGATTGAAAATCTAATCATCCGCGCAGACGAAGGCCAAAAAAAGCTTGATATAAACAACCTCCCAGCCTACCTGCGGGAAAATATGTTTGAAAACAACCTGCTTGGCTCTTCTCGAAAATCCGGGAATCGCAGACCTCTCAAAACTGTCACCACGGCCTTCGAGGAGAATTTCATTCGAAATGTTTTAGAGCAGGCTGACTGGAACATCACGAAGGCAGCCGAAAAAATAGGAACCACCCGGCAAAGCTTGCAATACCACATCAAAAAATTAAATATTCGCAGGTAATGCCGACAAAGGACTATTGACCCCCACTTCTCTGTAAGACTTTCGAACAGGACAAGGCTCAAAATCTTCAAGCGATTTTGAGCCCTATCCCACATCCCAAATTCCAATTCGTCGTACCGTATCACTGCTAAATTCAATGAACCAAGTGGCATTTGTATCGATGCGAAAGGAAACTTGTATGTGAGTGATACAGGCAATCAGCGCATCCGCTACATTGATTTGAACCATCTACTGAAACCTGCTAGTGTGTAGCTTGTAGTTGATTTTGGTCGGCGACAATTACATTCTTTTCAATGACATCGCTTTGACGATCGATTTCCTCAAGCTCTAGCGCTTTGGGGACGGAAATCCAATAAGCCAGAACGATAGCGATTATCGCGCCAATCATTTTCCCAATCATGATGGGGACGATCATCGTCGGTTGAAAATTAGCGCTGTACGCCAGAGAATCACCGATTAGCCAGCCACCACAAACCGTGTAGGAAATGGTCAGCACCTTGTCTTTGGCAGGCATGTCCTTAATGATTTTCAGTAAGATCAACGGATTAGCAGTAGTAGCGATGATTCCGGCACTTCCCACACTGCTCAATCCAATCTTTTTACCAAGCGATTCAAGTGGGCGAGCGAAGTACTTTTGAATCGCATACACCATCGGAAATGCTCCGGCAAGCATGATTCCGATATAACCGGCAATTTCTAAGCCACGAAACTGATCTTCTTTATCGGCGATAATCGGATCAAATCCCCAGCTTCCAAACAGAGCTGTAAAGGCACCTGTGAAATATTCGACGATGGAAAATACCAAAACTAGCTTCAGAGCAGCATCCATAAACTTTCCGAACCACATAAACCCTTTGATCATCAGATTAGGGGCAAAGCGCAACCCCAATGCAAGGAAGACGGCGATCATGACCAAGGGAAGGAGATTACTGAAAATCATGCCAGCCGAGTATGTCAACTGATAAGTCGGTTCAGCGTTGGTACTGATGACATCACGCACTTTGGTATGCATCACCGCCAGAATACTTGTCGTGACGAGCACACCGATGGGGACGGTAAGGATGCCGGACATGATGCCAAGGGCCAAATATTTGTGATCGCGTTTTTGCAGCATGGCCAGAGCGACGGGAATGGTGAAGACGATATTCGGCCCCAACAGATATCCGTTAATCATCGCCATAATCCAACTTTCCCGACTGCTCGCGAGCACGTCAGCAAGCTGGTAGCCACCCATGTCACCTGATATAAATGTGGTGGCAGCCATTGCCGGATCAGCTCCAAGCGCTATAAAAATAGGACCAAACACGATCTTGATAAATTGAGCTAAATACGGGATGGCAGCTAAAGTTGCCGCAACCGGAATGAAAATCGGGCCGATCGAATACAATCCCTCCATGAATTCCTTGCCCAATCCCTGCTCTTCATTGCGGATTGCCGCGAGTGCACCGATAACAGCAAAAGCCATAATGATATAAATCACATAAACACCGATTATCTCCATAAGCTGTTCCCCATTTATTGGTTATTTGGTCGTCACTCCAATAGATAGCGCTTTCACAAATCATCGGTTGCGATCATTCTGGCTCGTGGCTGTGGCGCATTATCTTTCGTTTGCAATGGGGTCAATCCGCCGATTTCCCAACCTTTGGCCAATTGTTTGTACGCATGTGGCTTGAGGTCTTTGATATAGTACAGGCCCATCTCGTCTTCAGTGCGGGCACGCAAAATGTCGCCGTGCAGATCTGCTTCATAAAACGTGATGCCTTCCCCTCCGCCTGTCGTAGTGACGATTCGACCGCTTGGATTGACAATGTTGCTGTGACCGTAATACAAAGTGTCGCCGCAAACCCCAGCTATGTTCGATGAAATAAACCAGCATTGGTTTTCACTTGCACGCACTTGATCGTACAAATTGTGAGCGAGAGCCAATCGGCTGGAGCCAGGATCTGACTCTTTGTCCCACTCCAAAGCCCAGGCAGTAGGCATGACAAAGATCTCCGCCCCTTTTAGCGCCAATTCCCGAGTGGCTTCCGGGAAGCATTTGTCGTAGCAAATCAACAGGCCTATTTTTCCAATCTCCGTATCGTATACGGGAAAATCACTTCCTGGAAAATAGATGTGCAATTCGTCCAAAGGGAGATGAACTTTGCGGTACGATCCGATAAATCCTGTCGGTCCAACTAGTACGGCGGTGTTGTAGAGAACATCGTAACGATTTCGATCACGCTCCGTCATCCCCCAGACGATGTGCATGCCGTGCTTTTGGGCTGCTTGCACCATGAGCATTGTCGTTTCGCCATCGGGAACCGTCTCGGCGTAATGATGCTGATGCCGAAATGTCTCAACGGACAGCGGTCCCATTAAACTAGGCAAATACCCTTGAAGAGATTGTTCTGGAAAGACAATCAGTTTTGCTCCTTTTTTCGACGCTGCTTCAATATACTGCATATATTTTTTCGCGTTTTCCTGTTTGTCAAACGTAACCTCCATCGCTACCGTTGCCACCGTAGTCTTGTTCATCATGGTCCCCTCCTCGTTCAAGCGCTGTTAACTTCCTTTACCGTAACGCCCTATTGCGTTTCGATCAATACCATTCCTTTCAGTTACCTCTCTTTCTCAGACCTCGGTCGTTCATTAACTAGGAATGTATTCCCCAATGCGGCTCCACGCTTCTGAAACGACGCTATCGGCAAGCAATTGGTTGATTTGCGCATCGTCAAAGCCAATCTGTCTAAGGATTTGACGGGTGTGTTTCCCGTACTTTGGCGCTGGCTCAGGAATTGTAATGTGAGAATGTTTCATCCGAATCCCGTTTGGCGCCACCAGTTCTATCGCATATCCACTGGGGTGAGCATCGTGGCGAATGAAGCGCATCGTGGACTGATCAAGGTCAATTGCTCGCGCACTCTCGATGTGCAAATGGTGTGAGCGAACCTCTGCCATGTTTTCTACCTTATGGGCAGCGAGTCCAAGCTTTCCTAACTGATTGATCCAATCGTCTGCTGGTTGGCTGCGAAATCTCTCTGCCAGGTACTCTACTAGCTCTGACTCAGCAACGGATTCGATATCTGCAAATTCAAAGAGGGCAGTCAACCGTCCGCGAGAATCAGGCCCTGCTGCGAGGAAGAACCAGGCGTCCTGCGCTTCGTATAGCCGATAGAGAGCGTGTTCGCCTTTGACACTGGGTCCGCTGGGTTCAGCAAAAGGCTTTCGTCCCTCGTAATGATACATGAAGGGAAGCTGGATGAGCTGGCCAGCGACAGCCAGCGAGGTGCGGGCAACCTGCCGCGTAGCGCCATGAAGCCGGTTGATCAGGGCGATGGCAACCGCAAACGCACCACAATAACCACCCGATACGTCAATTGTCCCGACATTAGCGTGCAGCTCGGGTGTAGTCAAGGAGCCACCGAATCTGGCCATCATTCCCGTCGAGGCTTGTACCGTCTCGTCAAATCCAGGAGTTTCACTTCTTGGGCCGGCGTTTGGACCTCCGAAGGCATCCAGTCTGCACAAGATGACCTTCGGGTTTGCCGCATGAATTTGCTCGGGATCGATGCCAAGGGCTTTCAATTGCCCCTCGCGCCCATTGAACGTCACCACGTCCACCTTGCGCAGAATCCGTGCAAGAATTTCCTGACCTTGTGGAGTTTTCAGGTCGATGAGTGCACTCCTCTTTCCGCGTTGCCCTTGTAAGCCGAGGATGCATGTAATGGAAGGATCAAACGCTGGATTGGGTGGATCGAGCTTGATTACCTCGGCTCCAAAGCGGGCCAGTGTGGAAGCGATCGTCGGACCGGCAATGACATTTGTCAGGTCGAGAATCCTTATCCCCTTTAGGGGAAGCTCTGATGCTTGCGCGGTGGTAGCCACTTCAGCGAAGGTTGTTACTTCAATTTCGGATACTGACTCGATGTCTGACAAGCTTGCCAGAATTTCTGCGCGATTTGCATCCAGTACTGGCGCAGGTTGCCTTTGGCTCAGGTTGACAGTTGAACCTTCGAACCATACCGTCTGACCCGGCTGTTTCATTCGGCCGTATACAGGGTCATCTAGATCTATAATTAATCCAGAGGCGATCGCATGCTCTGAGTTTAACCACTCTTTTGTCGTCCGCTGTGCTGCACTTGGAATGCCTTCCTCTCCATAGATGCGCTCCCACTCGAAGCTTGTTTTCTGTAAAAAAACCTCCTGCATCCGGGTTGAAAGACGCTTTGCCCACTCTGCTGACAAGGGAAACGCCAGAAGCGAGCAGTCAACACCTTCTGGCCACTCGCACGTAGGAAGATAAGGATCGACGAGCGGAATGCCAGCCTCAACCATCTCTTCCCATAGCCCAAGCAGCTCTAGTACTTTAATTGCATGTGATTTGTGCGAAGGGCAGCAATGATAAAAGTAACGCCCGTCGGCGCAGAGATAGTCGCGATAGAACGGATCCAATAGTCCCTGCACGTCTTCGTAGCTCAAGTTCATCGGCTCGCCTGCCGTGCGCCGCCGTTCGATTTCCTGCTCAAGCTGGGACTTGTATCGATTCGGCATGTTTTCAACCGACATCGTGTTGTAGGCCAGCCCTTCCGAGAGCGCCGCTGCCAGAGGAACCTCAATGATGTCACCACGCCCCGTCTGCTCGCGCGCGTACAGCGCGACTGTAACAGAGAGCGCCCCGAGAAGCGCTCCATAGATTGAAGCCAGAGGCAGGGGGGAATACGATGGATCCACCCCCATGAGGATGCGACTCATCCCCATCCCTCTGTACCAGCCGGTAGCAGCAGCAATGATGCCTTCCCAGCCGGCAAGTTGATCTTTTTCCATGTCATATGCAGAAAAACCCGGTAAAGACAGATAAATGAGCTGAGGATGAATGCTCACCATTTCTTCCGGGCCCAATCCGAGCCGATCCATAACGCCAGGGCGAAAATTTTCAATGACCACATCGGCTGAGGCGATCAGCTTCCGCGCCAGTTCTTTGTCAGCGCTGACCTTCAGATCGAGGACAATACTCTTTTTACCTCGATTGAGTACAGCCATGGCCGGTGAGTGCCAGGACGGACCAGACGGCGGGTCGACCCGGATCACTTCCGCTCCCTGCTCGGCGAGCATCATCGCGACGGCCGGACCAGCTATATATTGACCAAAATCAATGACGCGAATTCCTTTCAAGGGTGCTTGCGAAATTGCCTTGCTCATGTGAAGTGTGCTCCTTTGCGGATTCCGATTTTCCGCCCTGCATCCGCTGGAATGGGCAGTTGCTCGTGCTCTTGGGCAATTCCTTCGATCCGTTCCTTCACTTCAGCCGGGAATGGGGCAGAACGGCGCTCGTTCATGTCTATTCCCATCAGCATTTGTTCACATGTGGCCAAGCGTTTGCCCTCGTCGTTCTCCATCACGAAAAACAGATGCATTCGTTTACTGTCATGATCCAATAATTGCGCAGTTACCCGAAACGCTTGCCCTTCATACACTTCAGCCAAGTAACAAATATGCACATCAAGCGTATAGATCGAATACGCGTTCTCCTCGCGGAACCGCGAGCTGATTCCGATGTTTTCGATCAGGTGTTCAGCGGCGATGCTAAATACACGAGCGTACTGGGCATCGTTCATGTGCCCGTTATAATCGACCCATCCCGAATGGACATGATCTTTGTACAATGGATTGTCTGATTGAAACATGTTGACCTCCCCTTTATGAAAAAGCCAGCAAGACGCCGGTTATAACCCGTTACAATGCCATTTACATTCGCCCGTTTAGGTTTGCTGCCGGCCAGTATGTTTCCAGCAGTCTGAGAAGCTCAATCAGAAAGTCATCCCTACGGCTTTCAAGCTTCGTTATCGACTGTCCTTCTGTCTGTTGTTCACAGCCGTGAATAACCCGTTCAGCAAGCGCTTCGGTAAGCTTTGGTGCGATGAGGTGCGACTTCGGGCGTTCCAGGATCGGGCCAAATTGCCGCAGCATATGGCGCATCCCCTGTTCTCCCCCGGCCAAGTGAAGGGTTAAGAACGGTCCCATTAATGCCCAGCGCAAACCAGGACCGTAGACGATCGCTGCGTCTACTTCGTCCGTCGTCGCTACACCATCGTTCACCAAATGCAGTGCCTCGCGCCAGATCGCTTCCATCAGCCGATCGGCGATATGGCCTTCCACTTCATGGGACAGGACGAGCGGTTTCATCCTGACAGATTCATATATCGCCTTCGCTTTTTCAATTGCCTCGGAGGAGGTGTTTTTCCCCCCAACAATTTCCACAAGCGGCATCAAATACACCGGATTAAACGGATGAGCAACGATTACACGCCCCGGATTCACGCAGTCGGCCTGCAGCGAAGTCGGCATAAAACCGGACGTACTCGAGGCAATAATTGCATCGGGTTTCGCATAGCGGTCGATCTGGGCCAATAATTTCCGTTTTAACTCTTCTCGCTCAGGTGCATTTTCCTGAATCAGATCAGCCGTGGAAACTGCTTTTTGCAGATCTGGCTCAAATGAAAGCCTACCGAGTGAAGCGCCCGCCGCCAGTCCCAGCTTCTCAAGCACAGGCCACGCCCGCTCAACCTCATGGCGCATTCTCGCTTCTGCCTGTTCTGCCGGATCAGTTGCGATCACATCATAGCCATGGGCGAGAAAGCGAGCAATCCATCCATTGCCGATTAATCCGGTGCCTACAACGGCAACACGTTTGATTGGGTTCATTGTTGTTCAACCTTTCTGTGCGGAGTTTTCAACCGAAGCAGCTCACGAGCTTGTTTGGGTGTCATTGGCTTTGCTCCGAGATTTTCAATGATCGTTACGGCTTTATCGACCAACTGCGCGTTTGAGCCGAGTACGCCTTTTTCAACGTACAGATTGTCTTCTACTCCGACACGAACATGACCGCCCAGGAGAACGGATTGCGCTACCATAGGGATTTGCCAGCGACCAATCCCAAATGCTGCCCAGTGGGCATTAGCTGGCAATTGATTGCGCATCGCGACCAACGTCTCAATGTCGACACCGGCTCCCCATGGAATCCCCAGGCAAAATTGGAACAGCGGCTCACCGTCAACCAGCCCTTCGTTAATCAACTGCTTCGCAAAGCGGATATGGCCGGTATCAAAACATTCCAGCTCCGGTTTGACACCGCTTTGCTGAATCAGCTGTGCATGCTTACGGAGCCAATCGGTTGGGCTGATGTAAATGATGTCGCCGAAATTAAGGCTTCCGCAGTCGAGTGAACAAATTTCCGGCAACAACTCGCCAACCGGTTGATGGCGTTCTTCCGGGGTTTGAATATCCGTTTGAGCGCCACCAGCTGTGGGATCATCCTCGCTTGGCAGCCAGATTCCGCCTCCCCCTGCGGTGATATTGAGAATGACATCGGTTTCTGATTCGCGAATGCGTTCCACGACTTCACGAAACAATGCCGGATCATGGCTGATCCCGCCTGTTTTTGGATCGCGCACATGCAGATGGACGATCGCCGCCCCTGCTTTTGCCGCTTCAATCGCTGATTCGGCAATGTCTTCCGGTGTAATGGGGACATACCTGCTTTTTTTCGCTGTATCTCCATCGCCGGTTACGGCACAAGTAATGATGACGTTTTGTTGCATGCAGATCTCTCCTTTTTCTTGTTTTCTGTATGACGCAATATGTATTCAGCAAAATCCGTGCCATTTTTTCTAGCCGTTTTTTTCAGGCATCGTGTGCGAAATTATGAAATTACGTGTCCGAATAGTCGGACAGTGTGCGAAAATTAATAACGCCGCCCCACGCTTATAAATTCTTATAAGTTAAAAAAGCCGCCATGTTCTTAGCGAAGAACATAACGGCTAAATCATTGGGATACTTTACTCGATCCCTAGTTTATGCATTTTGTAATATAACGTAGAGCGAGAGATTCCCATGCGCTTTGCTACCGAAAGCTTGTTGCCTCCTTCTAGCGACAATGCTTGCAAAATGAGCTTTTTTTCATATAAATCCAATTCACGCTGCAAGGTGTTGGCTGTGGGCAAAGGGAATTCTGATTCATCATCCTTCCGATTATCGGCAATTGTTCGCTCCAGATGTTTTTTTGCGTCCTGGCATGCAACGTTTTCAAAATCTAGCGGTAAGTGTTCCTCCAATATTTTTCCGTCAGTGGAAAACACAACGAGACGTTCAATCACATTCCTCAGCTCCCGCACGTTTCCGGGCCAATGATAGCTCACTAATTTATCCATGACCCCATCGGGGATTTCTTTCACAAACCGATTGTAGCGAATAGAAAATTCATATAAGAACAGCTTCGTGATCTCCAGGATGTCCTCCATGCGTTCTCTGAGTGGAGGGATCGTTAAGCTAATGACGTGCAAGCGGTAATAGAGATCCTCCCGAAATTCCCCCTTATCGACCATCTCTTGCAGGTTCCGGTTTGTTGCTGCAATGACGCGAAAATCTACTTCAACCTCTTTTGAGCCACCAACAGGATAGTATTTTTTTTCTTGTAAAACCCGCAGCAGTTTCACTTGCATGTCCAACGTCAATTCCCCGACTTCGTCAAGAAATAACGTACCATTCTGGGCCAGGCCGATCTTGCCTTTGCTTCCCTTCTGATTAGCCCCGGAAAAAGCGCCCTTCTCATAGCCAAAAAACTCACTTTCAAATAAGGTTGGCGGGATGGCGCCGCAGTTGATGGCAATAAACGGAGCGTCCTGCTTTTCACGCATGACATGGATGGCTTTCGCGAACAGTTCCTTGCCCACCCCGCTTTCACCGTGAATCAGACATGTCGCATTCGTCGAAGCAATTTTTTTGCACAAATCGATCGTTTTCATGATCGCTCTGCTCTTGCCCTTAATTGAATAAAACGGGTTGTGGGAGGCATCTAAGCGGATGACTTCATTTCTTAAATCTTCGATCTTTTTCGTCGAATCGAATAGCTCCTGATATAGCCTGACCTCATTGGAGATGTCGGTATCTACAGAGACCGCCCCGATAATGTTGCCATCCAGCTCAATTGGATTCACGTTTAGCAGTAAAACAACATCGTTGCGCGGCTGGCTTTTTAAACGGTGCAGTCTTTCGCCGGTTTTCAGCGTTCTTAACGTGTTCAGATTTTCATAAGGAAAAAAGTCGAATATCGGTTTCCCGATAATCTCCTCTTTCTTGATCGAGAACATTTGCTCTGCTCCATGCGTCCAGACGATGGTAGTCGCTTGTTCATCAATGATCGCGATCGATTCTTCCGTTGTTTCCAAAACAGAATCAAAATAAACTTTTACATATTTGTAAGCTTGATAGACCTCGTGCAGTACATCATTTCCAGCCACGTAGCCAATGGCTAGACCGGATTCATCTGTGATTAACACAACGCCGAATGCTTCGATCTCACGCATGAATATATCGAAAGGAACGGTATGCGGCAATGACTTTGTTTTCATCCAGGATAAATGATCTACCGAGGCGTTAGATGGTAGTGGAATGGAAGCGGGTAAATAGTACAATTGACCGCTTTTATGATAAAAATACATGACATCTTGCGCTTTATGTTGATCGAGAAGATGAGCGCTGCCGACTATTTCATGAGTACCTTCTTCTAGGATTACAAATGTATGTCGCAAAAGAGGTTCGATTCCGGGAAGCAGATGTTTCATAGTCATCCTCCATTTGAAACAAGATGGGTACCCTTATCTTACTGTAGCACAAAATTTTGTACAGGATGATCCAGAAGCGAGCGTGTGCGAAAATTCGTACATATTTCAAAAGTTACTACACTGCTTATTAATTTTCGTACAATGCTGTTTTGGTTTATTGCGAAAATGACTGGCATGAATGTTGCTCTTTTTCCTGATATGGGCCCGAAACGAAACAAAGGAGGAAAACATTTGGCTGGTAACCGAGTAATGCCTGGACATCGGTTGGATATTGTCAATGCAAGTAAATGGTATAAAAAAACGAAAGCTGTTGATCATATCAATCTTTCAGTTAACAATGGGGAATTTCTCACCATCTTAGGGCCGAGCGGGTCTGGGAAAACGTCTTTGCTTACTTTAATCGCCGGCTTTGAGACTCTGAATAGCGGATCGATCTTGCTCAATCATCAAGACATCTCCGCAAAGAAAGCGTACGAGCGGGACATCGGGATGGTCTTTCAAAATTATGCCCTTTTCCCCCATATGACTGTCTTTGATAACATTGCCTACCCGCTTCGAATCCGGAGAACCCGCAAAGAAGACGTAAACAACAGGGTAAAAGAAATACTCAAACTCGTTCACCTCGAAACATACGAAATGAGATATCCCAAGCAGCTGAGCGGCGGCCAACAACAACGGGTTGCATTGGCCAGAGCGATTGTGTTTAATCCGCCACTGCTGCTCTTGGACGAACCTTTGGCGGCGCTGGACAAAAATTTGCGCCAACAGATGCAATTGGAAATAAAACAGATTCAAGAAAAAGTGGGGATCACAACGATTTGCGTTACCCATGATCAAGAAGAAGCATTGACGATGTCAGACAGGATTTGTGTAATGAATCGCGGTCGTATCGAACAGATTGATACCCCGGAAAACCTGTACCAAAAACCAAAGAATCGTTTTGTTGCAGAGTTTATTGGTGAAATCAATCTGATACAAGGGAAACTGGTTGAGGTAACCAATGGGATAGCAAAGCTAGTCATTTTTGATCAGCAAAAAGCGATTGTCTCGGTGGAAGGCAATCATCCCGACGCGAGGGGTAAAACCGTTCACATGGCTCTTCGTCCGGAAAATGTTCGCATCGCAACGGAAAAATCCATGTACGACAATACGATAACGGTTACAGTGAATGAGCTGATTTACGTCGGAGAAGGAGTGAAAGTGAAAGCCCTGACTTCTACAGATGAGATCATAACGGTAAAAGTTCCTGCGCTTCAAGCACATTCTCTCTCACGTGGAGAAGACATTCTGCTTGGCTGGAATAGACACGACGTTTCCTTGCTCTACGATGAGTGAATGGAGTCTGCAGTTGCTTACATGTAAGGGGGAAAAATTGATGAAGAGAATCGGATTATGTGTAGCCTCTCTCCTGCTTTTTTTCAGTATAGCTGGTTGCGTTCAAGCGGGAAATTCTGGTGAAAGCGAATCGAAACAGCAATTGGTCGTGATGGACTGGGGCGGCGCGACGACAGCTGCTCACATGGCAGCGATGTATCAACCGTTCGAGCAAAAATACGGAGTCAAAATTACTGTCGTTACGCCGACTGACTTTGGAAAGTTGAAAGCAATGGTGACGAGCGGAAATGTTTCCATAGACGTAGCCAGCGTAAGCAGTGATTTTGTCATCCGTGGCGCGAATGAAGGGCTTTTGGAAAAGCTGGACTACAACGTAATTAATCGCGAGGGAATCCTGGAAGAGTACGCACAGGATTATGGTGTTGGCGCTGAATTAACCAGCACAGTGATCTCCTATAATACAAATCAATTCCCGGCTGGAAGCCATCCAAAAAATTGGTCAGAATTTTGGGATACTGAAAAGTTCCCGGGCCCACGCGCCTTGTGGAAATCCCCGTTCCACACGTTGGAAATAGCCTTGTTGGCTGACGGCGTTGAACCAGAGAATTTATACCCATTAGATGTAGATCGTGCTTTCCAAAGTCTTGACAAGCTCAAAAAGAATGTCAAAGTCTGGTGGGAAGCTGGGGCACAACCGCCGCAACTCTTGGCCAACGGTGAAGTCGCGCTCGCAGCAGCGTGGAATGGACGAGTTGAAAAGGCCATAGCAGAAGGAGCCCCTGAAGAACTGGAATACAATCAGGGGATTATCCAAGCAAACTCCTGGGTTGTTCCAAAAGGAGGCCCTAACAAGGACCTGGCCATGAAGTTTATTGCTTTTGCAGTGGAACCGGAGCAACAAGCAGCGTTTTCTTCTCAAATTAACTATGCTCCTGCCAATACGAAAGCTTTGGAGCTTCTGCCCGATGAAGTAAAGAAGCGGTTGGGACAATCAGCTGACAAAGTGGGACATCAGATTATCCTCAACGATCAATGGTGGGTTGACCATTATGATCAGGTAAACGAACGCTTTCAACAGTGGTTGATCAAATAAGCACAGCAATTCACAGACAACGGGAGGTTGCCATGATTCAGCTATCTCACTACATTCAAACCGTCGATTCCCATACCATGGGGGAACCGACTCGTATCGTAACCGGTGGAGCACCCCGGATTTTCGGCAAAACGATGATGGAAAAAAAGCGTGATATGGAAACAAGACTGGACTGGCTGCGGAAGCTCCTGATGAACGAACCGCGCGGACATCGTGATATGTTTGGGGCCATCCTGACCGACCCATGCGATGATGAATGCGATCTCGGCGTCATTTTTATGGATTCGAAAGGATATCTCAACATGTGCGGACACGGAACCATCGGCACAGTGACCACTGCGATCAACTTGGGAATCATCCCGGCGAAACCGGTTGTCAAGCTAGACACTCCGGCTGGGATTGTTACGTGCCGTGTGGAAATGGACAGTCATTCGGTGAAACGGGTTGCCTTTACCAATTTGCCGTCTTTTGTGTTTCAGCAGGGAGCGCAGATTGAAGTGAAGGAGATCGGAACAGTGTCTATGAATGTTGCGTTTGGCGGCAGTATTTTCGGGATTGTCGATGCCCAGCCGCTCGGACTCAAACTGGAAAGAGAAGAACAGCAAACAATCATCTCTCTAGGAATGGCGATCAAGGAAGCGGCGAATGAACAATTGCGTTTTGAACATCCGCTCCTCCCGGAAATCAACAGCATTGATCTGATCGAATTCAGCTTGCCGTCACTCCATCAGGGGGTCGACTACCGCAATGCCGTTGTATTCGGAAGCGGTCAGCTCGATCGATCTCCATGTGGAACGGGAACTTGCGCGAAAATGGCCGTGCTGCATCAGGCTGGCAAACTGGATATCGGACATTCGTTTTTCCATGAAAGCGTGATCAATTCCACTTTTGAAGGACGTATTTTGGGAACAGTCAAAGTCGGACCGCATTCAGGGATTATTCCGGAAATCATTGGTTCTGCCTGGATTACCGGCATGCATCAGTTCGTCATCGAAAAAGCAGATCCGTTTCATGAAGGGTTTATTATGGTCTAGGAGGACTTTTTTATGCTCACTGCAAAGAAAGCATCCTGGGGAGCCTTGAGCGGTGGGGTATCTTTTCCTTATTTATTGACAAGGATACCCGGGGTCCATTGGATATTGGTGATAGTGCCGCTTGGCTACCTTCTGTTCCTCATGATTTATTCTTTGTTCGGCCTTTTCAAACTGAGCATCTATGACGAAAATGGCTTTACATTTCAATATTTTCACTATATCTTTTCTCACTCTATCTATTTGCACGTCATGTGGTTAACGATAAAAATCTCCTGTTTCGTGACGATTGTCAGCCTGCTGCTCGCTTATCCGCTTGCGAAACTATTGGTTCAACTGAAGGATGGCATCTGGAAAAAGCTTGTCTTCGGGTTGATTCTCGTCCCTTTTTGGATAAGCCTGCTCGTGCGAACATTTGCGTGGACGATTATTTTACAGGACCAAGGCGTTATCAACAAGCTTCTCATAGGCGCGGGCATTATCGAAAAGCCCTTGTCCTTGCTCTACAATACGCCAGGCGTTGTGATCGGGATGACCCATATCCTGATTCCGTATATGGTAGTAAGCTTGTATTCCGTCATGGAAGGAATCGATCAACGGCTGATTCAAGCCGCGGCAGGAATGGGAGCCAGACCGTGGCAAGCGTTCTTTCACGTATTTCTCCCCTTGTCGCTGCCGGGTATCCTGTCTGGTTCTCTGATCGTCTTTATTCTAAGTCTCGGCTACTTCGTCACTCCTGCATTGCTAGGCGGGCCGGAGAACATGATGATTTCCATGTTGATCGAAAATAATATCGTGAAAACATTAAACTGGCATCTGGCAGCCGCTATTGCTGTCCTTTTATTTATTGTCACGATGCTACTGCTCGCCTTTTCCTATTTGCTGGTGCAAAATCACTCTGCCGTAAAGGAGATGTCGTAGGATGTGGCTAAAACTCCTTGCAGGTATGATTCTGTTTGGGTTAATCGCGCCGATTCTCGTCATTATTCCGCTCTCTTTTTCATCGAGCAGCTTCTTTCAATTTCCTCCGTCGGGATATTCGCTAAAATGGTATGGCGTGTTCTTGGACAACCAAGAGTGGATCAGTGCGTTCATCCGAAGTCTATACACGGCTTGCCTGACAGCCCTATTAGCTACGGTTTTAGGGACTATGGCCGCAACCGCCGTGACACGAATCAACTTTTGGGGAAAGAAAGCCTTTATGGCTGTAATGGTAGCTCCCATGGTTGTTCCTGTCATCATTGTTGCCATTGCCCTGTACTACACCTTTGCCCCGATGCATGTAACAAATACGCTTGGCGGACTCGTACTGGCTCACTCTGTGCTTGCCGTTCCTATCGTCTTTGTAACCGTCACGACCGGTTTAAAGGGAATAGATCGACGCTTGGAATTGGCGTCGATGGGGCTCGGCTCTACGCCGCTCGGGACTTTTTTCAAGGTGACCTTTCCCTTGATCCGCCCGTCGATTTTATCAGGAGCGCTGTTCGCTCTGATCACGTCACTTGATGAGGTGGTGGTCACCATCTTTATCGCAGGTGAAAAAACGAAAACGCTTCCTGTCGTGATGTGGGAAAATCTTCGTACCCAAATAGATCCAACGATCGCCGTTGTTTCAACCATACTCATTGCAGGGACGGTAATGATCTTTTTCGTTCAGTCGTGGATTCGTTATCGGGTATCGAAATTTTAGAAAAAACACGGAATGTAAGTGTCGGCATAGAGGCACTTACATTCTCTTTTATTACCCTAGATGTTCAACAATTCTTTCAGCGTGGCCTCTATGAAATGCGTATCTTCCGGATTCAATCCATAGCCAGCCAAGACATTATCCGAGCGTCTATGTCATCTGATTTTTCTGTAATACCGAGCTGCCTTTCTCGAAAATCTTTTACTGCTTTGTTTTCTACTTGGTAAAGTTCGTAACCTTTATTATTTGCACCTCTAGATATACGGTCATTGCACAGACAATAAGTTTACTGCTCTTTATAATGCTTTAAGATATTTTTGCAAGAAAATTAAAAAAAGACAGGCAAATGCCTGTCTAAGTTAATTAAGTTATAGTGCAGTGCCATCCATATTGGTTAAGTGCCCCAATTCTTTATAAAAAGTCCAAGAAATAGGAGTCCATAAAAAATGGCTTTCACATTAGACTCAGTAGTATAGCTGATACAATTGTGAATTTATCATTACCAAAACTGGAATACAAGTCTGAATCAATCAACTAGAACACTAGACACCAGTTATTGAAGTAACGGGCAGGATAGTGAGTATACCTTGGTTAGTCTCTTTTATTCGTATGAATAAGTGATAACTAAGTTTACGGATTCTAACTATTCAGTGGAAAACCGCTTGGATTAGTGTTACATACTAATTTTTGTCTCCTTTATTGTTTTTTCAGTAACATTTAATCGATTACCCCAATAATAAAACACAACACTACTTAGTGAGATAACTGTTAAAAATAAAAACATGATATAACTATTAAATTCGGACAATAGAAAACCTGATAGCCAAGGACCAAAAAATGAACCTAATGAGGTAAGGCTTACAGCTCCATAATAAGTTCCTCGAATATGATTAGGAGTTATTTCATCAATGATGGCATATTGGGCTGGAATAAGGAAGATTTCCCCCATCGTAAAAACAACCATCGATAATATAAATGTAAATAAATTCAAGGAAAAGGCAAAACCAATAATTCCTGCACTAGACAATAGGGTGCCAATAACAACTGATTGTAACGGTGTTCTTTTTTCCATAAATTTTGAAAAAGGAATACTTAATACAATAATGGTCAGGGAATGGGCGGACCATAAAATCCCTAAGAATTCGATTCCGCTTTTAAAATCCTGATAAAAATACTGGGAAAGCGTGACCGAAAACTGGCCATATACTGTAGTAAACAGTAAACCACCAATAAGAAAGAGTAAAAGAACTTTGTCTTTCGAAACAGCCTTAATAGATGATCTAATTGATGAATTTTCCTGCTGTCCAGAAATACGTTGAATATTATATTTCTTTAGCAAAATATTTAAAATAAGACTATAGGATAGAAAAATACCAAAAGCAATATAAAATGGTGCTGCACTGGTAACTTGTAATCCTAAAATGATGCCGATTATCGGTCCGATTGCAAAACCCAAATTCCTACAAAAATATGTCACTGAAAAGACCTTCATCCGCTTATCGCTCTCTGTAAGATCCCCAATCAATGCCTTAGAACATGGATCAAAAAGCGATAGCGTAAAGCCTTTTACAACAGTTAATATGATAAGCAAAATACCGAAGGATTGAAATGCAAAGCCAAGAAGGATAAAAGCGGAAAGAAATAAGGATGAGATCATTACTTTTCTTCCAATTAGATCCGATAAAGTCCCTCCTAAAAACCCTCCAAACATGGCTGTTATAGAACTAGCCCCTATGATAAAACCAATTTCTGCAATCGAAAGGTTGGTATATTTCCCTAGATAAATAGCGAAATAAGGAACGATCATACCATCCACTAAATGAGTTAAGAAAGCTCCTATTATCATGATTTTCACTACTGGGTGGTACTCTTTCCATTCCGACATTCCAATTACACACCTCCATTTATTTAAGCCGGAATCTATTTTGTATCCCTCATAATTTTGCTCCTCTTTGATTAAGCCTATGTGATTGATGGATATGAGATATTGTATAATGCATTCTGACATCTAAAAAGGTACAATTATTTAAAAATGAACGTGTCAAAGGTGACTGACATGAAGAATACCATTTTTGCTTTTAAAGATGACTCTCCCAAATACAAACAAATCTACGAGCAGTTTAAATTATTTATTGAGCGTGGCGACATTCCAGCTAATGATCCATTGCCCTCCATACGTCAACTTGCAGACTCCCTTCAAGTAAGCCGCAATACGACATTAACGGCATATGAGCAACTTGTTGCTGAAGGCTATATCCGTGGAGAAGGTAGAAAAGGGTTTTTTGTAAATGAATTAGAGCCGCTTTTATTTCAAGATGCTTTCGTTCTTCCTAAAAAAAATCAAACAAAGTCGGTGACACCAGTCCTCATTAATTTCAGAGCAGGTGCCGTAGATCAAACCCATTTTCCCCTGATAATTTGGAGGAGAATAGCCAACCAAGTTTTAACATTACAAGAGAGCTTTGGTTACGGGGAACCCTTCGGTGAACTGTGCTTGCGTGAGCAAATTGCCACATATTTACTTCAATCTCGTGGTGTGAAAACTGATCCAAATGCGATTATTATCGGCAGTAGTACCCAACAAATATTGATTCATCTTGGGCAAATTCTAAAGGATGATTTCCCTAGCATTATCGTAGAGGACCCAGGGTATGATTTAGCTTGGGAAGCTTTTCATTTCCATCGTTTCATGCTTGAAACTTTACCGGTTTATGAAACAGGTGCTGATTTTTCATGTTTAGAAGAAATGAGGTCACGTTTAATCTATGTAACACCTTCACACCAGAGTCCAATAGGAGTAAGCATGTCCATTGGGCAAAGGCAAATGCTTATTCATTGGGCTAACAAGAGGCATGGATATATTATCGAAGACGATCATGATAGTGAATTTCGCTATACGCAACAACCATTTCCAGCACTCGCTTCCATTGATTCAACTAGAGTTATCTATCTAGGGAATTTCTCAAAGTCCTTTCTTCCAGGAATCCGTCTAAGTTATATGGTGCTTCCACAACTACTATTAGACCGATATAAAAATCAATTTCTTCATTTCGAAAGTACCACTTCACTCCTTAGCCAGCTCACAATGGCTAAATTTATGGAAGAAGGGGAGTGGAATCGCCATATTAAACGGATGCGTCTTGTTTATAAGCGAAAAATGCACTGTATAGTTTCAGAGTTAAAAAAACAATTCAGTCAAGATGTATCTATTATTGGGGAGCAGTCTGGGTTGTACTTATTAGTTAAGGTGCATCTAAAACGATCAGAAGAATGGTTAATCGAGCGTGCTTCCTTTTACGGGGTTAAAGTGTATCCTACCTCCATCTATTTCATAAAAAATCATTCCAATGAACCCATAATTAAACTTGGATTTAGTAATCTTACTTGTGAGGAAATCAAGTTGGGCGTACAACTTTTAAAAAAGGCTTGGTCATAATAAGCGCCCTAAAAAAAAGAGGTATTCAGGAATGTGTTTTTTAGCTCCTGAATACCTCTCTATAATTTTCTAAATTGATTTCTAACCACATAGCAGATTCGGTACTTTTGCGTTTAATGAGAAGTTTCACAGGTGTAACGCCACAAATTTTATTACATCAAGACGTTGGAAAGCTGAGAACGACGGCCCCCTCTTTGAGGCGCTGACGGATCAGTCTGGCACACTTCTCGGCGGTAAGAAGCGAAGTATCAACCGCCATGTCATAGATACCCAATTTCAATTATCCTGCCAAATAGTAAACGATGCCGCCAGATCATATCAAGCAGCCTCTAATTTTTTTGCTAAGCTATCGACCCCGTTAGCCAACCATGCAGCGCAGCTGCACCACAGATTTTGAAAATGGATCTGTGTGTCCATAATGACAGGTAGGCTGGCGAAGAAGGTCGTTTCAACATGGTGCCTTGAGCCCAACCGTTAGTCTGACTCCGGCGACCACGGTGCATCACAGATTGTCGCACCCTTTTTGGGTAGCACGTATGGGAGATTAATCCTTTTTGGTTGTTGCACCAGCCTGCCTTTTCATTTATGAAGTGAGTTATTTTGTCGGTTGTTTATTTCAATTATGAAGTAGAGGCACAGCTTTTTTTAAAAACTTTTTGGCTGGGCTTACTTTTTTATTGCCTTTTTTGGTTTTTATTTTCATGGGAGCATAATGGTCATCTATTCCAGAGATTCCATACGAGCTATTCGCCGAAATGATTATTCGATCCTGCCCGTTTATCCCGTCCTCATGTCTGCTAATGTTCGGGAAACTCGCAAAAGGGCAGAAATATTCAAGTGACCGGCATATAGGCTTCTTTCATAACTCATCCTTTTCCAGGTGTAATCCATTAGGAAATATTAAAAAACCCGCTCCAGAGCAATGGAAAGCGGGTTTACTTTTCAGTATCTAAATGATAATAATATGCAATGCTCCAAGAATATCTATAAGGCTACCGTTTTCGTAGCCACTTTTTCTTGAAATGCCTGATCATGCTCAACAAAAACCATTGTGGGATTAAAGCTTTGAAGAAGCTCTTCAATTTGCATACGTGAATAAACATCAATAAAATTTAGTGGCTCATCCCAAATATATAAATGTGCTTTTTCACATAAACTTTTAGCTATAAGCAACTTTTTCTTTTGTCCACCAGAATAGTGGGATATATCTTTTTCAAACTGGATACGGTCAAAATCCATTTTTCGTAGAATAGATTTAAATAACTGTTCATCAATCTGATTTTCTTCAATAAAGTCAGATAACTTTCCCTTTAAATGAGAGGTATCTTGTTGCACATAAGAAATGACAAGGCTTGAATCAACGTTCAAAGCACCTGTATGCTGGAGTGGCTTCCTTAGGATTAGTTTTAAGATACTACTTTTTCCACTACCATTTTTTCCAACAAGAACAACTCGGTCTCCTGGTTCAACATGAAAACTTATTGGCGTATTAACTAATTCACCATCATACATAACAGACACATCCGTTAACTGAATTAGTTCTTTAGATTTGTATTCCAATGGCTCTAACAGTAATGACTCCGTTTTTTCCACATTTTTTAGCAACTTTGACTTTTCTTCAATAGCTTTCTGTTGCCTTGACTCCAGGTTCTTTGCACGTTTCATCATTTTCGCAGCTTTATGTCCTACATAGCCCTTGTCCAATTTAGAACCAGAATTTGTTGTACCATTTTTGGAAGCTTCTACTTGATCAGACCAATTGGCTGAACGCTTTGAAGATTGTTGCAGCCTCCCAATATCTTTTTGCAAACGCTCATTTGTTGCTTTCTCATGTTCCTGCTGCCTGTCAAAATTCAGTTTCCAAGAAGAATAATTACCACTTTGAACTTCTATATTGGCTCTGTTTAGTGACAAGATATGATCAACACAGCCATCCAAGAAATTTCTATCATGTGATATTAAAATGAATCCTTTTTTTCTTTTTAAATAATTTGAAACCATCTTTCGTGTAGGAGTATCTAGGTGATTGGTCGGCTCATCAATTAATAAAAATTGCCCTTCATTCAAAAACAGTGCAGCAAGTAGAACCTTCGTTTGTTCCCCATTCGATAATGTTTCAAATGGCCGGTACATCACTTCAGCATTGACATCTAAATAAGATAATTCACGAAGAAACTCCCAATCTTCTGCCTGGGGACATATCTCTTCTAATATTTCATGTGTGAATCTGCTTTTATCCGAGACTGGATATGGAAAATAATTAAATTCTATCGAAGAAACAATTTTTCCGCTGTATTCATATTTTCCCAATAATAGATTAAAAAAAGTTGTCTTGCCTCGTCCGTTTCGACCAATAAATCCAAGCTTCCAATCCGTATCTATTTGAAAGCTAACATCTTCAAAAATATTATCAAAGCTGCTTGGATAAGAAAAAGTCAGGTTTTGTACTTGAATCATTGACATGTGAAGTTCCTCCTTTTTATAACACAATACTTCTTTATAAAAAGTCGGTACATATCCATCTATTCTCATTTAACTCCGTATAAGTTTAATGGATATCAACGACTTATACGGAGTAAGTCATGTGTCACAACCGTGTCTGTACTCATGTTATCCCTCCATCATAAAATTATAGATTTTACTTATTATGTCCGTATAGTTGACCTCACATATTTTAATATAAATAGTTGAAGATAACTGCTCGTTAGTTTTGAAAACAGCAGCCAATTACAGCGGCTGCTGTTCTACGTGTGTATTACGCTATCGATCCCGTTAGCCAATCATGCAGCTCGCTGCACCACAGATTATGAAAATGGATTAGTGCGTCCATAATGATTGATAAGCTGGCGAAGAAGGTCGTTTCAACTTGGTGCCTTGAGCCCATCCGTTAGTCTGACTCCGGCGACCACGGTGCATCACAGATTGTAGCACCCTTTATGGGTAGCACGTATAGTAGATTAATCCTTTTTGGTTGTTGCACCAGCTCAGCCTATTTCTTATGTTGAAGGAACGCGCAATTTTAAAGCTGACTAATTTGATATTTAGCATAGGCACAGCCCTTTTTTTAAAACCCTTTGGCTGGGTCCATTTTATTCTGCCTTTTTGCGTTTTTATTTTCATAGGAGCTTAATGCTGCTACCGTCGCGCACCCACCTCCTCCACTTTACCATGTATCTCCTTTTTCTTGCGATAAAACATAACCCGCGGTGATTCTAAATCACCACGGATCGCCACTCCCAGAAAACCGCCGCCTCCGAAACTACCTGCCTGGAGGCATGGCTTTGTTCAGTTCACTAAACAACTTTATTTCAATTAAAGAACTTTATTTTCTTTCGCCACCAGATAAAATAATTTGCATATCCACGCCCCATGCGTTACCATTTTTACATCGACAAATTTGCAGGTCTATACAAGGAGGATCACACGCCCATGTGCCCCCGTACCAAAGAACAAAATGAGCTCATCCGCATGCAGCGCAAAGAACAGATCCTGGACGCCGCCGCGCGCGCCTACTTCCGCACGGGTGGCAGCTTTGATATTCGCGACGTCGCCCGTGGGGCCGAGCTCGGTTACGGCACGGTATACCATTATTACCCCAACCGGCATTTATTAATAGAAGATGTGCTGGGCAGCGGCTTCGAGCGATGCGAGCAAGCCCTGGCAGAATGGGCAAACATCTGCGGCGGCAGCCCGGATGACAAGCAGCTGTTGACGTATTGCAAAGCGCTGCTCCGGCTGTGGCAGTCGGACGCCCGCGCATATCTAGTCTACAAAATGGCGGCGGAACATTATGCAGGCTTGCCTGAGAAGGATCGGCACCCCGCCAAGAGACGATTCATGGAACGGCTGTACGTTCCACTCCAATCGATCGCCCAGCGCGAAGACGACAGCGTCGACCATATGCTTGCTGTGCTGGTTGGCTGCTACGGGCTGCACTACTATGCGGTCACTTCCAAGCTGGACGTCGATCGAATCGCCCACCTCGCAATGCAAGCTATTACGAAGGAGTCCTAATACGAACATGATCATCCTAAAAAGCAAGCATGAAATTGAGGCCATCCGCAACGCATGCCAAGTAGTGGCCGAATGTCATCGCACGATCGCCCCGCTCATCAAACCGGGCATCACGACGAACGATATTGAGCGCATATTCGAGGATATTATTTTAAAGCACGGCGCCAAGCCATACACGAAGGGCTACATGGGCTATCAATATGCGACCTGTGCCTCCGTCAACGACGTGATCGCGCATGGCTTTCCTAGCGATAAGCCACTCGAGGAAGGCGATATTGTGACGATCGACACGGTCGCGGAGCTCGACGGATGGCTCGGCGATTCGGCCTGGAGCTATGCGGTCGGGAAGATCTCGCCTACGGCTGAGAATCTGATGCGCGTCACGAAGGAATGCCTTGACCTGGGCATCGCGCAGGCGCAGCCCGGCAATCGGCTCGGCGACGTGACGAGCGCGATCCAGCGGCATGCCGAATCGAACGGCTTCGGCGTTGTGCGCGACCTTCTCGCTCATGGCATCGGCCGGGACCTGCACGAGGATCCGAACTATACGCATGTCGGCAATCCCGGCAAAGGCCCCCGCATCAAGGAAGGCATGGTGTTCACGATCGAGCCCATGATCACCGAAGGCACCTACTACATGACAATCGATCCGGACGGCTGGACCGCGCGGACGCTGGACCGCAAGCTCGCTGCCCAATACGAGCATACGATCGCCATCACGGCTGAAGGTCCACAAATCCTGACGGAGCAATAGAATAATTAGAAGCCGACCAGCGAGATGGTCGACTTCTTTTTTACGTATTCGGTATAGCATCTTTCTTCATCCGATATATGCTTTCATCCTTTCTCTTATAGAGCACAAAGGAAATTTCCGGATAATGACTGGCTCCGATATTACGGTAATCGATATCTCGTTCCCGCAGCGCTGCTACACCACAGATAATGAAAATGGTTCAATGCATAAGCTGGCGAAGAAGGTCGTTTCAACATGGTGCCTAGTGCCCACCCGTTAGTCTGACTACGGCGACCACGGTGCATCACAGATTGTCGCACTCAATTTTGAGTAGCACGTATGGGAGATTAATCCTTTTTGGTTGCTGCACCAGCCAAGCCCATTTTTTATGTTTAAAGCAAACTCGATTTTTATGCCGACTAATTTAATGCTTGGAATAGGCACAGCTTTTTTTAAAAACCATTAAGCTGGGTCCACTTTCTTATTGCCTTTTTGCGTTTTTATTTTCATGGGAGTTTAACTTGGCCCCAGTCTAAAACTTTATTATCTCTGGACAGCTGGGAATTGTACAGCTGCCTGTGTGGGTTCTGCCTGGCTTTGTAGAAAGCTTCTTTCAGTACCACCCTGAGAGTGCATAAGAGGCGTTTTCCGTGCTGCGCATGGATAGAGCTTCATTATCTATCTCGTCTCCCCTCGCCGGGACCCCTACAGAGTGCGTTCGTTTTGCCTACAATTGACAAGCACGAGACACGGTCGTGCGGATCGACTTCCTGAATATATCAACGAACAAGCAGGGCGATTAACCCTGCTGTAGATTTTTAAGATTTCGTCTTTTTATATTTCGTCTTTTTATATTTCGTCTTTTTATATTTTGATTTTGTAGATTTCGTCTCTTTAGATTTCGTCTTTTTATATTTTGATTTTGTAGATTTCGTCTCTTTAGATTTCGTCTTTTTAGATTTCGTTTTTTTAGATTTCGTTTTTTTAGATTTCGTTTTTTTAGTTTGCGTCTTCTCTTTGTGGTTGCTCGATTATTCGTGCAGATACACTCCCCATTTAGACGCGCAGCCATTCCTTGTGGTCCATATGCTGCCTGTGGTCCATATGCTCCTTGTGGCCCATGTGCTCCTTGTGCTCCATATGGTCCTTGTCCTCCATATGCACCTTGTCCTCCTTGTGGTCCTCCATATGCTCCTTGTGCTCCATATGGTCCTTGTCCTCCATATGCACCTTGTCCTCCTTGTGGTCCTCCATGTGCTCCTTGTTGTGCTCCATATGCTCCTTGATCTCCATATAGTCTTTGTCCTCCACATGGGCCTTGTCCTCCATATGGTCCTTGAGCTACATATGACCCTTGTGATCCATATGGCCCCGGATATCCACCTACACGCTTATTGGTATATTGTGACGAACCACTATATGCATTGTTGTATCCCTGATTTTTCTGATTCAAGAAATACTCCCCCCTTTCTTTTATGTAGACAGGTTATGAGAAGAAGTTTCCCACCGCTTGGACGTGTATATGGAAGCGAGAAAAATGTGCGACACAATGGAGACAGCAATTATTTACTATCAATTGGCAATAATCGGGCGATCGTTACAAATAAGCTTCTTGAAATGCTATCGACGCCCTTTTTCTTTTGTCTGTATTGCAAAACCTTACAACTTGTTGTTCTCCCGTTAGTAGTAACGAAAAGAGAGTCCCCTCTTTAGAATGGTGTTCAGTGAAAATAAAGTATTAGACCGGAACCCCTTATGGTACAAGGAGTTCCGGTCTTCTAAATCACTAGAATTTGAGTATTAGCTACAAGGGACGCCACCCGAGCCACTACCGCGTCAATGTGCTTAGCGCTATAGATCGCGACATTTGGTAGCGTCTCAATACCCGCTAGCTTCTGGCCAATCGGAATTCAAGCGTGTAGCTGGCATCCTCGCCATCTTCTGGGGTGTCGTATTGATTTTCCTGCACCCAGGTTGCCGCTGCGTCTCCCAGGTTATGAAGCTTTGTCAGCGCGCGTTCCGTCACCGTTACGACGTTATCCGAATCGTTGCTATCCGTGAACTGACGCACCGCTTCCGCAGGGAGCGGCTTCCCTGGGTCCGTTTTGTTCCAAGCCGTAAGGGCGTCCAGATGAAAAATATCAAGGGCAATCAGATCGGCCGGTGCCCAGGCAGCCCAAAGCGCGGTGGAGATGAGCGTTAACGCGGCTACCACCGCCAGAGCAATGAGCGCAGTGGATAAAGCGACATTTACAAGTTTGGCCAATGCGGCAACGAGACCTTCACCGGAAACGGCAAGTGAGACGACATCCTTCAAGACGTGAACCCAAGCGTCCCAAAATCCTTGAAGTTGATCGCGGGCGGCTGACTCGCTGTCTACCTCAAAGCCGAGTATAGCGATTACTCTTACACCATACAGCTCGAATGACGCCGGTCCGAATATGTCGCGATTATAAGCTCCTGAAGACTCCCCATCGTCCATGTCCTCCCAAGGAGGACGCGGGAAGGACTTGCGGTCGATCATTTTTATTTCAAGCCCTGAGGCTCCAGCAGGCGGTACGGGCACGGCGTTTGGAACGATATGTCCGATAAAAGCGTCCCACCAAATTTCATCGGAGCCCCAGCCCGGCGTTTCGCGATTGCATCGCCCGCGCTCGCTCCACATCTGATAACAAACGTTAGGGTCTGCCTCGATCCGCAGCAGGAGCTTATTGGATATTAGCACAGGGGGTGTACTACTGTCGTAAATAGCGTTGGTGACGTTCGCGACCATGACCGAAACTTCATAAATACCCGGCGGAAGCGGTGCGCCCGGGATCACAGGATGACTGGAGGGAATTGGGAGGTCAATCCAATCGTAGACGCGCTCGTCCACGATAAAATGATCCGTCGCATCCTTCAAAGGTGTCTCTTGATCGCCCCATACGGCAGCTTCCTGCTCGATGATAACACTCGGATCGGTCGTCAGGACGAGACGGACTTTGACCGTCGGCGTGATGAAATTGAAGCCCCGCAGTTTGATCGATCCCCCGGGCATATGCGCGGGAATGCGTAGGCATTCATTGCCTTTCGTATAGTTCGGTCCGCCCTCGCAGTTGTTGCCGAAAAGACTTCCGGGCGGCGCCGGCGCAGGATGCACGCGCTCACATGTCGCCAGAATACTTCCGGTACCATTCGGCTTGTAGGTGCATTCCTGAGCGTACTGGTAATTTTGCCAAACATGCTCGCCACCCGGGACGGGTTTGAAACTTTCGAGGTTCCCGTATTCCTCATAGCTGAACATATCTGGGCAAACGGCCGTTAACCAAGGCCACGGCCCTTGATAAATCGTTGCTCCGCTGCCATTCGGTCCTCGAAACACTTTATTGTCCCAGAATCGAACTTGGCCGGGACCCTGTACACCGCCAGAATTCTTGAACAGGGTTTGTCCTTAGCCAGTCTAATACTTTATTTTCTCTGATTACACTGACCTTATGGTTCAACTATTGACCCTACAAAAAGCCATGCGTTTGTCTGACGATCTTCAATTGCGAAGAAGAACGGTCGGTTTATCGTCATTTGGAACGGCGTATCGATCGGAGCGGAAGCCTGTGCCATATGAACGGAAGTGACTGCAGCCGCCTCAGTTCCTTTTTCATTGACCTCGACGATCGTTTTATGTGTTATCGCACTGATGAACAGATTCGGTGGAACAGGAGCAATACTGGAAAAGTCTGCTTCTACTTCGTCAAAAGGGACAGTCAAGCCCATGGACTTAAGCGGTTCTTTCAATTCTTGTTCGTATTCGACCTTGAACCGGGGAAGCTTGATCTCGCCCTGGCTCTGTTGGAACGGTTGTCGCCAGCGATTGTGATCCGACCAAAGCTTGTTATGGAGGTCATCCAATGATGAAGTCTCGGCTGGAACAATGATCAGCATGTCCATCTGCCCCTCTCCGTATGGCAAGCGAATGGCTTGAAATTCCTCATCACTTAAATATTCGTAGGTGCCTGTCTGGACCATCATCTGCACCTGCTTAGTGGAACCGTCAGGCAGCCTGAAGCTTTCTTCTTTCGTTGCGGATTGTTGGAACTCTTTTTTCCAACCTCCATTGAAATAGACCGCGTTCATCAGGATCAAGACTTCCATGGGATCGATAGATTCGATAAGGTTGGGAATTTTTCCGTTTGTATTCTTGTTTATCCAATCATTAATTGTATTTGGCGCTTCGGGATCATTAAAATCCAGTTCGGTTACTTTGGCATAGTAATACTCCTGAATTGCTTTCGTAAAATCACTGTGGAGCGATGTTCCATGACGTAACCAAAGTGAATTGGCAATACTCATTTGAACGCCACTGCTCGGCTGATTCAAAAGAGATATGAACGACTTGTTACCCCGATTCACTTCATCAAGAGACATGTCTCGCCAACCCATTATTTTGGCCATCGAAGTTTGTGATTCCCCGTTACTGCCGATGTAAGTCATGGCGAGCGCCATTGAAATGCTGATCGGCGAAATCATTATGTTCTTCTGCTGTTTCTCTTTTGCTTGTACAAGTTGCTGATAGAGCTGCATCCCGAAATCGTTGCTTGATTTCACGATACGTGCATCAACCTCTGCCGCCAGCGCTTGGCGATTCTCCAAAGATATCAACTTTGCAGAAGAGTGATTGCACGCAGTCACAAACATAACTAGCAGAATAACCACCATATGCAGCCTACCTTTTTCTATAATCGACATCTATTTTGATCCCCCCACCTTTCATATGCTTATTAGACGGGGAACTTTTTCTAATGTTTCCGTACAACTGACTGAACTGTGTCTGACAATAATAATGTTTTAGACTGGAATCGTTGATCTTACAACGTTCTTCGATTGATAATTTTGTAGCTTTTGAAAATAAGTTATAGACTGTTCCAATAAAAGAAAAAGCGGTGGTTTAAGACCTTGTTAATAAGTCTTAGACTGCCGCTGTTGTTGTTGTTCTAAGAAAATAAAGTTGTAGACTGCACCTTATCTTATTGGGCTATCGTTCTCAGTTAGCTTAACATGTTATGTTCTTTCTCGTAAATTCAGTTATTGAGGCATGTGGTTTAGCTGCTATTTCACCAATAAGGGTACGAAAAGCCATACCGTGTCCAGTTATGTGGAGTGCTGTTCACTGTTGGTGAGGAAAGACAATTAATTCGGAGAAGTATTGGCGGAATTAGAAAAAAGGGGCGGAGAACCCCTCTTTTTTGTTGCCTAATTCAGTTTTGTAAAGTACCTTATTTCTTCTTTATCCGCACAGAACCCAACCGATTCGTATAGAGACAAGGCGGATTTATTTGTAGTTAATACCATGAGGTTAGCATATTGTAGCTGATTAGCTTTGAGATATCTCAAAGCTTGTGTAAGCAAAAACTTGGCAATTCCTCGCTTCCTCCATGTTTCACGCACATAAACATCTTCTATTACACCATGGTCTTCCTCTTGCCACGACATCAATCCACCAACAATGGTTTCAAATTGTCGTATTACCATGGATGTCCATAGTTTGTTATTCTTGTACTCAGATAACCTGTTAAGTCCTAGTGGAGTGTCAGGCCAAATTTCGGCTTCTACGTCAAGGTAATCTCTTTCTTCGCTAGATGTCTCCATCTTCCAGTATGAGAAATGAAACTCCTCTTGTAGCTTTAACTCAGGGATCGGTTCATTCAAATCTCGTTTCATGCGATACAAACTATTCAGATGAAGGTATCCTTTTTGGATAAAAAACTGATTGTTTGCTGTTTCTGTCGAATCGTTACCAACGCAAAGTATTGTTCCATATTCTTTAGGCAAAGTTTCTTTTAAATGATTTGCTCTTATGAAAAGATACTGATAGACGTTGTCGAGCAAAGAAATGTCATTTTCTCTTTCGGGAACGGTTTTAAGATTGATGTATATAGAGTGATTGTTCTCTTTTGAACGACCAGGAGGTACAACGTTAATGATGCTAACTTGCCCCTTAGCGACCATTTTCCCATCTTCAAATGCGCAATAAACGTTACCCCAATTATCTTCGTCCCCGACCCACCAAAATGTTGCATTTTCTTTTGCTGTTACTGATTGGTACAACTCGCCAAGCAATGGCATGTCTCCATGTTGGAAATTACGTATGAAAATTTCTGTTGATGATTGGCTCAAAATAATACCCCTCTCAGAAATAGGGGATTTCGCAGTTTAGAGGGCTAGCTATGCGAGTTCCCTTTAATAAATTGCCCTTTGTTAACATTTGTTTACTCACAAAAAACGCCCGATTTAACAATTATTACCATTGACGGTAACATACCTTGGCCTTTGTATCAAACATATTTACAACTATAATTATGTTCTCAACCACGTATGTAATACTGTTCATACTGAACAGCTTTAAGTCCTGCTCCCTGACTCTCCATGTTGTGCCGCCTAACTTTATAGCGGTTAGCTTACCTTCATTAATCCACTTGTAGATAACTTTAACGTTGATGCCTAGCATTTGAGCCACATTAGTTACTGTGTAAAGCTTCCCTAGCAGTTTTTCCACTATTGCGGCTTCGTTCTGCTGCGATATCCTGCCCAATCGTTGAATAACTGGCCGCCAGTCTAACACTTTATTTCTTAGTCTAGCACTTTATTTTTCGGTCTAATACTTTATATTTCAGTCTACAACTTTATTTTCACGGAACAGTTGTTCAACTTAGTTAAATAATGTCCTGGTCACGGTTTAATCTTTTGACCTCGTTTTCTAAATAATTTAAACGTTTGTGTATTCTATATATGATTGGCAGATATGCAATAACAACGAGTATAACCCATCCCATGTACACCCCACCTTTTCAAAATTATTAATCCCCCCAAAAACAGTATCACAATATATGGTAAAATTGTGGTTTTATTTTCTTATTAACTAAACTGCCCGTTAGTTTAGCAAAGGCTACCAGTATTAAACCTCGGTTTGTTCCGCTATCCTCTATTCAGCTTGTTTTTCCCTTCTTCAGTCAACACGAACCAGTAGTCTTTTTCTAGTTCATCATTGCTATCTTGGAATCTCGATGTCTCCCTTATCTAATATCATCACATATTCCAAATTCACTTCACCATCTGAATACCTAGTTCCATTTACAGAACTCTCTGGAAAGGTTTCTTTATTCGTCTGATCATATGGAATCCAACCAAAAAACATATCTTGTTTGGGAGAAAAATTATTAATAAACAAATTTGGTTGTTTTGCTGATTCTACTTTTATGTATGCATTCATAAATGTTACCCAATCGTCGGACAGTTGCATCAATCCATAAGATTTCTCTTGAGCAAAGACTCTCTTCTCCATTTGTACTCTTGGATCGTAATGCTCTATCCCTTCTGTGATACGATATCCTCTGTCTCTAATTAAATAAAAATGAATAGAACTCAATTGATCTTTTGGGTGAATATTCCACACGAGATATAACGATGAAGGATCGTTTATATTAAACTTCCATAGCATTGGTTCCCCCTTTGTATCAATCGAGGCAACCTTCCATTTATGATTTTTCCATACCCAATAGCTAAGACCGTAGTCATCTTTCTTGGAAATAAAAGGCACTAACACGTGGCGTTCGTCAACAGGAATCGTGTCTTGAATGATACTTGCGGTCGCTTCTGGAAAGATACTATTCATCTCTTCAACCAATTGTTCATTTGTTGGAAAAGAAGTAGGCATCGAAAAATAGAACCAGTATACAATGATTGATAGCAATATAATAAAAATACCAAGAGACCACAACTTTTTTTTCGTCATTTTTATTCTCCCCCCTCTATTAGCGAATCATTGGAGCGAAAATAAAGTTGCTTCTTCGGTGTTGATAATAAAATTCCTTTACCATCGTCTTCAATATAAATCAATGTATGAAGACCACTACCCCATTTTGATGAAGTTCCAATGAGTTGATATGGAAACCGTTCGTTTCTTTTATTCGATTCAGTATTAATATAGGTCTCTTTGTACCACTGATCACTATAAATTGCTTCCTGTCTCAATGTATCGAGTTGCTTTAGAAGGCTATCTTTATTTAGTGATCTGTCTTTAGCTGATGGGTGAATATTTATAATGGAAGCATTCTCAACATTTGAGATATAGACTGATAGCTCGTCTTTGGGGTATATCACATGATGGAGTGGTATTGTTATTAAAGTTGATGCAAAGAAAATAAAATTCGCCCCAAAGCCTAACCAAGCAAAAGATCGATAAGTCTGCCACCTTTCATCTTTTCCTTTAAAAACAAAATACAAGATCCATACACCAAGAGGTAAAATTGGCAACTTAAATATCGTATCAAACATATTCCAATTAATTGAAAAGGAAAAAAGACCGGCAAGTATTATTAGTGGAATCTTCCATACTTTCGGTTTTACAATATGTTTTTGATAAATTCTATAGGCAAAAAAAACAATAACAACCCACCCTAAAATTACACTTAATGCTTCGATCGCATTATAATTTACATTTATCTCCATTTAATTCCTCCTCTTTCGCTCTGTAATCATCCGAATACAACCTCTTATCGAACAATCGAATCCCGCTGGGAAAGACTAAACCTCCGAGTTTCCTTTATTTTACCATTAATTACATTTCCATCTATCCAAATTATTGAAGTTGTCTATTCCACTATCTAACTGCCTGTTAGCTTAGCAATAAAGCTGCCCATGAAGGCAGCTTTGGTTTTGAACTGTTATTCAACTATCCGATCCCTGTTAGTTGAATCCTTTTAATGAATCATCTACTTGATTTTTCGTTACCTGAAAGGAGAATTCTCATGCTGTTCTCCGGATATCGCCCAGATCTCATGTGAAGTTGCCAACGATATTCCCGCTAGTGATCATTTTTTCAACCACGCCAGAAGAGCCCAGCACCTTTCCATGCTGCCCACCTTCAGGAGACAGCTGCCCTTGTCGTACAAATATTCAGGAGAATCCTGCATCAATGATGAAATTCCTTCCAGATAGGATAATGCCTCACTGAATTGCCGTTTCTCCATAAGCAATCGGGCAGTTTCGATTTTAGCGGGGGTGTCATGCGGATTGATACGAAGCTGGTTCTTTAAGGAGGATAAACGTAACAGTCGTGAGATTCATCTTACTATTTTCTTTTTTATGACACTTTTTTTATTTTTGACTCCTTCTTCGATTGAATGTACATGAACTTTCGTTTCCTTACAAAATACGAGACAATAACAAAGACCGTAATCAGCGAAGTCATATAAAACTGGGAACGCATAGATTCATCGAAAAACATGCCGATAAGTACGCTTATAATGCCCATAATCGTTACATAATTGACACTCCCACCCCTAAAGGGGCAAGGTCACTAAAGGGACTGGGATTCTTAGCTAGTT
>NZ_JBITPN010000035.1:0-3425 GCF_050467985.1 Brevibacillus sp. NRS-1366 | reverse complement strand
AATTTAGGTAATTTCAATTTACTATGTAAAGTAAAAAGTACCCTTACAAATTGCAAGGGTACGGTTTCACCTAAATAAAAATTGTATCTGAACTAGTCACTGTTATTCGATTATTAGCGGTGCCAAATACAGAAAGAAGAGCGTTGTGGTGAGCGATGATTTGCTCAGCCTTTAATACAGTGCCGTTGAAAGTCGAATGACAATCATTTACCAGTGTTACATCGTAGCCCAAAGAGATTGCACGTCTACTGGTTGTGTCGATACAGTATTCGCTCTGCAGACCAACAACTACAAGGTGATTGATTTCTCTAGCCTCAAGTTCATCTCTGAGTGTCGTATCTAGAAATGAATCACATGCAAATTTGCGAATGACAGGTTCTTCTTCTTTTGGGGTGATTGCGGGATGTATCTGCCAGGTTGTGGTCCCAATTTCAAATGGCCCACCTTCTCTACCGCAATGCTGAATATAAAGGACTGGGATTTGTAAATCACGAGCTTGGGTTAATAACTTCTCAATACGTTCAATTATGACATTACCCTGATAAGCGTGCTCGATAAGGAATGTTTGAACATCAACGATGAGTAAGGCAGTATTTTTACTCATAAGCAAATCACCCTTCCCTTATATGTAACTACAAGAAAAGTATAAAGCGCAACGGGTATTCCTAACATATCAAAAAATTACAAAATATTGAAATGTTCTAAGGGATTAATCTCAAGACAGGCTTGGTGAAACTTATTTAACACTTTAGTTAGTGAAGAAAAGAGGTTTGAACGATGCAATGCCGTGTACAAATTTACTTATGACGTAAATGCTTCAAGTTGATTAAGTACAATCAATTTTTAAAAGTAGTACGTGGTGAAACCATGATGCTATTGTAGTCATTCCGATTATCGGGGTCAGTATTCGAAAACATTACCATAAAATCCCCAACTTTATACCAAATCTCAAATCTATATTTATGATTCCCGTACGTATTTTCACCGAAAATATTAAAAATCTGTTCTTTTGTTAATGATTCAAATTTTGCTTGTATGACAGTTAGACGTTCCTCTCCTTCGTATTTATTAAGCATATATCTATACCCGTTTCGGTCGAAATAGCTGGTATGCAATCTTACTGAAACATAGTCTTCCTCTTTTATACCAAATTTTGATTGCAGCTCTTCTTTTGTTAGATGAAAAGTGATAGCACCGCCTAAATTTCCTTCATGGATATTCTCTAGAATGTGGGTTAGAAACTCTTGAGCGTTAGATTGAGATTCTTGGGGTTTGAATCTTTCATAGGCAGTCATAGATGAAACATCTATCAAATAGGAAAATACCGGGGTAAGAAGATACATTATTAAACCAATTACTAAGGCTATTTGTTGGATTTTATTCATGCAAGGCCTCCAGGATTATTTCACCATTTCGTTCATTAGAAGTACTTTTTCGGTGTAAGTGTTATCTTCAAGGTTGAATTCCATTACCTCATTAGTTGCAAGTTAATTCCAAAATTATTATATCGAATTTAGTGTTTAACACAACGGTAATTATGAAACAACGCGCTGATAGCGCGCATATCAAGAAAATTCATTTATTCGACTTGATGCTGGACAGATACACCAATTACCAATTTCCATTGTCCATCTTTTTTATAGACAGGTAGTGTTAAGTCGAAATTTTTGCCGTTATCTCGGAATGTAATTTGTGCCATGACAAGATTATCGTCTACAGCGTGTAATCTACCTATTTTGATAATCGAAATCGAAGCAGAATCTTGACTTATGATAGTGGATAACTCTTTTCGCCGTTGGATATCATCCTTAAACCGAATATCTGTTGAATATTTGATCATCTCCTCTACGTCTTTGGTCTCAAGTGCACTTTTGAGTAATGTTATAGACTGCCTAGCATCTTCAACTGGATTACTTGATGAAAGACCCTTAGACGAAATCAATATCACTGAAATAAGGAGAAAAGAAAAAGATAGTGCTATTAACTTGAATTTCCTGCTCAAAAAATAACCTCCATTCTTCGTTTTATCTGGGTAAAACTTACAGTATTAAGACGAGCACAACGCCAAGGTGGTTACACAAAACACACGATTTGTTAAATGGGAGTGGATAGGCATGCCGATATTCGTCTGTGACGATTGTGGATGCATGGAAAATACAGCATTGGGATTGTACTGGGGAAGAAATTTGATTGACGGCCGAGCGTTATGCTCGGAGTGTGCTCCTACAGAATTTAATGACGGCTCAAAAACTGGTCTTGGTAAATGGCATGGAGAGTTTCAGAAAAGGCAATGGGATGGGAAAAGACAGGTAATAAATCGGTAATTTTGGAAAGGGTGAAACGATTTGGGAAGCAATTTTTTCGAAGAACACGACAGACGAATGAAATTGATGTTTCGAATATTCATGATCATCTTCACCATAGGTCTAACGCTGATCGGTGGCAGCTGGATTCTTTACGGCTATGTCGTACTGTATGTACTGGACAACCCTGAGAGTGTCGGGAGCTGGCTCGGCAAATTGATAGGCGGAATAAGCGGAGATTAACAAAACAATCGTTGAGATAAGGGGGTGTCATTGACGTGCAAAGAGTTATAAACACAGCGTTTTTCCACATCAGACAAAATAATTCGGGTGGCTACTTCATCGAAAATGATGATGTGGCAATCAACCTGATCATTGAAGCTGTCAATGCAAAAGAGGCAGAACGAAAAATGTATGAGATCACCGCTGATTACTCCCAATACTGTTCTTGTTACGGTGAAAGATGGTCTTGTTGGATTGATGATGATGACGGTACAGACGAACCGACTGTTTACGGTGAACAATTAGATGGGAACGTTGGCAGACTATAATCTACTATTTGGACGGAAGAAAAGAAAAAATTGGGTATTAACATATCATTACTTTGTTTAATCAGAAAAGATCCAGCGCTCTCCATACCTATAAATAAACTGCTCTTTTTCCGGTGTTTCTTCTATAGGTACACCTGATCTCGTCTGAGTTTGTTGATGTATTGCAAACGGCCCATTGACACCTCGGTACCAGGCAGAATATTCACTTCCGTTTTTTGTATAGGTAACTTTATAAAATTGATGTCCTGCCTCCAGCCTACGTCGCCCATTTTCGGAATAGACAGGGAAGGGTGTTGAATCTAAGGAAACACTTTCGATACTAATTACAGTTCCACCCTGAGAACCAATGAACTCTTGAATCACTTCTTTATGAGCAGCTTTTCCAGCAAAATAAGAATAGAGAGTAAAAATAAAAGCTGCAATAAAAAAGCAACCAATAATAAGAACAGTAGTTTTATTTCCCACTTTTCTAAAGATCAAAATGGACTCCCCTTTTTAGTATTACTCAAGTTTACGTCACCGGGAGTAATAGGTTTCACTGATTTAACAAAAGAGAAATTGTGATTATGGT
>NZ_JBITPN010000034.1:0-4318 GCF_050467985.1 Brevibacillus sp. NRS-1366 | reverse complement strand
TTGTGCTTATCTTTGAAAAAAAGGGGCTCCAGGAAGTCAGTCAAAACCGACTTTCTGGACAGCCCCTCTTTCATTTAAGAAGTCGTACCATTACGGTAGCCGGGGTAGAACGGTCGAACCCGTGGGAGTCCTCATCCCGTCGCTAAAACTGTTCACCCCCTACTTGTAGAAACCATGTTTAGGCTGGTTGGGACAAAAAGATCTCGCATCACTAGCGATGCTGTGGAACTGCAAGCAGTCATTAGGGGTTGCCGGCAATAATTCTTTGGAGAGGGAGAGATCTATGAATCCAGTCATTGGTCTGGATGTATCAAAAGGGCAAAGTCAAGGGCAAGTGTTTTTAGATAAAGGTCAACCTTACGGTAAGAGTTTCGCATTCCTTCATACCCAAGAAGGGCTTCATTACCTTTTAAACTTGATCAACGATGTCACTAAACAAACAGGTCATTCACCCACTATCATCTTAGAGTCTACTGGGCATTACCAGGCTGCTGTTGTTCAGTTTCTGGAGGAACACTCTATTATCTTCATTGTTGTGAATCCGCTGATCTCAAACCAAGCGAAAAAGTCTTCTTCTCTACGTAAGGTTAAGACTGATGCTGTAGATGCCTATCAGCTCTGCGAGCTGTATTACAAGGAGGAGTTTGAGGCTTATAAGCAGAGAGGCGTACATTTCTTGAATCTTCGCCATCTCACGAGGCAGTTTGAATCCCTGACAGATATGTATGTTCAAGCAAAGTTGCAATTTCATGCGGTGCTTGATCAGGTTTTCCCTGAATACAATGGAGTCTTTGGTGACCTATTTTCGAGAATCTCCTTACTCTTATTAAGGGAATTCCCTACAGCTGAGTCGATCCTGGCTGCAGGAGAAAATACAATCTTGGAGAGAGTAGCTTGTATTTGTACCAGCCGATCAGAGCGTTGGGCCAAAGAGAAAGCCGAGCTTATCATGATTGCAGCAAAGCGTAATCCTTTTCAGAAGACAGCCTATCAAAGTCATTTAATCAGCCTTGAGCTTTATATACGCCTTCTTCTTCAGTATCAAGAGCATCTTTCCAGCTTACAGGACCAGATTGATGCTCTTGCTGAAGAAGTTGAAGAATATGAGATTATCCAATCGATTCCCGGTATCGGCAAAAAAATCGCGGCAACGATTCTATCAGAAATTGGAGAAATCGATCGGTTTACTCACGCTAAGAAATTAGTGGAATATGCCGGAGTAGATCCAAGTGTATACTCGTCAGGGAAATTCACAGCAACAGCCAATCGCATTACCAAACGAGGGTCCAAGCGACTTAGACACGCCTTGTACCTTGCGGTTCTTTGTGGGCTAAGACGCTCCTGCAATAAAAAGTTAAAGGAATTCTACGACAAGAAACGCGAAGAAGGAAAACCGTACAGAGTGGCAGTTATAGCTTGTGTAAACAAACTTCTTCATTGGATCTATGCCGTTTTAAGAAGCAAACAAACTTTCCTTGATTTAGCTTAAATCCCAAAGAAGATCAATAAAAGAAAAGCCTTCCACTAAGTTTCTGGAAGGATATTTGGTATGCGCATCTTTAGTATATCATCGGGTTTTAAGGAATTTAGAGATAAATATTGACAAGATATTAGCTGGTTTTAGTTGAGTCCCTTTAATTTGGTTTTGCATTGATTTCCGTTAAAGTTCATACATCACGAAGTCCCACCGAGTTAAGGCAGCTTGCTGCCGGCCGCGATGCGGTTAGTCGGTGCGGATGTGTCCCGGCAATTACTTCCTCGTTCCTTGTTTCCGGGACAGAGGGTCGCCCAGACCCGGAGCGTGAATGCGGTGTTTATATGATGCACCTTTCAGTTAAGTCTTCTTTTAAACGTCACTTATTTATTACCGAGTTGTTCCGCCAAACCGATTAGAAGTCCTTCATTTCCACGAATGTAGCAGAGCCGATACGAGTCCTCGTACTGAACTACTTCGCCAACGAGCTGAGCACCATACTTAGTGAGTCTGGATACCATTTCGTCAATGTCTTCAACGGTGAACATGACGCGTAGATAACCGAGGGCATTTACAGGAGCAGTTCGGTGATCTGATATAGTCGGTGGGGTGAGAAATCGCGAAAGTTCAAGTCGGCTGTGGCCATCTGGGGTAACCATCATAGCAATCTCTACACACTGTGAACCCAGCCCGGTTACGCGACCAGCCCATTCACCTTCGACAGTAGTTCGCCCTTCGAGCTTCAAGCCAATCTCCTCGAAGAAAGAGATTGTGTCATCAAGGGATTCTACAACGATGCCAACATTGTCCATTCTTAGTAATTTGTTTTTTGCCATAGTTTTATCTCCTTATGTGTACAAATCTATTACCTGATCATCTTCATTATTATTTTATCAAGAATTACTAATTCCTTCCAAACGGTTAACATCTTGTCACAGTTCATGATAACAAAGATAAGTCACAGTATAGTAGATAGTGTTTTTAAAGCACCTGACGTTCACCAGTATCGGCGGCTTTTTGTATGAGATCAAGGAGTACATGTAGTTTAACTGCATCCTCAAAATTAGGAACGTAATGGGTTCCCTCTAAAATATCCACTCCAAATTTCTCCAGAGCTTGTGCAACATTGAAGGTAGGTCCACCAGGGATCGTATCAGGAACCCAACGATATTGATCAGGAATGGATAATTCAGCGAGTGAAGTCGAGTTCACCTGGTTGGCAATATTCATCCCTTCAACTTTCAAGTCTCCCCATTGGAACTGAGCATGTGTACTTTCATTGGATAGTACAATTGTGCCCTCCGTACCGTATATTTCTAACGAGACTCCTGTTCGAAAGGTTACGCCCCCCTGTACATGTATTGAGGCGGTTGCTCCACTTTTTAATGTTCCATTAATTAAGATTTGATCTGCAGTCGTTTTCTCGATCATTTCACCAGTTTCCTGCACTTTCACTTGTTTAATTTGATTGGCAATCGTAGCTGATAGCTCTTTAAAATCACCAAGAGAATAACATAGTGCATCAATGGCATGTCCAGCATTAATCGTCAATAAGTTTGCACCATTTGAATTGTCCAATAAATATTTAGAGGTTTCATTCGTTGTACCACCCTTTGCCGTTGTAGAGACTTTCATATGACACGATAGTACCTTACCGACATATCCCTCAGCCACCAAGTCTTTCACAAAGTTAACTTCAGGAGATTGTCGGGCTTGCAGGCCAATCGCATGATGAACCTTTTTAGCTGCAGCTAATTTGTTCATCTCGACAGCCTGAGAAGTATTTAACCCTAAAGGCCATTCACAATATACATGTTTCTCGGCATTGAGGCCGGCCATGACCGCTTCGTAGTGACCAGGAACTTTTACACTCACAATAACCATATCCACATCTGGGTGTCGGGTTAATTCGTTTGAATCCGCAAATGCAAGAGGAACCCCAAATTGGGAGGCACTTTTCTCAGCACTTTCCATTCGGGTTGTGCCAATTGCCGTAATTTTAAATTTCGGAAGCTGTTGTAATGCAGGAATGTGAGTAGAACTCGCCCATTGATTGTTAGCCGATCCCCCGATAACACCGACATGTATTATCTTATCCATTTATTGTATAGCCTCCTTGAGTTTCTTCTCCTCGTATACTTATTCTTTCAACAAACTATAATAAAAATTCCTTTTATCCTGTGCTGTGGACTTCACGATTTCCAATTCCCTTAGTTGTTGCTCCAATTTTTCTATATGCGTATTCAAAATTTCAATCCTTTTGCGAAATATAACCTTCACGTCTATGTTTGGCTCCTCTCGCGTCACATAACAGCCCTCTTCCACAAACGCTGCGATGTCTTTTAACTTCATCCCCGTTTGCTTCAACCCATGAATAAATTTAATAAATCGAAGATCCTGATCATCATATCGCCTAATCCCGTATTGCTTTCCATCCAGACGTTTGGGTTTAGGAAGAAGACCTATTTTTTCATAGTATCGTAGAGTATACGCTGTAATACCCGTTAATCTGGATATTTCGCTGATTGAGTACATTGTGGCCGGCCACCTTTGATCAACTGATAATCTAACTATATTTGTTAGAGTAGACTCGAAGTCAATTGTGCTGAATAAAATACTTCATAACAATTGTATTAAACTACCCGTTAGTTGCGAAAACGGCAGCCATTTACGTAGGCTGCCGTTTTTCGTCTGTATTAAGCTCTTGAACCCATTAGTTCAATGAATCATTTACTATTTTTATTTTTTACCCACCTAGTTTCGGAAGCTTCGCTTATTGAGATCCTCGTATTTATTTATTGGGGAAGCCCTGTCTCTTCGCATTCCTCGCTATAATCAGCGCCA
>NZ_JBITPN010000033.1:0-1515 GCF_050467985.1 Brevibacillus sp. NRS-1366 | reverse complement strand
GTGATGGAATCTCTTATTTTCAAGAGTCGTTAATTTGTTTTCTTAAAAATAAACATGCCAAATAAGCCTTAACCAGGCTATTTTTTAAAACGCTAGCTATGAAACCTTCTTGGAAGACGTGGTATACTCGTAGACAACACCCAAAATATCAAAGACTGTTTTTTTCTCATAGCGGTGAGATTTTCGTCCGTTCTTTTCTAACAGGTGAAACAGACGAAACAGGATCTTCGATATAGCTTGGGTGTTTTTTTGTACGGCTTGATGCAAGAGGGGCATATAATCCTTGATCATATAAAAAGCTTTGTATTCACTGAGCTCTCTTTTCTTCCGCCATAGGAGTTGCCGCATCTGAAACATAGTTGAAGAACAAAGCAAGATACCGATCAACTGACCATAAAGATGACATTGCAAGCGTTCGATCTTGATCTCTTTACAGTGATGGATCTGGAAGAATGATTTCCATGTTTTAAAGAGAATCTCAATTTGCCAGCGTAAGGAATACAGGTGATGCAAGTGTACCCCAGGTACCCATTCCGTTGGAATATTTGTAATGTAAAAGTTCAACGCACTGAGCTTTTTGCTACGTTCGGAGTACGTAATCCCTTTCTTTTTCTCTCGAATTTCCTGATCTTTGTCTCGTTTTTTGATCTGGGTTTCCGTTAGTCGATAAACGACGAGTCGTGCGGGCAATTTTTCATACATGCCGATATAGACATCGGGAATTTCTAACGTTTCCCCTGGTTGTAGACGTTCCATAATGTCTTCCATCGACAGGGAGAGTACTCCGATTTCTTCTTGAGCGTACCATCCCGAAAATACTCAGGATTTTCGTTCTTTTGATACACCCGTGTGTTGAGTTTTAAGCGTGAAATGTAATAGGCCTCTTTCTCTTGAATGGTATGTAAATCTTCTAAGCAGAAATAGCCTAGATCCCGAATGAACACATCTTTCGGTTGAATATCCTGTAAACACGTGGTACCGTAGGTTTTGTCATTTTGCTTTCCGTGACTCGTATGCAGATGGATGAACTGTCCACTCTGCAGATCATATTCTAGTTGGATTTTGACACCAGCGGTGTGACTACACCCTCCTGTCCCCTGATAGGAGCTTGCGAAGCTATCTGGAAGCTAAAAGGTCGTCGAATCGAGAATTCGAATGCGAGAAAAATAGCCCGAATACTCGCTTGGAATCGATCCAAACGAATAGCGTTTTTGCTGGAGTAAAAGCGAAACGATCTGCTGCAGAAAACGCACAGCAGCTGGATTAAAACGCTGATTCAGTCCTTCAAGACTCATGAGAAGTCCTGTCGTTGCCTCTAACGTACTGCAAAGCTGGTTGAGAGAGGTCGTAGCTATTCGCTGACTCCACCATACACATAAGGCGACTAAATCTTGCGCACGATATTTACTGGTTCGTGTGACGAATCCCGTTTCTTTGGCTAGTTGGGTGAGAGCAAGAGGAGACAAATGTCGTTCCAGTTCTTGTGAAAATAAATGAAGATCGTTTGAAATACCA
>NZ_JBITPN010000032.1:0-650 GCF_050467985.1 Brevibacillus sp. NRS-1366 | reverse complement strand
TGGTGGGTTTCCCCATTCGGAGATCCCCGGATCAAAGCGTGCTTACCGCTCCCCGAGGCTTATCGCAGTTCGCTGCGTCCTTCTTCGGCTCCTAGCGCCAAGGCATCCACCGTGTGCCCTTAGTAACTTAACCACGACGCACAGGATGTGCTAGTGCATGCGTTGTCTCATGGATGAGACGAACTTAGCAGGCCATCCTTGCAGTTAATATTACTAGTACTACATCAGTAATAAATCCTTAGCAATTACATGCAGTATCCAGTTTTCAAGGAACATATTTATTCTTTTGGTGGAGCTGAACGGGATCGAACCGATGACCTCCTGCTTGCAAGGCAGGCGCTCTCCCAACTGAGCTACAGCCCCATTCTGCCCCAAAAATGACGTAAATCCTCTGGAGCTAATTCCGAATACTATCGGAGCCCCTTAGTAATCAAGTATGAGGTGAGGGTCACATACCCTCAAAACCGGAAAGAATACAATCTGTGTAATGCTCCATAGAAAGGAGGTGATCCATCCGCACCTTCCGGTACGGATACCTTGTTACGACTTCACCCCAGTCATCTACCCCACCTTCGGCGGCTGGCTCCCAACTGGAGTCCCCGAAAAGTAAAACTTTTTGGGGCAGTTTAGGTTACCTCACCGACTTCGGG
>NZ_JBITPN010000031.1:0-1507 GCF_050467985.1 Brevibacillus sp. NRS-1366 | reverse complement strand
TTAGTGCTAACCAATGTGGTTAAGTTACTAAGGGCACACGGTGGATGCCTTGGCGCTAGGAGCCGAAGAAGGACGCAGCGAACTGCGATAAGCCTCGGGGAGCGGTAAGCACGCTTTGATCCGGGGATCTCCGAATGGGGAAACCCACCATCTGTAATGGGATGGTATCCGTATCTGAATACATAGGGTACGAGAAGGCAGACCCGGTGAACTGAAACATCTAAGTAGCCGGAGGAAGAGAAAACAATAGTGATTCCGTCAGTAGCGGCGAGCGAACGCGGAAGAGCCTAAACCGTCAGGTTTACCTGGCGGGGTTGTGGGGCGTCTCACACGGAGTTACAAAAGACGCGCGTAGGTGAACAGCTTGGGAAAGCTGACCATAGAGCGTGACAGTCGCGTAACCTAAACGCGCGTCTCTCCGAGACCAACCCCGAGTAGCGCGGGACACGTGAAATCCCGTGTGAATCTGGCAGGACCATCTGCTAAGGCTAAATACTACCTAGCGACCGATAGTGAACCAGTACCGTGAGGGAAAGGTGAAAAGCACCCCGGGAGGGGAGTGAAATAGTACCTGAAACCGTGTGCTTACAAATAGTCGGAGCCCGTGACGGCGTGCCTTTTGTAGAATGAACCGGCGAGTTACGATAGCGTGCGAGGTTAAGTTGAAGAGACGGAGCCGCAGCGAAAGCGAGTCTGAATAGGGCGATAGTACGTTGTCGTAGACCCGAAACCGTGTGATCTAGCCATGTCCAGGGTGAAGGTAGGGTAACACCTACTGGAGGCCCGAACCCACGCACGTTGAAAAGTGCGGGGATGAGGTGTGGCTAGCGGTGAAATTCCAATCGAACTCGGAGATAGCTGGTTCTCCCCGAAATAGCTTTAGGGCTAGCCTCGGAATTGAGAGTCTTGGAGGTAGAGCACTGATTGGGCTAGGGGCCCTCATCGGGTTACCGAACTCAGTCAAACTCCGAATGCCAATGACTTATGTCCGGGAGTCAGACAATGAGTGCTAAGATCCATTGTCGAAAGGGAAACAGCCCAGACCATCAGCTAAGGTCCCCAAGTATACGTTAAGTGGGAAACGATGTGGAGTTGCCCAGACAACCAGGATGTTGGCTTAGAAGCAGCCACCATTTAAAGAGTGCGTAATAGCTCACTGGTCGAGTGACTCTGCGCGGAAAATGTAACGGGGCTAAACGTATCACCGAAGCTATGGCAGTCCTTACGGACTGGGTAGGGGAGCGTTCCAAGCAGCAGTGAAGCCGTACTGGAAAGAGCGGTGGAGCGCTTGGAAGTGAGAATGCCGGTGTAAGTAGCGAAAAGACAAGTGAGAATCTTGTCCACCGAAAGCCTAAGGTTTCCTGGGGAAGGCTCGTCCTCCCAGGGTTAGTCGGGACCTAAGCTGAGGCCGAAAGGCGTAGGCGATGGACAACAGGTTGATATTCCTGTACCACCTCTGTTCCGCTTGAGCAATGGCGTGACGCAGGAGGATAGGGTGAGCGGCCTA
>NZ_JBITPN010000029.1:0-103305 GCF_050467985.1 Brevibacillus sp. NRS-1366 | reverse complement strand
CAACAATTTGAAACCGTTTCTGGGGTCACCACAAGAACGAAACTTTTCTACTTCCTTTAAGACTGAGGAACGAATTCGTTTACCATACTTCTTAACGAATGGATCCCAGTTCTTGTTTTCATCAAAGAAAATGAACGTAAGAATGTTCGTCTCCATGTCCTCATTTTACCAGCAATAAATGGGATGACTCCCCTCAGATTTTATACTTTCCGATATTATAAAAAAACCTCTATCGAGGCCTGCTCACGGAGGAGCGACCGCGTTTTAGCGGAAGGCTTTTATGCGCTCCTGAAAGTTTAAACAAGATTGCTTCCACACGGGAAGCACTTAAACTTTCCTACACGTTAACAGAAAAGGACAGCAAATTTGCTGACCTTTTTTGCTATTCTACAAGCCGTACGATCAAGGATAAAAATGCTGTGTGACCAATCCCTTCCCGTCCGCCACCTCGATCTCGGCGTAGGCTCCATTGATGAAAGTCATTTGAGGAGGTACATGACCACAATCGATATCGCAGACGATCGGCACCTGCAGCTCGCCGGCCAGCTCATAATAGACGTCCCGGGCTGTGTACCCGTCCACCGGAGTATTTGCAGGGCTTCGGCCAAACATGATGCCTGAGCAATGATCAAACCATCCAGCCAGCTTCATTTGAAGCAGCGAGCGACGTAAATCTGTCGTGCTTAGCTCACAGTTTTCTAAATACCAGACAATCGGCTGTCCCTGGATATGCCGCTCTTGAAAATGACGGATATCCCCATACGGTGTACCAATGATATGTCTGATTACATCTATGCAACCGCCAAGCAAGCGCCCTTCGATTTTCACATGATTCGGTGTAGTCGTTTTCCACTCGGTTTGTTCTGTTAAATGGAATACGCAAGGCGACGGATTATGATGCTGCCATTCCTTCTGATAGGATGCAGATGACCGCTGCACGATAGAAGCTCCCGTTTTCGTAGACAACACCTCCTGCCACATAGCGGTGGTGTCATCTGCGTACTCGCCTCGCAGATCAATCAGATTGGTTCCATGAGCGGTCGCTATCCCTGTTTTCAGCGTGATGGCAAGCAGCAAGAGGCTCGTATCTGAGTATCCGAGAATCCATTTGTTCTTGATCTTTTCAAAATCTACTTTTTCCAGCATCTCAATTAAAAGTTCTCCACCCCAAGGAGGGAAGATCATCGAAATGTGGTCATCGTTCATCATTTCCTGGAATTCATCCGTCCGCTTTGCAGCTGAGGCCGACCTGGCTTTTTCCTGCGTCCACACTGTATCTCCACACAGGACACGATAGCCTTGATCCTCCATCCGCCTGCAAGCACCCTTGAGTATATCATGCAGGGCCGTCTCCACCCCCGACGATGGCGCCGTCACTCCTATGGTTGCTCCCTTTTCTAAATACGGATATGTAATCATCTCTGCCCTCCCGACTATTCTCTCCTGGCTTGAATCATGAACGCTACTTTAGATGCACTCTTTTCTTAAGAAACATCATATCAATCGGGTTAGGAAAAAGCAGGTTTTTCAGCAAAAAAAAACTGATATCCACATGGGACATCAGTATTACAAAGAGATGACGGACTTTCTTCAATTACAACAAAACAGGGACAAAAACAAATGGGCGACATCAAGCCGCCCAAAATATGTTAACCGGGAGGGAAGTAGAGGAGTTCAAACGAACAAACGCGTTACCTGTTGCTTTTGCTAACTGCTTATTGCTTACTTGCGTCAGTCGATGTGGACTGGTCTTTAGCGCCTGCATCAGACTTGGTGTCTGTGCTGCTGTCGCCAGATGATGCATCAGTTGATGATCCGGTGCTATCAGAAGAACCTGCTGCTGGTGTCCCAGAATCAGCTTTTGAAGCATCAGATGTAGATTGGTCTTGCGAAACCGAGCTATCGGTCGATTGGCCATTGTCAGTGGAGGAGGTCCCCGGTGTGGTTGCGCTTCCCCCTTCTTGTTGTGTCGCTGGTTCAGGCGTGCCCGTTGTGCTCGAGCAGGCGACCAAGCTTCCTGATAGGAGCAATGCGACAGCTGCAATGGAGATCCATTTTTTATTCATGTTCATTCCCCTTTCGTTCCTTGGCATCGTGACCTTCTCGCTGTCACATATATATCGTAACTGCGAAAGATAACCATTCTGTGAGGAAAGTGGGAAAAAACCATGATCAAACTATGAAAAATGTATGTCCATCATCGCCATTATGGTTTCAAGCACGATCAGGTCGCTTGACGCGAAGCTGTCGTAGTCGGAATCCAAACCGTGAACGTGCTTCCATGCCCTGGCATACTTTCTACATTCCATTCTCCATCATGAAGCTCTACCAGCTCTTTGACGATCGCCAATCCCAAGCCAGTACCTTTATTGTTTTTCGAACGCCCGCGATCCACCTTGAAAAATCGCTCCCAAATCCGATTCAGATCATCTGCGGCGATTCCAATACCAGTATCAACTACCTGAATACGAACCCACTTTTCTTCGCTTTTGGCGGTTAACCGAATTTCACCTTTTTCCGTGAACTTCACGGCGTTTTTCACCAGATTCTTCAGAATTTGAGCAATCCGGTCCTTATCAGCGTAAATCCGTGGCAGCTCATCCACCACATCAACCACCATCTGAATTCCTTTTTCTTCTGCCTCCGCCCGAAAAGAAAAAGCGACCTTGTTTATGACTTCTCCAACATCGACAGGGAATTTTGCGAGATTCACTTCATTATTCTCCAGCTTCATCAGGTCCATCAAGTCATCGACGAGCCGATTCACTTGCATCGTCTCGGTGTACATCACGGCATAGTATTTTTGCCGGGCTTCTTCTTCCTCTACCAAACCGTCTTGCAATGCCTCCAAAAATCCTTGCATGGCTGTCAGAGGCGTTCGCAGTTCATGGGAGACATTGGCGAGAAAATCATTTCGTACCTGCTCCAAATGATGTCGCTCCTGCTCCACCTTTTCCAGCTTCTCTGCCATCGTGTTAATCGTGTGGGCCAGATCACCGATTTCATCCGAAGTATCTACCTGGACTCGCTCGGCGTAGTTCCCCCTTCCAATCTCTGCAGCTGTCCGCTCAATGGTTCGAAGCGGCCTGGAGATCGACCAGGATAGATAAGACACCATCGCTGTTGTGATTACTATGCCAAACAACGTCGCCCACAGAATAGATTCCCGCATCTGTCCAAAGGTACGCTCTATACCTTCGATCGGCGCATGCAGAATAATTCCGCCGTACACTTTCTCGCCTTTACCCCATGGAACAGAAACCGAGAGCATCGGGTCTTCCAAGCCTTCGATCTGCAATTCTGTCACCGCGCTCTTGCCTCTTAACACACTATCTGCGATAGACACCGCCACTGATTTTCCGGTAAACACTTCATCTTTCATGGAGGTGGCTACGATTTTTCCGTTTTCATTAAAGAGCCAGATCCTCGTATCGAAGGATTCATCCAGCATCGCGAGCTTGTCCAACAGCTCCTTGTTGATCTCATTGCTATCATAAATCTGGGTGTTCACCTTTTTCGCCAGACGCAACAACTCTTCTTGCTTGGTGTTGTAAATGTATTCCCGTGCGAAAAAAGAAAGCAAAATCCCCGATATCCCAAGTCCAACCAGTACCGTGGCTAAAAAGCTAAATAAGAGGCGACGGAAGATGCTTTTGGACATTCCGAGCATCAGTTATTCACCCCGAATTTGTAGCCGATCCCCCAAACGGTGTGAATACATTCATAAGGGAGCTTTTCCAAGCGCTGCCTAATCTTTTTGATGTGTACATCAATCGTGCGGACATCGCCAAAATAGTCAAAACCCCACACCTGTTCCAGCAATTGCTCTCTGGATAAGACACTGCCTGGTGACTTTGCCAAATGGACGAGCAAATCAAACTCTTTGGGCCGAAAACTCACTTTTTCTCCAGCAGCGACTACTTCCCGCTTGTCCACATCAATCGTTAGCTGGTCAAAAGCAAGAGGACGAAGCACTTCCTCCTCCACCTTTCCTTTTGGTTGCAAGCGGCGTAAAATAGCTCGAATCCGTGCAACCAGCTCTCGCGGACTAAACGGTTTGGTCACATAATCATCTGCTCCCAATTCCAATCCGAGCACACGATCAAACTCTTCATCTTTTGCCGTCAGCATGATGATCGGCGTATCCCATTTTTTGCGGATTTCTCGGCATGCGTCAAATCCATCCATTTGCGGCATCATGACATCCAAAATCACGACGTCCGGTGATTCCTTTTCCATCAGCTCGATGGCTTCCCGTCCATCGGTGGCGACAACTAGGTCGATTTGTTGTTTTTCAAAATAGAGGCGAATAATTTCGCGAACATTCGGATCGTCATCAGCTACCAAAACTTTTGTTTGGGCCACAGCTAATAACCTCCCTTCATTTGGAACGGCATCTGAATGTGCAGTCCATTCGGCTCAACTTTTTCCTATGGTAACATAGATCGCATGGCTTGTGGACGGATAGAAGTCCTATCCAACTGGAACTAGATGGAAAACTGGATGGAGACTTGTCCACGCGATCAACAAAAAGGCGTGCCAGAACCCAGTTGAGTTCGCACGCCCTCTTGATATTGTTTCATCATGAGTTACAGATTGCTTGTCTTTTCCTGATAAACCTCTCGCTTGCCGCTTTTTTTGCCCGGGCGCATACTGCCCCACAAAAAACCTAGTAATGCACCTGCGACAGCAGGAAGGAGCCAGCCGATTCCCTCTTTATGCAGCGGCAAATGCTTGAAAATGGAATGAATCGCCTCTACCGAAAGTCCCATGGAAGAAAATCCATCCATCAAGCTGACGATGGCAGTGGCTACGATTGCACCGATGTAAACCGCCTTGTGGCCTTTAAACAGCTTGTGGAAGAACGAGAGCAGCATCAAAACAATAGCCAATGGATAAATAGCCATCAGAACAGGAACAGAAATCGCGATTAATTGCGTGAGTCCGATGTTGGCTACACCCGCACTGAACAGGCAGAGGATCGCTGCCATCACTGGATACGAAATAGCCGGAATCCGATCTGAAAAGAAACGGCTGCACGCTGTGACCAATCCTACTGATGTTGTGAGGCAAGCAAGTGTGACGGCGGCACCCAAAAGCATTGAACCGAGCGGGCCGAACAACTGTTGAACGACCGCAGTCAATATTTGTCCCCCATTTTCTGACTGTCCAAGCGAAAAACTAGTTGCTCCCATATAGGCGAGAGCCAAATAGACAAGCCCTAAGCCGCACGCGGCAATGATGGCAGCTTTGATGGTCGACCAGGTCACTTTTTTCCGATCCGTTACTCCCTGGTTCTGGATAGCCGAGGTCACTACAATCCCGAATACCATGGCTGCCAGAGCATCTAAGGTCAAATATCCTTCCAAAAACCCTTTAAAAAACGCTGTTTCCTGGTAAGCACCTGTCGGTTGTCCCATTCCGCCAATTGGGTGGAAGAGAGACTGTACGAACATCAGGCCAATAATCAAGAGCAGGGCTGGCGTCAACACTTTTCCGATCCGATCTACCAGCTTGGTAGGATTCAGACAGAGCCAAAATGTAATCGCAAAATAAACAATCGTCGTGATAAAGAGTGGCAGCCAGCTTTCTTTCATCGACTCCGGTAAAAATGGCAAGACCCCCATTTCGAAGGTAACGGTTCCTGTTCGAGGAATTGCCAGAAACGGCCCAATTGCCAGATAAACAACAAAAGTAAAGATAACAGCAAAGACAGGATGCACCCGCCCCGCCAATGTTTGCAAGTTTCCTCCACTTAAACTGACAGCAATAACTCCTAATAAAGGCAAACCCACACCCGTTATAATAAAACCGAGCATAGCCAACCATACATTCGAACCCGCTGCTTGTCCCAAAGCAGGTGGAAAAATCATATTGCCTGCACCAAAAAACAGGGCGAATAGCATGAGGCCCACAGTGATGGTTTGTCGCGTTGATAATTCTCTCATGTTGCTCCCCTTAATATTATTTATTTTAATAAAATTTGTATAAGTATAACTTAAAATTTTATCAATCTTCAACCTTAACTTTTTTCAAAATAAATTAATAATTGGAAAGAAAGTGCCTGCATTAAAGTTGTACATTTGGTTTTTCGCGGATAATTCTTCTAATGCTATGCTCAGTCAAAAAGTACTCCTTCGCGAGGGTCTTGACCGAGATTCCTAAGCCATAAGCTTGCACAATCCTAGCATTGCGCTCTTGAAGCACCTGCTTGGACCCCGTGTACGCGCCCCATTCTTTCCTGCACTCTTCTTGAACAGGAATGTACAGATAGGTTCCTTGAACATATTTTTGAATGTCACGAAGCAGCTCTTGTGGCAGCGTCGTTTGTGCATTTTGATATTTCATTTGCTTTGCTCCTAACTATATAGCGTGATTTGCGTATATAGGGAAGCAAAGAGTTCCAGCTTTAGTATGGGATAGGCTCTAAACAAAGATCAGTCGGAACTCTTTGCCCAGAGCCATGGTCAGCTTTTCGTACAAGCACAGATATCATGCCTATCAACTCCTACTTTGTTCGGTACGATTACACCACTACAGTAACACGTTTTGTGCAAAATAAAAACACCTCCGGATCTCATCCGAAGGTGTCTGGTGAAGCGATCACGCATCAATTTTATTTTGTAAACATGCCTTTCAGGACGAACTTCACGTTAGCTGGACTTTCCGCCAGGCGGCGCATGAAGTATCCGTACCAGTCATTGCCGTATGGAACGTAGACGCGCATTTTGTAGCCTTCTCGTGCGAGGTCAATTTGGGACTGGGTACGAATTCCGTACAGCATTTGGAATTCAAACTGGGTACGAGGAATGTTGTATTCCTTTTCCAGCTGTTTCACGTATGCGATGATATTGTCATCATGGGTAGCAACCGCTGCATAGCCGCCATTTAAGAGATGCTGCTTGATAATTTTCTTGTAGTTCTCATCGACATCCGGCTTATTCGGGTAAGCTACCTCAGGCGACTCTTTGTACGCACCTTTTACCAGACGGAAGTTTACTTTTTTGTCCTTCAGGCTGTCGATGTCATCCGCAGCTTTGTACAGGTACGCCTGAATCACCGTTCCTACGTTATCGTACTCTTCCAACAGCTCGTTTAAAATCTCCATGGTTACTTGATTATGAGCATAATCCTCCATGTCGATACGTACAAAAATGTTGCCGAGTCTCTTTGCGGCATCCAATGTGCGTCTCATGTTGCTCATGCACAGTTCACGACTGATGTCGAGACCCATGGATGTCATTTTCAACGACAGGTTGCAGTCTACTTTGGACTCGTGAATCGCTTCCAATGTTTTGATGCAGTAATCAGCAGATTCATTCGCTTCTTCCACACTAAAAACGAATTCGCCCAGGTGATCCAGCGTGCACACGAGACCTTGCTGGTTCAGCTTGCGCACTGCACTGATCGCCTCAGTAATCGTTGCACCGGATACAAAGCGGCTAGCACCAAAGCGCAGGCCCCATTTTTTAGCTGCTGCGTTCAAGGTTTGGTTTTTGGATAAGAATAGAAAAAAATCCTTCATTGCTTGTTCCATCGTTGACTGTCTCCTCCTCAACGTACTCTGCTCCTTTATTCCTAGCATGAACCATGCCAACACATTTAAGTACCTATTTCGCAAGTCTTTTGGGGTTTTTACGCATTCAAGTGGCAAAACATTTCATTTTACACATGTGTACATTTCTTGTCTATTCTTGTACACTTTTGATTAAGAACTGTTGATTAAGCAACGAGAAAGAGCATTCTATCCTCTTTCTTGTTAGTTTGTATAGGAAGTGATGTTTTGAAACCGTTATTTTCACTGGATAGTGTTGTCTCTTCGATTGCGGCTCCTGTCAATCCTGCTGCTGTCAGAATACGCACTGGAGAAAAAGAAGGTGTGTGGGTGGACGGGGAACGTACGGTGAAGGTAATCGCCGTTCGTGAAACGGCTACATTAGAAGAATCCACTAGACAGATCCGTTCCTTCCTAAATGACGCGACAATGCCTGCCTTGGTTACGCTCGACGAAAATGGAGTTCCCACTGGCATCATTGATTCTCACGAACTATTCGCTTCCTTTCTCACTCTGGTTCAGAACCAGTCTGTACTGCTCGGCACCCTGATGGACACAATGAGCGAAGCGGTTACCATCGTCGATTCACGAAACGTGGTGCAGCACTGGAACCGGGCCGCCCAAACGATTTACAAAATAGATCGCACCGAGGTCATTGGAACCTCTCTGGATGAACATTTCGCCAGTGAATCGATCCGACTCTTGGACGCCCTGCGGCAAGGAACCTCTGTTCAGCGCGTGTACCATATTCCGCGACCAGACAGTCATGTGTTGATCAATGCGGCACCCATTCGGCTAGAAGGACAGATTATCGGCGCCATCTCTATCGAGCAGGATATTACCGAGCTGGTCAGACTCAACGAAGAATTGGCTCACACCACTGCCCATCTGCATAACTTGCAGCAAGAGATGAGTCGTTTCCAAGCAGCAGACGACCCTTTTTATGCAATCAAAGGTCACTCTGCTTCGATTCAGTCCGCTATCAGTTCTGCCAAAAAAGTAGCGCAGACCGATGCGACTGTGCTGATTTATGGTGAGAGCGGGGTAGGAAAAGAGCTGTTCGCCCAAGCTATCCATCAAGCCAGTCGCCGCCGGGAAAAGCCGTTCATTGCCATTAACTGTGGGGCCATTCCTGCCGCCTTGTTCGAAAGCGAGCTGTTCGGGTATCAAGGCGGAGCCTTCACGGGTGCCGAGAAAAAAGGCAAGCCAGGCAAACTTGAGCTTGCTCACGGTGGCACACTGTTTCTCGATGAAATCGGTGAGTTGCCGTTGGAGCTGCAGGTTAAGCTTCTCCGCGCCTTGCAGGAAAGGCAATTTTACCGTGTCGGAGGGACCGAGCCCATTTCTGTGAATACACGCATCGTAGCGGCGACCAACCGCCAATTGGAGCAGATGGTGTTTGACGGTCGGTTCCGCGAAGACCTCTACTATCGGCTCAATGTATTTTCGCTTGAAGTACCTCCGTTGCGTGAGAGAAGGGAGGATTTACCCGAGCTGGTACAAATTTTTATCCATGAGTATTCGGTTGCCCATGAGCATTCCGTTCCGCGTATCGCTTCCGAGGTGATGCAAGCCTTGTTCGATTACAGTTGGCCCGGCAACATCAGACAATTGCGCAATGTCATCGAGCGCCTGTCTATTCTTCAAGAAAAGGGCGTCATCCTGACTGAGCATTTGCCATCCGTGATCCGTTCCCACACAGCTGATCCACTGCCATCATCGGCGATTTCACTGGGGAGTACCTTCTCCTCTGCAATCCCGGCTCGTCCCTTAGCGCACGCTCTCTATGCCCCCGAGCCGGCCTCGTCGGAGCGAGAGCGAATTGTGGCAGCACTGGAGCGTACCTACGGCAACAAAAAGGCGGCGGCAGAACTGCTCGGTATTTCACGCGGCACTCTTTACAATAAAATGAAGAAACACAATATAAACGAGGGGTCATTCGGATGGGGCTGATCACTTGGTCTGATGAAACGTACGAAGTTCAATACGCTGGGGAGACCATCACGCTGTTACCAAAGGAATACGCATTGTTCCAATATTTATATACGTGGAAAAATCGCACCTTTTCACGGGAAAACCTGCTCGATCGCGTATGGCCGCTTGAGGATCCGACAGATCGGACAATTGATGACCACATTTATCGCCTTCGCAAAAAGCTTGCGAAATGGTCTCATTTGCTCACGATTGATACCGTCCGCAAAGTGGGGTATCGTTTGACCTGGAAGGTGCATCAGCCACCAAAGCCCTCGACCCTCAATCGTGACTTCTCGGAGAGCATTCATAAAATGCTGTCTACCTATCATGGGATGGGGATGGGCGCTGCCATGCAGACTCTTTCTAAGCATCAGGAAGTTCTCGGGTTTCAAATGGACCCTTTTTACGCGATATATCTGCGATTTATTTCGGGTGATTTCGCCTGGTTTATCGAAGACAAGACTGCTCCTATGCCAGAGAAACTGTTTTATCTCCCATCTGTATTACATGACGGAAACCGACACCCGTAAGACCATCCAGGTTTTCGAGTGGACAGTAAAGAACCAAGCACTGATGCCTCCCTCTTTCCAAGATGAGCTGCAAATCAATGCAATCGGATTGTATGCGCAGGCTGGAGAGTGGGAACGTGCAAGGCAACAGATAATAAAGGCGAGACAACTAGTAGCGAAAATGGACTCTGCGAGCTTCACTCTTTTTCTTCAAGCAGAAGAAACGATACTGGCCCTCTTTTCCGGACAGATTGAGGAGGCAGAGGAGATTATCCGTCGATCTGCAGAGGTTTTGCAACTGATCCCCATGCAGCGTGAGCTAGGCAGCTTTACTGTCATGCGGGGAATTTGTCTCTATCAGCGTCAGGAGCGTGCCAAAGCCCGGCGTATAGTGGATGAGGGTGTTGAAGTGATTCGCGCAACCAAATTTATCCCGCATTTGATTTATGCGGTGAACAACATCCTGTTATTCCTGGGGACATTTGGTTGTGATGAGGAATGGGAACGCAAATACCAAAAAATATGGGCGGCGTTATCCGAAGAATACCGGTTTGAGTATCTGAAAAAGTCAATCTTGTCACTCATTTCCCGCCCCATTTGATATGCCTCTGACAAATCCCTCTTATCATCGGTTGTAACAGAGCCGATGGAGGGATTTTTTTGCTAAAAGAAAATAGAACGTTTCGCATGCTTTTTTTCGCCTATGGACTTTCTACACTGGGAGACTGGTTTGATTTCATTGCGGTATCGATCCTTCTCGGGTTTGTCTGGCAGGCTGATCCGATGACAATGGCCCTGTTGCCGATTGCCTATGCTGCCCCCGGAATCGTGCTTGGGCAATTCGCCGGGGTTCTTGCTGATCGGGTCAACAAGGTACGGATGATGATCATCATGGATCTGATACAGGCAAGTCTTACCCTGCTTTTGCTTGCCATGCCCAATCCTTTTTGGTTCCTGGCAGTCATCGCGCTGCGCTCATGCGCCTCCGTATTCAATGATCCTGCCCAGCAAACATTGACGCGTCAAATTGTCACCCCAGAGCAGCTATTGAAAGCAACCTCCTTAAATGGAGCCGTTTTTCAATCGGGAAAGCTGATTGGTCCGCTTCTAGGCGGGATGGTGGCAGCCTTTTTTGCGCCAGCGATTTGCCTTGTCATCAACGCAGGAAGCTACCTTCTTTCAACCGCTTTTCTTTTAACCATTCGCCACGTGGAAAATTCGATTCCACGCCTTTCCTCCCGTGAAAAAGCGCAGCCGTTTCGGCAAGCTTGGCAAGAGGGCTGGAGCGTCTTCTTGCAAAACCGCGTCTTGCTCTACAGTACTCTCTTTGGGCTGGCTGCCATGACGGCGATCCAATTGGCTGACGCACAGTTTGCTGTCGTTTTCCGAGAAAAAGTACCGAACAATCCGGAAATGGTCGGATACTCAGTCAGTACCATCGGATTAGGGGCACTCCTCACAATAACCTGGCTGCATCGCCTGAAGGAAATTCGCTCGTACGGTTGGGTGTTGGGCGGCGGCGTTCTCCTGATCGGGGTTTGCTTTTCATGGATTGGGTTTTTCCAGCCAGGTGATGGGATGTACTGGATACTCGTTGCATCCCTGTTGGCAGGAGTTGGAACCGGACTGACATCAGTCGGTACGAACTACCTGGTCCAAAAAGAAACCCCTCCACAAGCTCTAGGAAGGGTCCGAGGAATTATTGATTCGCTGACGAGTGCCACCTTTATCATCGCTCCGCTCTTGGGAGGATTTTTGATGACGATTTTGGGGCCTAGTGTCGCCTTTTTACGGGTCGGTCTGTTAATTTCTATCGTCGGTGCAGGTGCGATTGTTCTCCAGAGACTGATCTGGGGCAAATCAAAACCTACAGCTACGGTTGTCTCGGAACAAGCCGGATGATTTTATCATCACCTTCTCTTGGCTCCCCGCGACTATCGCGATTGTTCGTCAACAAATAAAGGGAGCCGTCAGCCGCTTCAACCACATTTCGCAGTCGTCCGTACTCCTGTTGAAACGAGGCCGTAGCCTCACGAACCGTATCTGGCTCACTCGGGTCAATGGTGACTCGCTGCATCTGCTCTCCTCGCAGATTGGCAACGAGCAATTGGCCCGCCCACGGCCCTTTGGAAACGAACGTCATGCCAGAAGGTGCCCAAGTAATCTCCCCGCTTTGCAGGATTGGGGCTTTCATTCCTGCTCGCTGCTGATCTCCTTGAATGACAGGCCAGCCATAGTTGGCTCCCGGCTCAATACGGTTGATTTCATCATGCGCGGATTGCCCATGCTCAGAGCTGTACAGGATCCTTGTCTGCGGATTCCAGGCGATTCCCTGCGGGTTGCGGTGTCCCAAGCTGTATACCGGAGAAGCTGGGAATGGATTGTCCGCTGGAATGGTTCCATCTAGATTGATGCGCAAAATTTTTCCGGCGAGACTGGTGCGATCTTGGGCGAGCTCAGGCTTACGAGCATCCCCTGTCGTGATGTAGAGTCGCTGGTCTGGACCGATTTTTATTCGTCCCCCATTGTGAATAGCACTGCCTGGAATTTTGTCAAACAGCACCTTGTCGATCTTTGCCTGATTGTTATTTTCCCGCAGACGTAATACGCGATTGTAGACGTTTTGACCTTCTTTGTACGTATGATAGACGTACAAGTAATGATTTTGTGCAAATTCAGGGTCAAGGACAAGCCCGAGTAATCCTCCCTCTCCCTCACTGATGAAAGGCGCGGGAAAGGATATCAATGGCTCTGGCAACAGCCTGCCCGCTTGAATGACTCGTACTCTGCCTGGTCTTTCTGTAAAGAAAATGCGACCATCGTCTGCAAAATCCATTTCCCACGGTACATCGAGTTCTTGCGCCACCACTTCAACCGTGTACGGAATCATTTGCTGACTAGGCTTTGATTCGGTCACGCCACTTGCATCACAGGCCGCTGCCGGCAAGCTTAGGGCGAGCACCAATAGGCATGCCAACCATTTGTTCCACATATCATCCCTTCCTCTCCTCACGATCTGTCCAATACGTCGAAGGCAACATCTTTCTGCCAAAGAACTGTTCCATCTCTGGCAAAATCCAATTGTCCAATTGCTCCTGGCTCCCTGCTTCCACCAGACGGTTGACGAGCACGTCATGCCAAATATAATCCTCCAACAAAAAAATATGGACAGGATCATCGGTGTAATACGCGTTTCCTTTTCGCTCCGCTGAGTGCCCATACAACAATTCTTTGCCATCTATCGAGAGGACAAACCAACGCTCTTCTGTCATTTTGTTGATGTATTCATTAATCCTGTGCTTGTATAGGCCCGGCAGCGGATTTTCCACATCAAACAAGATGCCTTTGATGGAGCACCCTTCCTTTTCCTTCGCGATAAGCTCGTATTGCAGCTGGTCGTACATGGGTTCCCACATGGACAAAAGCACCTGCTCTTTTGCTCGGCGGATCATGATTCGGCAAAAAGAAAGCACGTTGTCCTCTCCTCTGACGGTTGTGAGTGAAACTTCGCTTTTCGGGTCGCGCTTTTCCATCGATCGCAATTCTTCGCCGACCTTGTTCCAGCTCTCCTCAAAAGATTGCCTAGCCTGATCAAGAAAGACGTCAACAGGCAGCGGCGAGTAGCTTTTTCCCCCGTCCTTTGCTTCTTCCATCATGACAATACCTCGTTTGACCAGTGTATCGAGTGTGTCATAGACGCGCGCCCGCGGAATACCTGACTCTTTGCTAATCTGATACGCATTGGTCGTTCCCAGGCTGACCAGGGCCATGTAAGCTTTGGCTTCGTATTGGTTGAATCCGAAAAATTGGATTTGCTCCAGTAATGTACTCACATCATCTTCTCTCCTTTTTTGCTTACGGCAAATGGTTCATCACGAACATCAGGGTAAACGGGCTCATTACCGTTGTCAGTAAAATGATCATTGCCAAACTGGTTGTATCCCGCTCCTGATCTTTTGCCAAAAGCAATAGATTCAAGGAAGTGGGCATCCCGAACATCAGGATCATCACACTTTGCTCAACTCTGTCATCTGTCATCCAAAGAGCCAGCGGCCACGCTACGAGTACAGGCAATACCAGCTTTAACAGGCTTACTTTTGCCGCATCCCAAAGACCGTCTTGTCTGTAGCGGTTCTTGCGCATCTCAGCACCAGTCAAAAGCAAGGTCAGCGGGAGCGTTGCGCTGGCAGCGAGATTGAGAAAAGCATCCAGTGACTCAGGCATGGTCAAGTCGAATCCTCTCCATAGCAATCCAGCCATCACCGCATACAAATAAGGATTTTGAAAGACACGACGAATTTTCCCTTTCCACTCGCGCTCGCCGCCCACCTGAGAAAATCCAAAGAGTGCCATATACAGGTTAAAAGCGAGAGATACCGCGACAGCATACGGTACTGCATGCTCCCCCACCGCATAGCGAATGACTGCAAGGCCAAAGTATCCTACATTCGCGAGCGTAGCAGCAAGCGCATTCCACTTCAGCGTCTCCTGTTTCCAACCGAATAACCGTCCCACCACCAACATCAACAAGATATATACCAATAAGGTCGTCACGAAAAAGTGAAGCACAATCATCGCAAGTGAATGAACGGATACCCCCGTATGTACAAATGATTGAAAAATTAAAATCGGAATAAGGTAATAAAGACAAAGCTTCGCCAGCGAACGATTTTGTTCCTCTCTTCGCTGCGCAAAAAATCCTAAAGCCATAAAGCCAAAAACGACAACCATCGCTTGCAGCATAAAAAACCCTCCTCGTAGTCACTACTCTAATAGTAACTAACAGAAGGGCTTGTTATCAATTAGAAAACCTGGCTGCGCCATGCCTTTTGGCGGAGCCGCGGTTGCACTTATACTGGATAAGAATTTTATTAATTCTTATCTGTACAAAAAAAATTGGTCCATACTGAACCAATTCTTGGATACGGTTTATTCAATTCGGACTTGCCTGCGTTCTTCAATTTGGCGATGAAGGATGTACTTGCGCAGATTGTGAAAGTGCCGTGCATTTATTCCTTTGATCGTACATCCATACAAATAGTGAGGGCCTTCAATACGCTCATGAATAATTTGAAGCTCCGCCTTGACGACTCCATCGGGACGATTCCGTCCATATAATTCAATGGAGAAAATAAGTGCTTGCTGCTCAGGAATTGATTTGTCCGCACGAAACGCCAGGCCTCCCAAGCTCAAATTCACGAGATCCACCATGTGGCTATAAACGGAAAAGAGTGAATCTGGTTCTTGGGTAGGATATTGGATCCAGCCCTTTACTTTCATATCAAATCGTGGATAGCGTCTGCGCTGCTCTCGGAACTCGATTGCTGTCGGCGAATGAAACAAAAATAGCCGATTCTGATCTTTGGCCACGATCACCGCGTCAAAGTTACTAATCGTCTCGTAATCAACAACCAGCAGACAAGGAAGCTGATCTCCCACCGTCACGTCCAGCAGAGAAGAAAAGACTACCTCAATCAAATCTCCTTCTTCATACGTCACTTGACCTTCAAACATTCGATTATTCTTTTTAAATTGTAAAATGCTTTCCATCTGCGGTCTCCACCACTTCGCACAATATTTTACCGGGTTTTCCGGAATCTTTCGCTTGATGTTTTTCGCGGAAAATAAGGTATAATGGGAACATTGACAGATAGGAGGTTACAGACCGATGAATCGTTATCAATTGGTAACACTGGCTTTAGCATTTTGCGTAACCGCCTGTCTCATCGGAGTTGGCATTGCCATCGGGGAGAAAAGCCCCCTCGGTATCCTTGGCTGTATCGTAGTTGCCTTCTCATTGATGGGATTTGGCTTTTCGTACAAGCGCAAGCATATGCGCTAACCTCTTCTCCGTTATCGCCTTACTAATAAGCTGTTCACATAAAACAGAACGGAAGGCATGCCCTTCGCCTGTTTCAGCAGTTGTTTGGCAATGGTATAAATGCGTGGCTGACTGCGATTTACCTTGCGATCTGCCAGATAAAATGCAACTAGCCCGTCCACGATCATACGGTGAAATGCAGGGTTTGGCAAGCGTCTGACGCTTGCCTTTGCTTGCTGGATGAAATACTGCAAACGCTCTGTCGCTTCTCGCTCCGATTGATAGTAACTGACGAAGTTTAAATCTCCGCCCAGCCTGTCCTCTTCTAAGTCAATCAAATAATCAAGCAAAATATGTAAACCACACATCCACGGGAAATAAGCCTCACTTACGGTTGCAATCTCCTCTTCACGCACTTGTGGATCAGTTGCCAGGCAAAACAGCGCAAAAATGCCGATCGTAGAGCCTGTGACAGCGGAAAATTCCTGCCATTGCAGATGACTGTATCGTTCCTTGTGCGTGTCCCACCATGCCAGCAACTCCCCTTCACGCAGCTGTGGCGCTATATGCTTATACACTTGCAAATCACTGTAGAGATTGGAGTATTCCAAGACCTTGGACTGAATCTTTTCGTAGGCAGGCAATTGTGCCGCATACTTTTGACAGGTCTGCACAAGTCCAGCCAAAAATCCGCCGTCATCCTTGTCTTCCCGATAAAGGTAGTAATCACGCAGAGGAGCCCCGGGTGTCAAAGCATCCTGCATGGAAACATGCAGCTGCCTAAAATCTTGCGGGTCCAGCGACGTGCTGCGATCGCACAGATTGTCCAAGTAATCACTGATTGTCTGATAGGCCACAATAAGAGGCACAATCGTTTCTACGAAAGAAACGACCTGAGCTGCGTAGACAGATCCTCCCTGACAGTGAAACTTTTTGGAGTCCATGCTGTCTTGCGCTTGCTTTCTAAGCTCCGGGTTGGGAATCGCCTGTGCCTTTTTGTACCAGGCTGCAAACTCCCGCTCCAGAACAGGTTGAACATGGCGATATACACGGTATAGTAACTGCCACGGATTACGTAGTTCGCTCACGAGCTTCCCTCCCAACACAACAATAGTGATATCTTACCACATTTAGAGGCGCGCTCCAAAAGTCAGCCTTCCATTACCCAATCCGTCTTTTGGATTCCATATAGAGCACGAAAATGAATTTCTTCGTGTTAATTCGCACCTGGGAAAGAGCCGTTCCCACTTGCCCTTCCAGCTCCCGCATCCGCTTTCGCACCTCTGTAAAATCAAAAAAGGTAGATGCGTATGTTTCAAACTTTGGATTGCCAAAGTCGGTTAGCCCAAGTGAAGCCAAGTGCGTCAAGGCCTGATAGATCGCGCGCCGTACCCGTTGCTCCGCTGCCTTCATTTCCTTTTGCGCCATAGAGCCTGCTCCCACCTTGTGGGCTGCTACCCGCAGGAAGATTTCCCTGAGCGAAGGAAATCTGGCATCTCCTGCACTCTCCTTCTCCCAGCGATATAAATATTCCATCATGTCGAGCAGGTCCTTGCTCCCATTTTCACTGATCAAGCCCAGCTCTGTGAGCAAGTATTTGGCAGCTGACACAATGGTTTTTTGCGAGTACGATTGCTCGACCCTTGCCCCGGGAGCACAGGCAGTGAGAACGCTGAGCGAACGCTGAATTCCCTCGATGGACTGCTGCAAAAGCACTCGCTCTTTGACCTTTTGCAGCACGCTGATGACTTCCAGCCGATTCACTGGCTTGGTCACATAATACTCGATTCCATACGAGTACGCTTCTGCAATCAGCTCTTTCGTTTCGATTTGGGAGATCATGACGATTTTGCCTGAGTACCCTCCCAGCTGACGCACTGTCTCAATCCCATCTCGATTGGGCATCAACAGATCAATGAGAAGTATTTCAGCCCTTTTCCACTCCAAAAAATCACGGTCAATCTGTGAGCCATCCTCCGCTTCCCCACACACTTCTCCCAAGTCGGCATCCTCAATAATCTGGGCCAGCATGAGCCGAACAGCCGGATCGTCATCCGTAATGAAAAAGCGCATATGCTCACCCTTTCTGTATTAAACTTGCGATCGGCAAGCGAATATCAAATACAGTGGTGTATCCTTGTGCCGTTTCAGAGATGTTGATGTATCCTTGTAGATTATCAATGACTTCTTTTACATAAGACAAGCCGATTCCAGTAGAGGGGTTCCCCCGCTCATCGTATTTTGTGGTGAACCCCGGAATAAACAACAGCTCCACGTCTTTTACCGAGATCCCCGGTCCATCGTCAGATACACAAAATTGAATCCACTCTTTGGTTTCATCCACAGTTACGACGAGAGCCACCATACCGTGACCTTGGATTGCTTCGACGCTGTTGGCCACCAGATTGTTCACAAGCGACAGCGTCGTGTAAATATGACAAGCCAGATAAGGCACCTCGACGTTAGTGACAAAGTGAATGTCTTTTCCGAGCAAGCGCGCGTATTTTTCGTGGGCGTGGACCACGATTGTTACCAGCTCTCCTAAAGGCATGTAATCACGCGCGTTTTCATCGGAGATCAGCTTCGAGAGACCCGCATAAATCCGCTGGTTATCCTTTTTCACCTCATGTACCTGCCCTGCGATGAGCAGCATCCTTTTGGCGTACTTATCACTGCTTCCGCTATTTGGTGGCTGGCCCTTCATTTCGCGATACAGCTCGTAGCACTCCCTCGTGATCTCCTCTACTTGATGCAGTGTTTTCTTCAAATGAATCGATTCCTCATACAAATTGGATACGAGTATCAAGACGCGTTCATTGCGAGTCCGCTGCTGCAGCTCCATCCATTTGGCCTGGCGCAACTGAATCATATTGAAGAAGCTCAGGACAAAAAAACTACGAATCAAGGCAATGACCGCAATTGGGCCGACTACCGATAAATGCCAGACACCATCCCATGTCTGTAAACGAAAAGAAAGCTCAACTAAATTCGCTGAGATTTCAGCGACTGTCCCCAATAAACCGACCAACAACGGCCGATGATGCAGCGTGTTCACACGGAAGAAGGAGAACAGGCTGGCAAATGTAGCGTAAAAAAAGAAGGCTGGCAGATGCATACGAAAGGAATACAGCCAAGAAAAGGTGTCGAGATATACCCAGTCCAAGATAATTCGAAATAGAACGACAATTACGCCCGTTAATATTCCAGCTAAAAACGAAGGGCGCAGCCACAACAAAAAAAAGAAAAAAGCGGTGGTGCCAAAGCTGATCCGAAATTCATCCTGAAACGGGTGAAACTTCAGTTCCCCTACAATCGGTACGGCAATGAGCATAAGCAAAAGAATAGATATACTTTCTCTCATGGGAACATAAGCCCGCTCTCTATCAGTTATATTCCTATTTTACTATATTTTTCTATAGATTTTTGTAGTTTTTTATAGGCAGACGCGTACAATTCAAAGGAAAGGAAAAGTACTGAACATTTAGATAAGGGGGACTCCTTTTGAAAAAACGCAGTTTGCTTCTCTCGCTTACTCTTCTCTTGACCATGTCACTGGTCACGGCATGTGGCGGCAATAATACCCAGAGCAGCGGAAATACCCAGAGCAGCGGCAACAATACGCAGAGCAGCGGCAACAATACGCAGAGCAGCAACAACAATGCGCCGACCGAAAGCAACACCCCTTCGCAGTTAGTTATTGCGACCGGCGGAACAGGCGGAACCTACTACCCGCTAGGAGGAGGTATGGCCGACCACATTACCAAAAACGCCGGAATCACTGCAACTGCAACAGCAACAGGCGCATCTGCTGAGAACATTCGTTTATTACGTGACAAGCAGGCTGATATTGCCTTTACGCAAAACGATATTGCTGAATACGCTTCAAAGGGAACCAACATGTTCCAGCAAGATGGAAAGATCGAGGCATTCCAGGCACTAGGGGCACTCTACAATGAAACCATCCAGATTGTCGTTTCCGCTGACAGCAATATCAAGAACGTAGCCGACCTGAAAGGAAAACGCGTTTCTGTTGGCGCTCCGGGCAGCGGTACCGAGGTCAATGCCCAGCAAATTCTGGAGGCATACGGCCTGACATTTGAGGATACCAAGCTGCAGCGACTATCCTTTGCTGATTCAGCCAAAGCCATTCAAAACGGTCAGCTCGATGCCGCTTTCCAGACAGCCGGTACCCCGACTGCTGCCATCACTGAGCTGGCAGCGACAAAGGGCGTGAAAATTATTCCGGTTGACGCAGATAAAATTGATGCGATCATCGCCAAGTATCCATTTTATGTAAAAACAACAATTCCTGCAAATACGTATCAGACCGTTCCTGAAGAAGTGACAACGGTTGCCGTTAAGTCTATGCTCTTGATCCGCTCCGATTTAAGTGAAGATTTGGTGTACAAGGTGACGAAAGCGATTTTTGAAAATACCGACAAGCTTGGTCACGCCAAAGCCAAGGAAATCAAGCTGGACAGTGTACTTGCTGGGGTAAGCATCCCGATCCACCCTGGCGCAAAGAAATACTTCGACGAAAAAGGCGTGAAGTAACGAGGCATGCATGTAAACACGAGGAAAGGGCGGACCGCGTTCCGCCTTTTCTCCATCCTCCTGCTGGCTGCAGTCATCTGTTTCCTCACCCTCCCCCTGTACACCGCACTGGTTATTCGGGATACGAAGACCAATCAGATCATTTGGAGCCGCAGACTTGTGGAGGATGAGGCATTTGGGATTCGCTGGACCCACTCCATACATCGCTCAGCGATTGAAGAGCATTACCACATAGTCAAAGACCAAATCATCCTATCGGAAATGACCTTTCATGACTACGGCATCGGGATGGAAAATGAACTTGCCCCCGGTGAAGAGCTGGTTATCGAAAATGGCCACTTCCTGATTCGCAACATGCATCGCGCGTTCCCTGCCCTCCACCTGTTTATTGGACAGATCCGGGCGAATCACACCTTGCTTTTCTCTGGAACGGAAATCCCCCTAGGCTCGATCGAAAAGCCAGGAGAAGCCATCACGATTCAGTCAGAAAAGCGATCCATATTGAGCGAGTTAGGAGGATACTAGATGAGTACACCCACCATGAATCAGCAAGAAATGGATAAGCTGATTGCCCAATACGACAAAGAATCTGCCGTACGCCAGCTCGCAGGTCCGATGAAGTGGATCACTTTTTGCCTTTTGGTTCTCTTTTCCCTTTACCAGCTATCCAGCACTCTCTTTTTAATGCTTCCTCCGCAAATTCATCGACCGATCCATTTGGCGTTTGGCCTTTGCCTAGTCTATCTGCTTTACGCCGGGAGAACCAAAGGGGATAAAAAGAAAGTCGGAATCATCAACATCATTCTTTCCTTGTTAGGGGTAGCCGTCTCCATGTATTGGGTCTTCGATTACGAGGGACTGGTTATTCGCACAGGCAATTACACCACGATGGATATGATCGTCGGGGGGATGGCTATTGTACTTGTGCTAGAGGCAGCTCGTCGTGTTGTTGGTATCCCCATTACCATGATTGCTACCTTATTTCTCCTTTACACGTATTTGGGACCGTACATGCCCGGTTTTTTGGAGCATAGGGGAAGTGATTTTGCCCGAATAATCGGTCACAGCTACTACACGCTGGAGGGCATCCTCGGCACACCGCTGGCCGTCTCCTCTACCTTCATCTTCCTATTTGTTTTGTTCGGTGCCTTTCTCGAAAAGACAGGGGTAGGCGAATACTTCAATGACTTGTCCTTGGTCGTTGCAGGTAGACGAATAGGGGGACCTGCCAAGGTAGCTGTCTTTTCCAGCGCCCTGCAAGGCACGATCAGCGGCAGCTCGGTTGCGAATGTCGTCACCTCTGGTGCGTTTACGATCCCAATGATGAAACGGCTCGGGTACCGCTCGGAATTTGCCGCTGCAGTAGAAGCCTCCTCCTCAACGGGGGGACAAATCATGCCTCCTGTCATGGGGGCAGCCGCCTTTTTGATGGCGGAGTTTATCGGTGTCCCCTACCTGGAAATCGCCAAATCAGCTGTGCTCCCAGCCATCCTGTTTTTTGTCGGCATCTGGATTATGACTCACTTCGAGGCCAAGCGTCTTGGATTACGAGGACTTACGAAGGAAGAGATGCCGAACAAAAAAGAAGTTCTGAAAAAAATATACTTGCTTCTGCCCATCCTCATCATTATTACAGCTTTGATGATGGATATTTCGCCAGAGTATTCCGCAATCATCGGTATTGTTTCCACGGTTGTGGTTGGAGCTTTTCGCAAAGAAACGCGCATGTCTGTCGTTGACATTTTGCAGGCACTCGCTTCTGGGGCACGTATGGCGCTGGGTGTCGTGGCAGCCACGGCATGTGCCGGAATTATCGTCGGCACGATCACGTTGACAGGAATCGGGCTGAAGCTCGCTAACGGACTTATTGACCTGGCAGGCGGACAGCTTTTCCTCACGCTGTTTTTTACGATGATTGCTTCCTTGATTTTAGGTATGGGGACGCCGACTACCGCCAACTACATCATAACGTCAACAATTGCAGCGCCAGCGCTCGTACAGTTAGGGGTTCCCGTCATCGCAGCCCATATGTTTACGTTTTATTTTGGGATCGTGGCGGATATTACCCCTCCGGTCGCGTTGGCTGCCTTTGCCGCCTCAGGCATAGCCAAGTCAAAACCGATGCAAACAGGCGTGGAGTCTACTCGCTTATCCATTGCCGCTTTCATGGCCCCTTACATCTTTGTCGTTTCCCCAGCTTTGCTCTTGATTGATACCACGTTTACCGAATCCCTCTGGGTCATGCTAACTTCCATACTCGGAATGATCGGGGTGGGAGCTGGGCTGATCGGTTTTTGGATGGCAAAGCTGAATGTGGTGGAGCGTATCCTGGCAATCGCTGGCGGGGTGCTTGCCGTCATCCCCGGATTTGAAACGGACATCGCCGGTTTTATTCTGCTCGCTGCCGTATTTACCCTGTCGTACTTCAAAAGCCGCAAACAGAAGCAGCATATACAGACAACCATGTAAACATTTCCTGCTGGATTTGTAATGAAAATCCCTCCTATGCTCAAGTTCCTGATGAAGGAACTTAAAAGCGCCCAGGAGGGATTTTTGGTTTATTGCGGGTTGCTATTGCTGTCGATTACTTTTGTCCAGCCATCTACTTGCTCTACTCGACGCTCTTTCATCAGCTTGCCGAGCGCTCGTTTGAAGCTGGACTTGCTCATTTGGAACTTGTCTCGAATGATATCGGCGTCCGTACTGTCTGTATACGGCATCGCACCGTTTCGGTTGTTCATGTACTGGAGCAGCTTATCCGCATCTTCTCCGTATTTTACTTCTTTACGTTCCTTCATGGAGCCATTCAGTCGCCCATCTTCACGAACGTAACTGACGCGGCAAGTCACCGTTTGACCCAGCCTCATGCGCCCTTCCATTTCGTCACGGTGGATAAACAAGATGTGCTCGTCCTCGGTCAATAAAAAGGCCCCTGCTTGAATAACCTTGTAGACGGTGCCTTCCACCTGCTTGTTTTTCATACTGGCATCTGCCGGAACGGCGATTTTCGTTACCTCATTTTCCGTCACCGGCTTTGCCAACAGTCTTCCGAGCTTGTCCCGCTTCAAAGCGACCAGAATACGGTCTTTTGGATGGGGCCATTCATCACTTAGCTTGGGCAGGTCATCAATGAATAAAAGCAGGTCCTTGTTAATGCCATTGTCCAAAAATACGCCCATGCGAGGAGAGATATCTACTACCTCCAGCCAGCCGTACTCACCCATGGCCACATGCGGCATATCCATCGTCGCAGCCAAGCGATTTTCATGATCGTGGTACAAAAACACTTCTACCTCTTCGTCCATATGCAAACGTCCGCGAGCCTCATTCGCATGAAGAAATACTTCATCCTTGCCCGAACGTAAAAAATATCCGATTTCCGTTTGACGTGCTACTGTCATTTCCAGGGTCATACCCGCCATCAGATTGCTTTCGGCTGCGACTTTTCGTTCCTGATTTTTTCCTTTGTACATGTTTCCTTTTCCTCGCTCTCTTCCTCTATGCACCCTAACTATACCCATCAGACAGAAGAAAATACCACAACTTTTTTCTGAAGGGCAGCAAAGTAGGCAAGTCTCTTCTCGCGGGACATACATATGTCAATAAGGGCCTTGGCTAGACCCCATGACCTGGAATTTACGATCTTGATGAAGATAGGAGTGACCTTTGACGATGCTGCTTTTGCTTGAGTATATTTTTCTAGGCATTGTGCAAGGCTTGACTGAGTTTTTACCGATTTCCAGTACAGGTCATCTTGTCTTGTTCAGGAGGCTATTCGGCCTGCAGGAAGTCGGCCTCCTGTTTGATACGATGCTCCACTTTGGGACTCTAATTGCCGTGATAATCGTCTTTTGGCCACAGATCCGTTACATTTTGACGAACCCGCTTTGCAAGCTGACCAAATTACTGGTAGTGGGTACCATTCCTACCGCTGTCATCGGGCTTGCCTTTGAAGATTATTTTGAGGAAATCTCACGGACAGGTGTAACGATCGGCTGGGAATTCCTCGCGACGGGTGTCATCCTTTGGGGTGTAGAGTCCATGCGCCGGGGACAGCGCAAATTTGATCAGATCAGCTACACGGATGCGCTCATTATCGGCACCTTGCAAGGAGCAGCGATCCTGCCTGCCATTTCTCGATCCGGCCTCACCATTGCGGGAGCCCTCATGCGGGGAATCGACCGTGCCGATGCTGCTCGTTTTTCTTTTCTGCTTTCCTTGCCTGCTATCCTGGGTGCTTGTCTCCTGCAAACCGTCAAGCTGGTAAAGGCCCCGATCGAGACTTCCTTGCTTGCACCCATGCTAGTCGGAACGATGTTTGCAGGATTAGCCGGTTATGTGGCGATTCGTTGGATGATGAAAATAATCAGTACAGGCTCCATGAAAGGCTTCGCCATTTACGTTTGGATACTGGGATTACTCATTCTCATCCTGCCATTTTTCGGCTGGTAGTCTGTGTAAAAATGGAAAAAGCCGGCTGCACCTGAGCCGGCCTTTTATCTGCTTTCTTCCTTGTCAGGATATCGGCTTGCAATCAGTTTGCCAACCAAAAGAATGATTCCATAAAACGCAGTCGCTAAAAGGGACGTAGCTAACCATGTAGCGGTTCCCAACACCAAATAAAGCGCGGCATGAGCAATGAAAATACCCGATAGCCAGACGAAGATATTCATCCGGTTCAAAAACGTCATCAGACTGCGCAAATTGGCCTTCACCTCCACCATTCCATCTACTGGTCCTGTCGAAACAGGAGGAGGCAGTGATGCCATCCTCTACTACTGTTATAGCCGATGGAAAGGGGTTTTATCCCCTTGCCGTTACCCCATCTCTTGGTTGGGATTATTCACCGCAAAACCAGCCCGCTCCAAAATTTCAGCTAAAACATCAAGAGGGGTATTTGCCACTTCCCCAAACATTTTTTGTGTATGAAGATGGATAGCATCAGGAAAATCCTCCATTAAACAGGAACGCAATTTTTTCCCACTGAAGTCTTCATCCGTAAACAGGTAGATCTCACTCGCGGTTTGTGTCTGTGTGACGAGCTGCTCTCCTTTTTCGAAACTGTAGGAGCCGTATGTGCAAATAATCGTAACGGGCTCTGCAAGCACTTGCAAAAGCCGCTCCTTATCCGTCTTCCCTTCGACGATGATGACACACTCATCCATGTCGCCATCCTCCTTTTCGCTTAAAACCTTTCTATCTGTAAGTATACCTGCAACGCTACGTGGAAACATCTTTTCGGGAAAATGTGGATGAGTAGCATCCCTGCTTGTTTGGAATCGTAAGCTTGTAGATGAACTCATATTGAAAGAGGTGGATATTGAATGTCCAAATGGAAAAGTGCAAAAAACCTGAATCAAAAAGGATTGGCTGTTGCCGGATTGACTAGCAGCACGGTTGCCGATGACACCCACACCGAGGATAATCAAGGAGCATCCCAGCAGAACGCAAACAACAACCGTGACAATCAAATGAAACAATAAAAAGGCCTCTATCTCTACCAATGCCTATTCACGGAGGAACGACCGCGTTTTAGCGGTACCCAAAAGCCGATCTCTCGGCTTTTTTTACTACCGCTCACTTCCCCTTTACTTTCCTCTTCTACCTTGCTACGCTAAAAAATAGTTGATTGAATCCTTTGAATCGTTTGCAGGACGGAGAGATCTATCGTGGAATCATCCGCATCTTTATGGAAAAACACCTCGTTCCTGAAGCTTTGGCTCGCTCAGATGACTGCCAACATCGGGGATCAGTGCTACAGCTTCGCCCTGCTCTGGTATTTGCTGCAAGCTACCAAGTCGGGAACAGCACTGAGCCTTCTCGCTATCCCGGAGATGGTAGCCGGTTTGCTTTTTTACCTGATTGGAGGCGTTCTTGCCGACCGATATAGCCCCCGGCTGTTGATGGTTGGAGCAGACCTAGCACGAATACTCGTTGTGATTACCGTAGGCATCATGGCACTGTTTGGAATCGAACAATTTTCGTTCTTTTTGATCGCGCAGTTTTTTCTTGGGTTGTTCTCCAGTCTGTTTCAGCCCGCCCGAACGGTCGCACTGAAGGCAATTGTTCCACTCGAGCATCTCGGCAGAGCGAATGCGATACTCGACACAACCTTTCGAACAGTCCGGATCCTGGCTCCGATGACAATCGGCCTCTTTGCTTCTTCCGTGCCGCTTTCCACGTTGTTTTTTGTCAATGCAGCCAGCTATCTCTTGTCCGTCTTTTTCCTGTATGCAATTAGAGGCTCACTCCATAGCCGGACAGATACTTCCGCAAGCAAAATGACGCCCAGACAGTACATGCAAGATATCACGGTCGGGATCGGCGAGTTAAAAAGAAACCACATGCTGCTCCTGATCTTGCTGTTCAGCAATCTAGGGTTTGTCGTCTGGGTTGTATGCTACAACGTTGGCTTTCCTTTTCTCGCAGAGCGCCTAGATCAAGGAAACGGGAGCACACTGGCAATATTAATGGGCTTTTATGGGATAGGGAACTTGCTAGGCAGTCTCTACATGTCGCGAGCTTACTATACCCGCCACTTGTTCGTGATATTGATAGGCTGGGGATTTCAAGCAGGCGGTTTTTTACTGTTGACGTTGGGAAGCACTCACCATTGGATTGCCTTTTTCGCGGCCGCCATCGCAGGAGTAGGTGGACCGGTTATTGGAATTCCTACGGTGACTGCCATTCAATTAAAAGCAGCTGATGAAAATACAGGCAAAGTGTACGCTATCAACATGCTGATGTTCACGTTTTTCGGGATGCTTTCCAGCAGCTTAGGGGCAATCTGGCTTGGTGTTTTGCCTGTCGCGTACTTATTCCTCATAAGCGGTCTGTTCTTGACTGGGATATGCACCATTGGATTCTGGCTCGAACGACGCTCACACACAGAGAAACACCAATCACATTCTGCGTAAGGCAGATAGATTGGTGTTTTTTTTACGAAAAAAGAATTGCAATTCACAATTACGCGTCATATAATCTGACATAAATATAAATGATGTTAGATTATCTAACACAAAAAAGGAGTGGAAGGAATGGAACCGACTCTTGCGCAACTCTCTGCTGCCATTGATGCCACATGGGTCATGGTATCCGCAATTCTGGTCATCCTCATGCAAGTAGGATTCGCGCTTTTAGAGGCTGGATCTACGCGCATGAAAAATGCAGGTCACGTCGCAGGGAAGACTGTCCTTACTTTTGGAATTTGCTCCATTGTCTTTTGGGCCTTTGGTTTTGGGCTCACATTCGGAGATGGCACCTCTTTCATCGGACTGGCCGGATTCTTTTTTGACGGAACACAAACCGACTCTTTCTCCGCTTTTTCTGCCGCTTCTGTCCCGATCTCGATCCTCTTTTTGTTTCAACTCGCCTTTGCTGCTGTGTCACTCGCTATCGCCTGGGGCGGTTTTGCCGAACGAGCCAAGCTGTCCGTGTACTTTCTTTTTAGTGTCTTGTTTACTGTCCTCATCTACCCCGTTGTCGGGCATTGGGTCTGGGGCGGAGGCTGGTTGGCCCAGCTCGGTATGCAGGACTTCGCTGGTTCGACGGTCGTCCATTTGCAAGGCGCGATCGTCGCATTAGTGGCTACGATTATGCTGAAGCCGCGGATCGGTAAATACAACCGGGACGGCAGCTCCAACCTGATTCCAGGCCATAACCAGGTCTACTCTGTCTTGGGTGTATTATTCCTCTGGATTGGCTGGTTCGGATTTAATGCAGGTTCTACGCTGGGCAGCACCTCTGGCTTTTTCGGCTACGTCGCTGTCACGACGAATCTCGCCACTGCCGCTGGAGCTGTCGCTGCTCTCGCGATTTCCTGGATTGTGATGGGCAAAGCAGACATCCCAAGCATGCTGAATGGCGTCTTGGCCGCTCTCGTGGCAATTACTGCCTCTTGCGCCTTTGTTGATCCATGGGCTGCCGTTTTGATCGGAGCCGTGTCAGGTATATTAACATTCTACACTTCAATCTGGTTTGACCGCATGGGAATTGATGATCCTGTTTTTGCTTTCTCCGTCCATGGAATAGCTGGAATCTGGGGAACATTGTCCACTGGTCTGTTTGCGACACCTGAGCTGGCAAAAAAAGTGGGTGTGGGTGGTGCAGGGTTGTTCTACGGTGGCGGTTTTCACCAGTTGGGCGTGCAAGCGCTCGGGTTGGTAGGGTCTATGGCTTATGTTTTCGTTGTCGCCTTTATTATCTTGGCTGTTCTAAAAGCAGCGATAGGGCTTCGAGTTACTGAGGAAGAAGAGGTGATTGGTCTTGATCTTAGCGAACATGGGGGATACGGCTATCCCGAACTACTCCAGCCTGAACGCGTACAACCCCAGGCAGCTGTCAGAAGCAGCACCTCTCACACTCTCTCCTGAGCAAATCGAGAGGATTCAAAAGACGGAATCTTTTCGTGAGCTGTATCTTATCCGCCAACAATTGCTGGATCCAGCTCCCTTGCGAACAGTGACGCGCTCCAAAGAACTGGCCGCGTTCTCCATCGTCGTCAATCTGATCCATGATTGTATCATTCGCCAAGGTGTTCTTCTTTCCGTTAACGAACTGGTCAAAAGAGGAGCTGGAACACCCCCTGTTCCTTTTGCCTTTTTGCAATTTGGCAGCGGGGGCCGATCCGAGCAAGCGATCATCAGCGATCAGGACAATGGCTTGGTCTATTCCCTTCCTCCTCACTTGGAGCAAAAAGATATCGAAGCGGTGCACGGGTATTTTCATCTGTTGGCAGCCACCATCGTATCCGGTCTAGAAGAAGCGGGTTACCCGCCATGCCAAGGCAATGTCACCTGTCTCTCGCAAAAATGGCGGGGCAGTGTCGAGCAGTGGATGGAACAACTGGACAAGTGGGCTTCGCACCCGATTTGGGAACATGCCCGCTATCTCTTGCTCGCAAGTGACGTACGCGTCCTTTGGGGTGAATCGACTGTTTTCGCCCCTATTTTCGTGCGGCTTAGGCAACTGCTGGCAAATAACCCCTTTCTCCTCGTCCGCTTGGTTAGCAACACTCTTCATTATCGGGTGCCGCTCGGATTGTTTGGGAGGATTCTACCGGAAGTTACTGGGCGATTCCGTGGTGCCGTCAATGTGAAATACGGCATCTATCTCCCTATCGTCAACTGCGTCCGGCATTTCGCCCTCGCCCACGGGATTTTTGCCAGCTCAACGCTGGAACGCCTTGCTCTGCTGCGGGAGCGCGGAATTTGGAGCAGAAGCTTTTGTGATGAGATAGAAGACCACTTTAGGGAGCTGCTCGGCGTGCGCCTAATTCCTCCCTTGCACTGGGAAGATGGTCAATACACAAGCAACAGCTACGTAAAATTAAGGGAACTGTCTGCTGATACAACCGTCATGGCGAAACATGCAATGAAGCTAGCCATACGCCTGCAGCAAATGACAGCTAAACTCCCGTCCGCCTTTACTGGATAGGAGGAATCATCCATGGCACAATGGGAACTATTCCGGCGTATTTGGCACTTGAACCGGGAAGCGGCAGGAGGACCAAAAACGTGGGAAACGGGACATATCGAGGGCGATAAACATCATCTGGCTTATTTACGCTCACTCACCAAGGAACGAAAACAGACAGATTCCAGTGCGAACATTCCTCTCGCTGATATGGAGGTCGTCGTAGTCGATCTGGAGACAACCGGTTTTTACCCCGACCACGGCGACGAGATCATTTCCATCGGTGCGGTTGCCATGAAGGGCGAACGGTTATTGCTAGGGGATTCCTTTTACACACTGGTCAAGCCAGGTCGTTCCATCCCTCCCCATATCCGTTCTTTGACAGACATTACAGACGACACGGTCCATGACGCACCCGAGCTGACACATGTCTTGTCCCGGTTTTTTCGCTATGTGGGCGACCGCCCTTTGGTGGCGCACCACTCCCGTCACGAACGCGAATTTCTCCGTGCCGGACTGTGGAAAACGAGCAGGCGCCCTTTCAAGCACCGAATGCTGGACACGATGTTGTTCATCCGACTTTTGAGGCGTTCCATTGGCAATGGGTCGTTGGATGCCCTCTGCGCCATGCATGACATTCCGATTTCGCGCCGGCATCATGCGTATTGCGATGCAGTGGCGGCAGGGGCTTTATGGGGTAAGTATTTGTCCCTGGCCCAAGAAGCAGGGTACATGAATTTACGGCAGGTATACGAGGCACTTCGCTAGAATGTTGATTGACATCACCTACATTTATTAAAAAGGAGCCCATACACATGGTACAAATAAGAGACGCAGTCATTGACGATTTGCCAGCAATGCTCGAAATCTACAACTATGCCATTCAAAATACGGTCGCTACCTTTGATTTGCAAGAGCAAAGCCTGGAGCAGCGGATGGTTTGGTTTAACAAGCACGGTGGTAACTACCCGCTGCTCGTCGCTGAATCACAGGGCGAGATTCTTGGCTATAGCTGCCTATCCTCCTTTCGGGAAAAACCCGCGTATGCAAAATCGACAGAGCTTTCTGTCTACGTGTCGCAAGAAAAGCGCAGCATCGGCGTAGGTTCTGCTCTGATGGCGGTCCTTCTCCAGCGCGCTGCACAACTGGGTTATCACACCGTCATTAGCGGCATTGTAGGCGGGAACGAAGCGAGCATTGCACTCCATCACAAATTTGGATTTACGTTTGTCGGCAAGTTCCGTGAGGTCGGCTATAAGTTTGGGGAATGGCAGGATGTCCACTTTTATCAGCTTATGATAGAAAAAGAAATAGACTAGGTTGTCGGTGGGGCTGTGGTGGAGGAGAGGAAATTCCTATCCATTAAACAAAAATCCGTCCTAATCATAGGGGCGGATTCTTTTTTGTTATATTCGCTTATCTCCGTATCTCACTCGGCAGAAGCAGCGTCGATTTCCTCTGCGCCAGTCATTTGCAGTAAAGCCTCATACGTCACAGGCAAAAGCGATTCGGCTATTCCTGCCGCTGTGTAAATATGGGAAAAACGCTGCAAAGATCGATCCACAAAAATCGGGACTTCAACCTCTAAGGCAAATGGACACACTGCCCCCACGCGAAAACCAGTCACGGTTTCCACCTCTTCAGGTGATGCCATCTTTGTTTTTCCTGTACCCAGTGCTGCTTTTACCCGCTTGGAATGAATACGCACATCCCCTGCTGCTACAAACAAGGCGTATTTGTCATCTGCGCGAAACAGGATGGACTTGGCTATTTGCCCAATTTCCACACCTAGAGCATGGGCAGCCACCTCTGATGTTTCTAACGGTTCTTCAAACAAAATCGGCTCCAAATCAGGCTGATATCGCTGTACGTAGCTGCGAACCTTTTCCAAAGGACTGCTCTTCATGTATCTTCCTCCTCCTGCTTAAAAAATAGGCTTTAGAAAACCTGGCTACGCCATGCCTTTTGGCGAAGTCGCGGTTGCCCTTATACTGGATAAGAATTTTACAAATTCTGATCTGTACAAAAAAAGCGGGATGGTTCCACCAGCAACGGAACCACACCGCTTTTTCCTTGGATACAAAGGCGGTATCCCCTTACTACTACCCTTTGATAAACGACTTGCGTACCCGGCTCCAAAACGTAAGCCGCTTGTACCGGGCAAACTTCACCTTTTCTTGCCCTACTCGACATGTAATTGATTGAACGTCCTTCCATACGGCCTGTTCCCGATCCAATCCGATCATGATTTCGGGATTCATGACGATCAACTCAACTTCATGATGCTTTGGCAAAACCAGCGAGCTGTTCACGGTACGATACGCCTGGTTGTTGATCGAAGCGATTTCGGACAACTGGATCGCCTCGATAGATGGATGGACAATCGCGCCGTCAACCGCTTTGTTATAAGCCGTACTGCCGGATGGGGACGATACAATCAGTCCGTCACCCCGAAACGTTTCCAGCTCATCCCCATTGATGTAGACGCAAGTCACCAGTGTAGACAAGGACGCATTGCGCAAAACCAGCTCATTTAAGGCCCATTTTTCGTACTGTTGACCATCACGTGTCACAATTCGACACTCGACCGTTGGATATTCAGCAATCGCTGGCTCTTCTTGCTCCAGCAATCGTTCCACGAAAATATCCAGTTCATCCGGCCGCCAGTCCGCATAAAAACCGAGATGCCCCGTATGGATGCCCACATATGCCGGCTCTATTCCATACTGATGGACCGCCTCCAAAAGCGTTCCGTCTCCCCCAATGGAAATGACCATATCAGGATGATCGCCAGGGCCTTCTATAAATCGGTGGGGACTGTCGGCAGCCCGTAATTTTTCTTTCAGTTCATTTTCTACTTCCCGTGTGTAATCGTCATTTCGCAGTACAGTCGCAATCTTCATGCTGATCTGCCCTCACTTTTATCCTTCCAAGCTAAAGCTCAGCTCTTTTCGTTTTTTTCACTATACCACAAAGAAATCGGATCATGCATGTATCTCCTCTTTACCATCTATCTTCAGAAAAAGATCGGTTGCGAAATTCCTGTAATCGTCTGCGCGTGGCCGGAGATAAATCATCAGGCAATTGATCCCATGCAAAAAAACGCATCTCGGCCACCTCCATCGGATCACGCCTGGGATGGTGCGATCCTGTCAAAGCGGCATGGAAAAGAGCGATGTGATCACACTTGCCTTCCCGCTCACTATAAAAAAGATGACAGAGCGTAAGCAATTCTACCGCGATTCCACACTCTTCCCGCAATTCCCTGCGGGCTGCTTCAAAAAACGACTCCCCCTTCTCTACTCCTCCCCCTGGCAAGTACCAGCCAGCAGTGTAGGTATGACGAATCAAGAGGACTCCTTTTTGTTCTGCCGTAACGATTACTCTTGTTCCCAATGTGAGCGGCTTGCGGATTTTCCAATACCATCTCGTAAGCGAATGGAACCATCCCATGTTTTTCGACTCTCCCCGAACGCTTCTTCCTGCCTTCTATCATTCTCCGTCAGGAAATTATTTCCTGCCTTTAAAAAGAAAAAGCGGGCCTATCATCAGGCCCACCCGTTATGCGAGGCGATTTTCCAATTCCTTTACGATGGCCTCTGCCTTGCGCACCCATCTGGAATCAATCTGCGCATCTTTGTCGACCGGTTCCTGAAACTGGTTCATGACCGACGAAACCAGCGGCTCTACGTACCCGATATCTTCATCTAGACCTGTCTGATAGACATGGCGCAAAACAAATGGCTCCCCTATTTCTAGCCATGCATCAGGGCTGTCCAGTTCTCCCTGCAATACTTTGACAGGCAAGCGCAGATAGACCGTATTCCGATCATCCAGTGTGCGGTCAAAAAAGCCTTGCTCATAATCCCAGTTTGCCAATGTAAAATTCGGTTGAAGCGCTTCTCGAAAGTATCCGAAAGTCCCTCTAGTACCTTGCAAGCTGCTTTTAATCGGTTTCATCTTAATCCCTGCCTTTGTTTGTGAAAAACGTCTCATGCCCGTTTTGTTTCTTCATATAGTGTGTGACAAAAAACAAGCCTCCATTCCCAAGAAGGACAGAGGCTTGTTGACACGCATCCTTTTAGATCAATACGATTGTAAGCAGTGTGAAGAGAGCGAGCGGTATGATCTTACGCCCGCAACGCCGGCGACGTTTTTTCGGTACAACGACTGGCGGTAGCGGTTGCGGCGATATGGGAAACGGTGGGCAAGGTGGAGGTGGTGGAAAAGGTGGGAACGGCGGGTACGGCTGAAATGGCGGAAATGGAGCGGGAGCGATATATGGATTAGTCCCCATAAAAGGGCTTACTTGTGGCGGAAATGGTTTCTTCCCACTGTAAGGATTCGCCTGACTGAATGGACTCACCTGGCCATATGGATAATGGTCTCCATATGGGCTAATCGGAACGCATGGAGTGGTACTATAAGGACTTACTTGCGGATAAGGAATGTTGCTGCTGCTATACGGACTCACCTGTGGAAAAGGCCTGTTGCTGCTGCTATACGGGCTCACCTGTGGAAACGGTCTGTTGCTGCTGCTATACGGGCTCACCTGTGGAAACGGTCTGTTGCTGCTGCTGTACGGATTCACCTGTGGAAACGGTCTGTTGCTGCTGCTGTACGGACTCACCTGTGGAAACGGTCTGTTGCTGCTGCTGTACGGACTTACATTTCCACCTGGGTAAGTACCTAGATCGCCGTACGGGTCGTAATCTCCATACGGATACGGATAGTAAACGTCATACGGGGATACATAAGGATCGTCGTCCCAGCCTCCATATCCATAAGTTTGATGGCCGGCGACCTGCTCCACCTCATAATAGTCGTCCTCTTCGTATTCTTCTTCCTCCGAATCAGGATCTTCCACCTCAACGTATACATTCTGATCGTCATAATCGACGATCACACCCTCAATAATCTGTCCGTCAATGGCTTCAATGCGCACTTTTTGCTCCACGTGATCTTTGCAAATGTTGTGCACATTTTCACGCATATCCTTTAACAGGCTGACGGTCTGGATGTCAGCCTGGTATAGGTTTTTCTCATCAGACTGCATGGAAACTCCTCCCCTTCTGGTGTTTCTTTATTACCATATACAAGAGCCTATGGGGAGGTGTACCGTATTCTATAAGAGACTAGCCCAATTTACAAAAGAGATGTCGTGGATGTAGATATGAATCAGTTGTCTAGAAAGCGGGAAGGCATAAATGGCGTTAACTGTTCTGTCTTTCCCTGTTCCAAATAATCAGCCATCCACTTCGCCGTTATCGGAGAAAGCAAAATCCCGTTGCGAAAATGCCCTCCCGCAATCGAGAGTCCGGCCCAGCCAGGGATCGGCCCTAAAAGCGGTTTTCTGTCTGCTGTAGCAGGACGAAGTCCACCCCAAGCTTCTAGAAATGTAGCGGCATGCAGTGCCGGAACGTATGGCATGACCCCGTTTAAAATGCTCGCCAGACCCGCTAGCGTGACCTCCCGCTGGAAGCCGCTCTCATCCTCTGTCGCTCCAATGACGATTTTGCCATCCTTTTTTGGAGTAATATAGCCAGTCGTTCCGAAGATGACTGTACGCAGCGGAATTCCTACGGAGGATACGGCAGCGATTTGCCCGCGCACGGGACGTACAGGCACTGAAACTCCCAGCATCTCCAGCATGATCCCTGCCCATGCTCCAGAAGTAATGACTGTATGCCCGGCACGAAGTGGGCCCATGGAGCTGTCTACCCCGACGACCTTCCCTGCTTTTACGGCAATCCCGCTCACTACACACCCAGATAGCAGCTTCACACCTTGCAGTCGGCATGCCGTCACCAATGCACGCAATAGGAGCCGGTTGTTGATATGACCTTCGTCTGGGGAATAGATGGCCGCCTGAGCCTTGTCAGTGAGCATCGGCTCCACCTCGGCAATCTCTTTTCCCACCAGCCAATGTACGGAATGTCCAGACTCTTTTTGCCATTGATACTTGGCTTCCAGCAGCTCCTGTTCCTGATCATTCAGAGCAACGGTCAGCAAACCTTCCAAGCTGAGCTGCACGTCTCCCGAAGTACACTCCTCCAGATCATGTGCCCACCCTGGATAGAGCGCGAGTGACTCCATTCCCATATCAAGCATCGGTCCGGGTGCCGTAAATTCCTTCAACGGAGCCAGCATCCCTGCCGCAGCAGAAGACGCCTGCCCTCCCCACTCGCCTTGTTCTACCAATGCTACCGATATGCCGCGACGCGACAGCTCGTACGCTAAACTGAGCCCAATGATACCTCCACCCACTACCAGACAATCGCTCATACTCTCTCTCCTCAAAACTTTTTATTCACTTTTGCTAATACAAAAAGCCCACCCGTTCCCCTGCAGGAAAAGGTGGGCTCATACGCATATGACAAATTTAAGCGCACGTCGGCCGGCAACCACATCCCTGCGCCGGCATGATCCGGATCAGGTGCAATGGGTCGATGGTCTGTCGCTTCCATCCTCTCAGCCCCGCGTGAAGGACTCCCCAAGTTGCTTCTACTATTATGTCGTTTCATTCATTTTCTTTAGTCAGTATAGTCCTCCGTGCAACCTTCTGACAAGTCCAACTGACACCTAATCTTCATCTTTTACATCGTAGCTCTCCGGAATCGCCTCGTGGCGGGCTGCTTCCTCGTATTCCCGCAGCTTGCGCATTTCTTCCAGATGATGCTTGAACTGATCTTTGTTGATCAAATATTCGTTGCCATCATGAACCGCACGAATCCGCCCCTGGTTAATTCTTTCCAAAATAAATGTCTCCGGGAGATCCAGATACGCTGCTGTCTCCGCAACGGTCAAGTATGTCTTGTTCTCTCGCAATCTAGCCTCCAGTTCTGCTTTCTGCTGCTCATAGCCGGGTTTGCCGAGTAGCGCAAACATGTTGGCTTTATAGGCCTCTACCCCCGGCTGATCAAACGGGTTTACCCCCAAGAGATAGCCGCTTATCCCGCATGCCTTTTCAAAAAAGTAGATCAGGCCACCGAGATGATAAGCTGTCGCCTCTGGGATTTCTACCAACAGATTGGGTACGCCTCCATCAACGTGGGCAAGTACCGTTCCTTCGAAAGCTTTTTTATTCACAAACCCCATCCGCTTCCCAGTCAGGAAATTCAATCCATCCACGTCGTCCGGGTCTTCCTGTACGGTCATGTCGATGGCTGGTTTGGTTACGGATACCGTTGTTTCAAATAAATTCCGCATGCCGTCTTGTATGTATTGCCCCAAGGAATGTAAATCTGTTGAAAATTCAGCAGAGGCCGGAAAAATCCCTTTTCCGTCTTTGCCCTCTGACTCGCCAAAAAGCTGTTTCCACCACTCAGCAAAAAAACGAAATTGCGGCTCATAGCTGACTAACAGCTCCACCATTTTGCCTTTGCGGTACAACGCGTTGCGGATGGCAGCATACTGATAGCACGGATTCTCATGCAAATCCATGACCATGTACCTTTCTCTTGCATCTGCCGCTCCCTGCATCAAGGCATCCATGTTGGCGCCGCTCACCGCGATTGGCAGTAAACCGACGGCTGTCAGAACCGAATAACGCCCTCCGATATCATCCGGGATGACAAAAGTCTCATACCCCTCTTCATCAGCAAGCTTTTTTAAAGCTCCCCGGGCTTTGTCTGTCGTAATGTAGATTCGTTTTTTGGCTGCCTCTCGACCATACTTTTTTTCTAACCAGTCGCGAAAAAGCCGAAAAGCAATGGCTGGCTCTGTCGTCGTGCCCGATTTCGAGATGACGTTGATCGACGCGTCTTTTCCTTCCAACACGTCCATCAGGTGAGAAATGTAGACCGGGCTGATATTGTTGCCTACAAAATAAATTTCAGGAGAACGCCGTTTGGACTTCGGCAGCAAATTGTAGAAGCTGTGTCCCAATATGTCAAGCACAGCCTTCGCCCCCAAATATGAACCCCCGATTCCTATTACCAATAGCACATCGGAATCAGACGAAATACGTGCCGCCGCCTGCCGAATTCGTTCGTATTCGGTGCGGTCGTATCGGTCGGGCCAATCTACCCACCCGAGATAATCTCTACCTGGTCCGGTTCTTTTGTGCAGCATCTCATGCGCCTGTCCAATCGCCGGAGCAAGCTGCTCCCATTCATGTGGTTTGACAAAAGCGCGAGCGTTGGAGTAATCAAAACGAATCGTTTGGTTCATAGCTCCCCTCCAAGGAACGTCATCTATTCCTTATCTTATCACGCAAAATGCCCATAAAGTACTTTCCGCCAAAACATCTCAAAAAGCGATGAAATGATAAATAATTCGTCACAACTGTAACCCTTTTCCAATCTTTTCGTATAACTTTTCGAGCATCGAAATAAAAGGAGAATGATCATGAAAAAACGCTGGTGGATCATTGGTTCCGTCGTTGTCCTCCTGGGCGCCGGCTTTATAGGGATCAATATGATGGGATCACAACAAGCCATGGGTATGCCCGTAAGCATCGGAACACCAACCAAGTCAACTTTGGAAAGCAAAATTCTTACCTCCGGGGTCGTCATCGCCCAGGACAAGCAAAAGCAGTACGCCAATGTAACCGGGACCTTACGGGAGTTTGTCGTAAAGGAAGGAGACAAGGTCAAAAAGGGACAAGTCATCGCTAAAATAGACACCTCTGACGTCGATAGCAAAATTCTCGACATCGAAGCGCAAATGGAGCTGGCCAAAGCGAATTTGGCGAAAGCCCAGGCAGGTAATGAACCAGAAGAAATAGCGCAGGAGAATGAACGCGTAGCGCAAGCGCAGCGCGAGTATGATACAGCTAAAAAAGAATACGACCGGATGCATCAGCTATTCGCCTCAGGCGCTTCCACACAGCAAGAGCTGGATAAAGCCAAATCACAGGTAGACTCCACTCTATCCTCGCTGAATGTTGCCAAAGAACAACTCTCTCTCAAGAAAAAGGGACCGCGCAAGGAAGAGGTTGCCTCCCAGCAAGCACAAATCAATAAGCTGCAGGTAGAACGAGGACAACTAGAAAAGGATCGCATCCAAAGCATCCTGATCGCTCCAGCAGATGGAACCATAATTGCGGTGGCTTCCGACAACGGACAATACGTGAACAAAGGCACGGAAATTTTGACGCTTGCTAACCTCGACAACTTGTTGATCCAGGCAGATATTAATGAATCAGATGTAAACAAGCTAAAGCTCGGTCAGTCCGCTACCATTGAAGGAACTACACTCGGAAAACAAAAGCTGAATGCACAGGTGACCCGTATTGCACCGACCGCTACGACTACACAAAACAGCTCGGGTCAGGGCGAAAAAACCCGCGTCAAAGTAACGCTAAAGCCTGAGGGCGAGCTGTCAGCACTAAAACCAGGCTTCCATGTGGACATCAATATTTCTGTGGAAAAAATCGACAATGCCTTGCAGGTGCCGATTGAAGCTGTTCAACAAGACGCAGATGGCAGCACATTTGTCTGGGTAGCCGAAAGCGGTGTTGCTAAAAAGCAAAAAATCGAAACAGGCACAGAAAATGAACTCTTCTCCCACATCAAGTCGGGACTTACCGGTGACGAGCAAATCATTTTGAGCCCGATTGAATCTCTCACCGAAGGCGCACCGATCATGCCAATGGGCGGTGGCGCTGCAGCGATGGGTATGTAACCCACTCCCCGCAAGAAAGGAGGTCAGCCGACGATGCTTCAAGTAGAAGGCTTGACGAAATCATACCAGACAGGCGATTCCACACTGCCTATCTTAAAAGGTGTCTCTCTGTTGGTCGAACAAGGCGAATTCGTTGCCATCATGGGGCCATCGGGATCAGGGAAATCCACATTCATGAACATGCTAGGCTGTCTGGATCGTCCGGATACAGGGACATACATTCTGGACGGCATCGAGGTAAGCAGTCTGAAGGACCAACAGCTTGCTCATGTTCGCAACCAAAAAATCGGGTTCGTGTTTCAATCCTTTAATCTTCTGGCACGCTCCACTGCTCTGCACAATGTAGAGCTGCCGATGATGTACGCCAATGTCAGCCGCACAGAACGCCGCAATCGGGCTACCGAAGCACTCAAGCGGGTTGGTCTAGCCGAGCGCATCCACCATAAGCCAACACAGCTCTCTGGTGGGCAAAAACAGCGTGTAGCCATTGCACGCGCGCTGGTGAACCGCCCCGCTATCTTGCTGGCGGACGAACCGACAGGCAACCTCGACAGCCGATCTGGCATCGAGATCATGGCCATGTTTCAGGAATTGCATGCACAAGGTGTCACGATCATCCTCGTTACGCACGAATTGGACATTGCCCAGCATGCGGAGCGAATCGTGACATTTAAAGACGGCGTGATCATCCGGGATGAACGGGTAACAGAGCGACTTTTCGCCACTCCGTCAGATGAGGTGATCGTCACATGAATTTTTTGGAGAGCTTTTCGACCGCAGTAGAAGGTATCTGGGCCAACAAAATGCGCTCCAGTCTCACCATGCTCGGCATTATTATCGGGATTACCTCTGTGATTACCGTTACAGCACTTGGGGAGGGCGGACAAAACGCTATCAACCAGGAAATGGATAAATTTGGACAGAACACCTTTAACGTCTACATCAACTGGGAGACCAAGGAAACGATGGCCTCAGACGATATGACTGTAGAGGATGCGGATGTACTGGGCAAAATCAGTCCCGCGATCGAATACCTCGTTCCTTATAATTCCTTGACCATCGAAATGAAAGGCCCTAAAAAAGAAGAGCGGGTCAATCTCTCCGCTACCACCGCTGATTATTTTGAGATGCAAAAGACAATGAAGGTGGCAAAAGGTCGCTTCTTCAATAGTGCCGATGACAAGGAGCAGCGTGCCGTCGTCGTACTGGAGGAGGCACTCGGGCAAAAGCTGTTCGGGCAAATGAATCCGATCGGACAGCGCGTTCGGTGGGGCAATAACTCTCTCGTCGTAATCGGTACATACACGGAAGAGAAGTTCAAGTTTGACATGGGTGCACAAACCTTTGGGGCCATTGTGCCGATTCGTTTCCATCAAAGCCTGCAGGAAGAGCCTTATGTCCAAACGTTTATGGGGAAAGCCATTGATAAGGCTTCTGTAGATCCGGCCATGCAGCAGGTAAAGCAGTATTTAAGCCGCAAGCATCAAAAGAAAGATCATTATATGGCACGCAGCATGCAGGAATCCGTCGACCAGTTCAATCAATTAACGGGCACGCTGACGATGATCTTTAGTGTCATTGCGGGAATCTCGCTGGTGGTCGGTGGGGTTGGCGTCATGAACATCATGCTCGTATCCGTCACCGAGCGTACGCGTGAGATCGGTATTCGCAAAGCATTGGGTGCGAGACGCAGCGATATCTTGGTCCAATTTTTGATTGAATCGGTGATCGTCTGCCTGATTGGCGGTCTGATCGGGGTCTTATTCGGTCTCGGCATTGCCGCCATAATCGCTCACTTTGCCAATCTGCCGCCGACCCTCTCCTGGAACAGCGTCTTTATCGCATTTGGTTTTTCCAGCGCAATTGGTATCTTTTTTGGCCTCTATCCTGCCAACAAAGCAGCCAAGCTGGACCCGATCGAAGCCTTGCGCTACGAATAACATAGTACGAAAAAACATGCACCTCGCGTTTTTTACGCCAGGTGCATGTTTACGTTGGAAACGTATCTGTCATCAGCTTCAAAAGGAAAAAAAGCGCAATCCCGACGCCCGCCACTGTCCACCAAATTGTTTTGCTGTCCGTCTTGTCTGCCTTGTAGATCCCACTCAGCTTCCAGGTGCCTACAGCTACGCAGAGGAGACTGATCAGGAGCAGGATTGTCCCCATGATCTCCCTCCTTTCCCTTCCCTAGCTATATGGGATGGGACGGAAAAAAATCACTCCTTTGCTTCCTTTTTGCCCAATCGATTGAGGACTTCGCGACCTCTCTTTTTGATCGATTCATCTTTTACAGTCAATTGCCGCTTTTTCATCATGCCATTTTTTGAAGTATCCGGTCGGTCGCTCTGCCGTCCATCACGCATCAGCTATACTTGCCTCCGCCCTTTTTCTCGTAGTCCGCGAGCAATTCACCAAAGCTTTTGTTACGCTCCCGTTCTTCCTGTTCACGTCTTTTTTGTTCTGCTATTTCCTGTGCCTTTCGTTCGCTGTCTGCCTTCATTTCCTTTTCCAAAAGCTTCAGCTTCCCGAGTGCATCTGCATTCAACATTTCTTTTAGACTGTTCAATCCGCCTTTTGTCTCTGCAGCTTCCACGGCTGGACGCTCATGCTTGCGTTGTTTTTTCGCCATTTCCACTTCCATCCTTTCTCTATCGCATTTACGTCCTCATTCTCTGACCCAATCCGGGTCATACTATCAGCATCTGGCACGAAGAGGAGGACATGATATGGTGCGCAATAAGGCAAAAGACTTTGGGAAAACCGCAGAAATCAGAGGTCCAAAAGCCCAATCTGAAGCTGTACGCTCTAACGGTTCCATTAATAGTGAACCACAAGAGAGGTTAAAAGAAAACCGTTAGGCAGCAAAAAACCGCCGGGCTTATCTTACGCTCGGCGATTTTTCTTGGAAAACCGATTTCGATCCCTTATTTTTCGTATCACACATTCCTGCTTGAGTAACGTCAGCTTGTCGTCAAACTGGAATGAACACCCTGCTTTGATAAGCCGTTTGGCCATATTTCTCTCCATCTGAATCCGTGGCAGCTCACGGAAGGCACCAGCCTCCATCAAGCTCGCACGGGAAAGGGAGACATGCTGCGTCGAAAATAACGCCCAAGGCGAGCGATACCCTGTCAAGCCTACACCGTATTTTTGCCTGATCGCCAGACGCTTCTCCGCTTCCAGGCAGGGCAAGCTGATCTGAGCTGGCTGACCACTGACGATTTGGCTCTCCTCCAAAAGCGAGATCATTTGAGTTTGGGTATGCGGACGCTTGATATATGGATAGTTTTCCAGCCATTCCCTGCATTCAGCATGCTGAACTGGGCTGAAGTCCGGATCATAGACCGAATAAATCCGCCTCGCTCCGAGTCCAAGCAGAACCAGCCTGCGATTCTTCTCATGGGCATGCAGGTGCACGCCGATAAACTCCCGTGGAACGATCATGGTAGGCGACAATAAAATAATCAGTTCTCCGTTCGCCTGTTTTATTCCTGTATTCAGCAGTTGAGCTAACGGCAGCACCCGCCGAAATCGTAGGCAACGCAGCGGATAATTAGCAGCAAATCGCGCAATTTTGTCCGGCACATCGTCTCGTGACGCGTTATCCAGAACGATCACTTCAAATTTCTCGAATGCAATGAACTGCAAATTAAAGCTGAACAAGGTATACAGGAGCTGATCGGCTGCGTCTCTGACTGGAATGACGACACTGGTAAGCATCGGATCTCCCCCTTTTTGTAGCATATGCGCCATACTCGATATTGGGCTGGGCGCACCGCTTTGGCAGGAGGAAAGACTTAGGTCTAGCTCGTATAAGGGGCGGATGGTTGATGCATCTTAGTCAAAGAGACATCTTCGTATGAAGGAGGTCCATGAATGGACAAGGCCAACCAGGAAAACGAAGAAATCAAAGATATCGCTCTTGATGGCACACTTCCGCATCAAATTAGTGCGCCTGACTTTAAAAATTCCTCTCGCTCGATTCAGAAGCCGTTCGTCAATGAATTTGGCGTCGTGATCGGAGACAGTCTGTACGATTCCCAAGACTCCCCCCTCAACAATTGGTCGACAGAGACTGATCCTGAGATCATGTCTGGGGACAGGTGGGTGCACCCGACGAATGACATTGGGTGGAACTCCTCTGAGAACAAGGAGCTGTTGGAAGACCAACGAATAAAAGGGGCTCGCTTCATGCATCCCACCATTGACGTGAGCAAAGGCAAGGACTAGCCCGATTCTTTGTACAAGAAGCCCATTCGGCGGATCTAACCGGATGGGTGTTTTCGTTTGTGCGCTTCCCTTTGTTTTCTTATGTTACAATGGGCTTTAATGACCGGAGAGGAGCTTGCCCATGAGCATCAACCTTGCGATAGAGCCTGCGTTTTCCCTTGCCTATCAACGCTACGCCGGATTTCTTCCTGGGGAAACACTGCGTTTGTACGTACGAACAAGCGGGCCTGGAACAGGTGGATTGTTTTACGCCATTGAAAAAGATGAAGTCATGACCGATGATGCAATCTTTGAAGTAGAAGGACTGACCTTTGTCATTCGTCCCAGCGACTTTTGGTATTTTGACGGAGGACAGCTCCTGTACAATCCTACGTACGGCGAGTATGGCTTTACTTTTACGAATCCCCGTTTGGAAGATTAAACCTGAAAAGTGTTCGCCTAAGAAACTTTCCTAGGCTTCTATCGTATAAATCAAAGACTGCCATGATGTTTGGGAGGAACCTTCATGAAGAAAAGCCGTTCGGTCCTCTTAGCCATTGGTGCCTTTTTGCTGGCCAATCTGAAATGGTTATTAGGAATTCTGAAGTTTTCTAAATTCGGCACTACCTTGTTGTCGATGGTTATTAGCTTGTGGGCCTATGCGATGTTTTATGGATGGAAATTTGCTGTTGCCCTTGTCTATTTGATTTTTGTCCATGAAATGGGACACGTGATTGCAGCTAAGCGGAAGGGCATCGCCACTTCACCCGCTGTCTTCATCCCTTTTGCAGGTGCATTTATTTCCATGAAGGACCTGCCTCGCGATGCCAGTACAGAGGCCTATCTCGCTTACGGGGGACCACTTGCGGGCATGCTTGCTTTCTTGCCTGCACTGCCGCTTTACTGGTGGACACAGGATCCGTTCTGGGCCTTAGTGATCTACCTCGGGGCCTTACTCAACCTGTTTAACCTGCTGCCTGTTTCACCACTGGATGGCGGTCGGATTGTTTCCGTTTTATCGACGAAGATTTGGTTCGTCGGATTAGTGGGACTTGGCATCATGCTGTTTGCCTCACCCGGACCAATCATGGTCTTCATCTTCATCATCGGACTCATTACGTGGTGGAGTCGATTGAGGGAGGGCTACCAGCATCAGGTCTTGCAGTATGAGCGTGACAAATTGCAAGACTTCCAGCAAGCCTTGGCCGAGTGGCCTCGCTTGGAATCAACATGGGACAAACGCGTACAATTGAATGAAGAGGTGGCGGCCCTCTCTCGAATAGAGCCGCACAAGGGCTTTTTAATCCCTTTTGTGCAGGATGAAAAGCGCCTCCAACGCGACCGTCTGCGATTGGATAAAGTGTATCTCCATCGAAAATGGGATCTGTTTAAGCAGTGGGAACGCGAGCCTGTCCTGTTCATCGACTCCGATCCTCTCCGCCCCGCCCCCTCCGAGGTACTGACTGAGGGAGAGCGAGTGGCAGGGCAACGACTCGCTGAAGTGGATGAACAGATGCACCGACTGACTACTTACTACGAGGCACCTGCTTCTACGAAGTGGAAAGTACTCGCCGCATATCTCGGCCTGGCCGCAGTCTTGTCGGGGTTCTTTGTATACGGACAACAGGTGCTGCATCCGTAAAACGAATCGTCCGGTCGGTCTCACCGGACGTTTTGACTATCTATGACCTTCTCCGGGCTCAAAAACATGAGCTACAGATATCTGAGGGTCTCTCTTCTCGAGCAACAGGTCAGAAACGCCTTCTACGGTTGTTTATCGCTTTTGTGCGTTGGTTCCAAACCAGATAAAATAGAAAGTGTACTTTCACAACATTCTAGAGAGGATGACTATTTACTTGGATAGCGTTCCGATAGTGCTCAACCTACTGCTTGTCATATTTCTTGTCTTTCTCAACGGCTTTTTCGTAGCCGCAGAGTTTGCTCTCGTCAAGGTACGGCAAACGCGCCTGACGCAAATGGTCAATGAAGGGAACAAACGAGCTGTATTCGCCCAAAAAGTAACCCAAAAGCTGGATGGATACTTATCTGCCTGCCAGGTCGGTATCACACTCGCATCGCTGGGTCTTGGATGGGTCGGGGAACCGGCCATTGCCCACATGATCGTAGAACCTTTGCTTGGTTCATCCGGTCTCCCTAGTTATCTGATCTCAGCCATCTCCTTCGGTGTGGCATTTGCGATCATCACGTTCCTGCACATCGTCTTGGGTGAATTGGCACCGAAGTCGCTGGCCATTCAGAAAGCAGAAATAACCTCGCTGTGGGTTGCAGCGCCATTGATGTTTTTCTATAAATTGCTCTACCCGGCTATTTGGTTCCTGAACGGAACAGCCAACGCCCTCATGAAACGCGTGGGCCTCGATCCCGTATCTGAACATGAAGCGGCACATACAGAGGAAGAAATTCGTATCCTGGTTAATCAAAGTCACCAAAGCGGCCATATCGACCAAACCGAATTGTCGCTGGTGGAACACGTTTTTGACTTTTCCGAAACCTTGGCTCGGGAGACCATGATCCCTCGCATAGACATGGTTTGCTTATATACAACGAATACGTTTGAGGAAAATCTGGAGATCATCCGCACCCAACGCCATACGCGATTCCCCGTAGCGGATGAGGACAAAGACAACATCATTGGATTTGTCCATGCAACCGACTTTTATCTCGCGGCTTTGCAAGATGGTCAAGTCGAGCTGGATAAATTACTTCGCCCGGTTTTGACTGTACCAGAAACGATGGAGATTAGCACCGTATTGCGTTTGATGCAGAAAAAGCGTTCGCAGCTTGCCATTGTGATCGACGAATACGGTGGTACTGCCGGTCTGGTAACCATGGAAGACATTTTGGAAGAGATCGTCGGGGATATCCAGGACGAATTTGACGAAGAACGACCGGAGATTGAAAAGGTAGAGAACGGCTTGTCTGTATCCGGTATGCTCACCTTGGCCGATTTGAACGACCATATCCCGTTTGAGTTGGAGTCTGAGGACGTGGATACGATTGGCGGCTGGCTCTACAGTCAATTGGAAGAAGAGATTGCTGTCGGCGCTTCTGTCGAATGGGAAAATTACTTGTTCACAGTCAAATTCATGGATAACCACCGCGTCACCCGTGTCTTGATTACTCCGTTTGCGAAAGAGGGAGCAGAGACAACCGATCAGCTGGTGTCCGTCTCCTAATACCACAAGCGCCCCTCACCTGTTTTGCTGCAGGCGAGGGGCGCTTTTTACCTTTTCTAACGTCTTCTTACGTCGCTTCGAGCTTTTCTGTTCGATTCCAGTCACTTATGCCGTCATCTTCCAGAATGCCCATCGTTACATCGCTGATATCCGGGTCAGTGAGCAGGCTATCCCGTATCCGGTATTTGATATCGTCAGCTACTGCCAGTGTCAGACCTTCCCGCAGCTCGACATAACACTCTACATGGTAAAAGCGGCCTTCCTGAACAATCCGCAAACGGTTAATATCCGTAACATCCGGGTCAGCGAATATGATGCCAGCTACCCGATCCTCTACTTCTTTTGGCGCAGCTACACCAATTAATCCGACCATGTTATCATATCCGACTTTGAAGGCCACACCGATCATCAGGATGCCGATCAGGATCGTAGCAATCCCGTCCAAAAGGACAAAGGAGCTAAACTGCGTGACGATGACTGCGATCAGGGCGAATAGTGCCCCTGTGGTCGCGACGATGTCTTCATAAAAGACAAGCCGTGTGGGGGGTGCAGCACGTCCAACATTGCGAAAGGCTGCTGCTACCACTGCCCAGCCTTTCGCTTCTGCACGCGTTTCATGCACGATCTCATTCATTGCCTTTACCAGAACATAGCCATCTACTACGATCGCCAATAACAAGATAACGAAGTTGACCCAAAAATGGCTGGATGCAGCGGGTTCACGGATGAGGTGAACGCCTTCCATAATGGTCTCGTATGCCATGATCGTCACTACGATGACTGCAATCATGCAAAAGAGATTGATGACGCGACCAAACCCGGTCGGAAATTTGGGTGTAGGCTTTTTCTCTGCCAGAACACTGCCGAAAAAAACAAAACCCTGGTTTACTGCATCGGCAACCGAGTGCATCGCTGAAGCGAACATAGCTCCGCTTCCGCTGTACGCAGCAGCGAATCCTTTGACGATAGCAAGGCCCGTGTTCCCCAAGGCTGCCGTAGCCGATGACATATTTCCTTGTTTTAGAGTTGCCCAAAATGAGCTCATGCAGCTATATATCCTCCTCGCATGAAAAATCTGTCATTATCCGAACCTGTTCAATTATACTATTCCCTTGAAATGTTCGTTGTCGTTTTTTGTTCTGTGTTATGCAATTAATTTAAGCCCCGCCACTGACCCGATCACCAGGGCAATACAAAGGATACGCAGCTTATCCTTTGGCTCTCCGTAAAACAGCATCCCTACAAGGGCGCTACCGACTGTTCCAATCCCCGTCCAAACTGCGTACGCTGTACCCATGGCTATTTCCGTCATGGCAAATGAAAGCAGGACAAAGCTGAGTGTAAATCCGCCAATCAAGATAAGGAGGGAGGCTGCTGAAGGTCTACGATTTACCTGAGTGATCCCGATTACACCGACTACTTCAAACAGTCCGGCAAAAAGTAACGATACCCATGTCATGCCACTTCACCTTCTTTGCTTCGTTTATCTTCGTTTTCATGCGTCACCAATTTCAATCCGAGAATCCCGATCAAAAGCAAAGCGATCAGCCCCACCTTGGCCCAACTGAACGGTTCGCCAAACAGAACCATCTCACTGATGACGGTACCGGCTGTCCCCAAGCCGACAAAAACGGCATAGACCGTGCTGGTAGGCAGTTTTTTCCCTGAATAGACCAAGACTCCAAAACTAATGATGATGGCAATGGCGGTGACCGTCCACGTCAAAAAGCTGTCTGCGTGCTTAAGCCCCGTAACCCACATCACTTCAAAGACAGCAGCCACTACGACGAGCAACCAATTTTTTCCCATGCTGACAAGCTCCCTTCCTTTCCTGTATGGTTCCCCAAAAGATGAGCGCGCCTATGATAGCTAAAACTTTTTCACATGCAAAAAAAGCCGCGGGTGAATACCATCACAGATATTCTCCCGGGCTTTTATCCCTCCGTGTACACGAACGTGGTCGTGGGTTTTCTCTCGGTCCAGACCGGTATACTTACTGTCCGCGGAACCCTAGAAAACTCAAGATATACGATTATTTATTGGGGAAACTCTATATATTATAGCAAAAAACGAGTGCTTTGGCAATGAACCTGCCTCAAAAGACGAGGAAGCCCAAGCTGATGATAGCTCCTGTTATCAACAGCATCATCAAGCAGTATCCCATGATATCCCTCGCGCCAAGTCCCGCCAATGCCAAGACAGGGAGTGCCCAGAATGGCTGGATCAAATTGGTCCACGCATCTCCCCATGCGATGGCCATGGCTACTTTGGCATGAGAAACCCCGAGCTCAGTCGCGACTGGAAGCATGATCGGCCCTTGTACTGCCCATTGACCGCCTCCTGAAGGAATGAACACATTCAGCAAGCCTGCGCTCCAGAACGTGAACAACGGGAATGTGGTCGGCGTCGAGATGCTGATAAACCACTGCGAAATGCTTGCGGCCAATCCAGATGCGGTCATCATGCCAATGATCCCCGCGTAGAACGGAAATTGAACGACAATGCCAGTCGTTGTTTTGACGGCTTCATTCATCGCATCCAAAAACTTGCGCGGCGTTCCATGCAACAAAATCCCTAGAAATAAAAAGCCCATGATAACGATGTCGAGATTCAGCTTGAAGCCTTTTTCAGCAAAATACGCAATGATAAAAATGATTCCGAGAACTGAAACGAGAATGGAGATGATGCGGCTGTTCTCCAGCTTCGATGCAGGCGTGTCATCAGCTGCTGATTCAGTCGCCGCTGCTATTTCTTCCTGACCGATGCCCTCCCCTTTAAATACGATCGCATCCTTTTCCGCTGGCATCATCAGCCTGTTCACGATCGGGAGTACAATCATAATCGCTGCCACAATTGTTAGATTCATCGGTGAAAACATGGTGTCTGCCACAGGGATGACACCAATGATATCTTCCAGGCTATGACCTTCGGTAGCAATCGTCAACGGGACAGATCCTGCCAATCCTCCGTGCCAGACCACGAATCCGCCATACGCACTGGCAACAAGCAAGCGATAATCGACCTTTTCTACTTGGTTGGCTAGCACACGCGCCAGCAAAGCACTGATTACCAGTCCGAAGCCCCAGTTGATCCAGTTGGCAATACAGGAGACCAGTGTGACCAAGACAATGGCTTGACCAGGTGTCTTGGCGAGTGAACCTAAGGCATTGAGCCCCTTTTTACAAATAGCGGTGCTGGCTAGTGTATGACCGGTAATCAAGATCAACACCATTTGCATCGTAAAACTGAGCAAGCTCCAAAAACCGCCCCCCCAATAATTGACCATTTCCATTGGTGTTTTGCCATTGATGAAGATCCCGGCAATAAAGACGAGAAAAGTTAAAATGACTGCGAATAAAAAGGCGTCTGGCAAATAACGCTGCACCATTCTGACCGACGCGTTTGTTAAGGCTTGAAACATAAGGCATACCCCTTTCCATAAAAGTAGATCACTTCTACTTTCAAGTAAAGCAAGAGATGTGCCAGCGTGTGAGCATAAAAGAAACGAGTGAAATGAATGCGTTTTCATAACGTGTTTTCTATGCACTGACTACTTTTTGCACAGTCTGGCTCTTGTTTGCGCACTCATTCGTTATTCCCTTTCTTCAATCGATAAGTCGAGCCCGTACATCTCCAATTTGTAAAGCAGTGCCCTTCGTGAAATTCCTAGACGTTTTGCCGTTTGCAGCCTGTTTCCCTTCTCTTTTCTCAAAGCGCGATCAATCGCTTCCCGTTCTACCTCTTGAATGATCTCCCTCATCGTCCGGCCTTCAAAGCGAATTCCTCCAAGGATACTTGCCTCGCCTATTGCATTTTCTTTCAGGTGTGCCTGCACATGCTCGGGCAGAATGACACGCCCGCTTGCGAGCACAACGGCTCTTTCAATCGTATTTTCTAGCTGTCGTACGTTGCCTGGCCAGTGATACGAGAGCATCGCCTCTGTGGCCGCAGGAGATAGGAAGAGACCTTCCTTTCCCATTTCCCTTCCATATTTATCGAGAAAATGCCGGATGAGCAGCGGTATGTCTTCTTTTCGTTCTCTGAGCGGCGGCATGTGAATCGGAACGACGTTAAGCCGGTAATACAAATCTTCTCGGAACAGCTCTTGCCTGATCCGTTCCTGTAAATCTCTGTTGGTGGCAGCAATGACGCGCACGTCTACAGAAATCGGCTCAACACCGCCTAATCTGATGAACATACGGTCTTGCAAAACCCGGAGCAGCTTGACCTGCAATGCGGGACTCAACTCCCCCACCTCATCTAGGAAAAGAGTTCCTCCATCTGCTAATTCAAACAAGCCATGCTTGCGACCGACTGCTCCAGTAAATGCCCCCCGCTCATAGCCAAACAACTCGCTCTCTAACAGGTTTTCTGGAATAGCCCCACAGTTAACAGGAATCAGAGGCATATCGGCGCGCGGACTATTGGCATGAATTGCCCTGGCAATCAACTCTTTTCCCGTTCCGCTCTCTCCCTGAATCAAGACAGTTGCTTTGGACATGGCTACTTTTCCAACCAGCTTATACACGTCTTGCATCGCGGGGCCCAGTCCAACCAAGCTAGCGCCGCTGGTGCGCTCTTCTTTCTGCACCTGATCGCCCTCTTGCTCTTCCATTGGTTCTGCGTGCATGAGTGCGTTTGCCACTACTTGCTTCACCGACAATAGATCAAACGGTTTTTGGACATAATCAAATGCCCCCAGCTTCATCGCTTCCATGACATCACCTGCTGAACCGTAAGCGGTCATCATCACGACTTTGGGTTGTTTACCGGCTTTCTGCTTTAGCCGACGCAGTGTCTCCATACCGTCAAGCTCTGGCATTCGCAGATCCAGGAGCATGACTTGTGGGCAAAAGCTCTCTACCTGCTCTAACCCTTCTATGCCACTGGCTGCTTCTCCCGTTTCATAGCCCATTTTGCGCAGCGTCATGGACAACGCCTTCCTGACGTTGGTTTCGTCATCTACGACTAACACCCGCCTTTTCATCTATATCCCTCCTTCTTTTCTGACTGGCAGCACCACGGTGAATCGCACACTTCCTGACAGGTTTTCGGCAAATATATGACCCCCATATGCTTGTACGATCCGTTGGGAGATAGCGAGTCCCAGTCCCGTTCCCGCCGGTTTGGTCGTATAAAAAGGCTCAAAGACCGATAGCAAATGCTCTTCCGCAATTGGTTGACCTTCATTTGTCACATGGACATGAGCATAGTCGCCTTCTCTTTTCGTTCCGATCTGTATGACTCCACCCTCCGGCATCGCTTGCAGCGCATTGAGCAAAATATTTAAAAACACTTGCTTTAATAGCTCCGGAGATGCCTGCACCAAAGGCACATCATTCTCGTGCGCTTGCTGTACTGTGATTTGTTTGCCAGTAATGCCAGGTTCTATCAGCTTCAGCGACTGGTGTATCACTTGCAAAAGATGAACCGGTACATTCGGCTCCTCGCTGGGACGAGAAAACAGCAATAACTCGTCCGCAAAGCGATTCAACCGTTCCACCTCTTCTACAATAATGGCAGTATACTCACGACTGTCATGCTCTTTTGGCAATTCTTCCTCGATAATTTGCGCAAAAGCTTTAATCGACGTAAGCGGGTTGCGTACCTCGTGGGCAATACTAGACGCCCACTCTCCAATAACCGCCAAACGCTCTGCTTGGGCAAGCCTCGTCTCCATTTGTTTCCACTCCGTCCTGTCTTCCAACACGACGATTGCCCCTAGTACTTCATCCATTGGGCTCTTCCAAATCGACGTGCTGACCTTTAGACAAAGGGTGCCTTTTTCGTGGTGATGGTGCAGCCACTGTGCATCTCGAATCGTTCGACCGTTTTGGAGAGTCTCGGACAAGATGTTTCGAAATGTCTCACTCCCTGCAAAAGCCTCTGTATATAACACTCCCCTCGCCTGCTCTAAGGAAAGCCCGATCAACTGCGCGGCCGAATAGTTCCAGGCTGTAATTCGTCCTCGTTGATCCAACGCGATCACTCCGCTATCCATGCTGTCCATGATCGTTTCTGTATGGCTGCGGCTGGTTTGCAGGTCACTTGCCAGTTTGTTGATGGCTCCAGAAATCTCTCCTGGCTCGCCATCAAGCTTTTTCATGCGAAAAGAAAGATCAAAGCTCAGCTTCCTAAGCCCCGACTTAATCTCTGCCAAAATCACCTCCAGGCGATGCACGACCAATCCGCTGGCTACGGCTGCGATGACACAGCCAATACCTAAAATCGCGTAAATTCCTTGTCTCATCCCTGCCAACTGTACGTCTATGTTAGTCATAAGTTCATTTGCCCAGGCATACCCGATTACTTGATCGCCTCTAATAAGCGGAATCATGGCATTCATGATATTTCCCCGCACTTGCTCTCCGATGCTCACCTCAATCTGCCTTGTTTGCATGACAGAGCGTCCCGGGTGATTGGCTCCTATCGGCTTTCCGACGTGCAAACGCATTTCCTTGCTAGGCCCGTATGTGATGATGGAATCCAGCCCGGCTGCATAATATCCAACGCCAATACCAGGATGTGCGGCAGCGATCCGATCTGTAAGCGGTTCCAACTTCCTGTTTATTGCTTTAATTTTATCTTCGCGGGAAGCCCCTGATAACCCTAGCTCTATTACCAGCTCGTCATAATCTTTGGTAAGTGCAAAATCTAATTGCTGCGTGATAGAGATCAGCTTTTGCTCCTTTTCTTTCAACAACGCTTGTTCTGCTGCTTTCAATAGCACGATCCCAGTAATGACAATCGGAAGTACAGTAACAGTGATAACAGAAGCAACAAAGCGGATGCGGTAGATGTACGATTTCACAATCCAATCCTCGCCTTTTTTGGAAACTTCGATAGTATTCACACTTATGTTATTCTATCATACAGAGATTGAAAACGACGGTACGAGGAAAGGAGTACATACATGACACACGTATTATTTGTTTGCCTCGGCAACATTTGCCGCTCGCCGATGGCAGAGGCTGTCTTTCGCCACCTCGTGGAGCAAGAAGGCCTGTCCGGACAAATTTCGATTGATTCTTGCGGAATTGGAGGCTGGCATGCGGGGGAGCGTCCGCACAACGGAACACAGAAAGTGCTGACTCAAAAAGGGATTGCCCATGACACCCTCCGTGCCCGTCAAATCACTTCCCGGGATTTTTTGGACTACGACTATATTGTCTGCATGGATGACGAAAACCTGAGTGCGCTAAACCGGATGACCCCCGCCGGCAAAAAGGTGTACCGCCTGCTCGACTTTGCGCCATCCACCAAGGAACAAAATGTGGAGGACCCTTATTACACAGGGCGCTTCGAGCATGTATACGAGCTCGTTCTGGCCGGATGCCAAGGGCTGCTAGAAGAGATAAAAACGAAAAAAGGATAGCCCGTCATGCGGCTATCCTTTTATTAAATTTGAAAAGTTTCCAAAAAGTACCCGTTATAGACTCTGGCTGGCCGAGGAAACAGGAGAAATAAGCGGAAGATCTTGGAACAACAGCAAAGGCTCCATGAAAAAAGAGAAACACACCTTTAAGCGTCCACCTCTGAAAAGCTTCCTGAAGCGGCTACTTTGGACGCGGTTTCCCTTTTTTCATGGAGCCGGACAGGGATGACCTCCAGTAGTTGTTCCAAGAATCTGGAGCGTTTTCTCCTGTTTCCTCCCCACCACTAAACAGCGAACTTTTCTTCCTCCATCTGCCGACTCAACCAGTTCACCGTACTTGCAATTAAGCGATTGTAGCTATCCGCCGATGAGAAGGTATGGTCTCCCCCAACGACAACCTCTGTCTCGCAACGTCCTCTCCTGCGCAAACGAAGCTCATGCTCATAGTGGAACATCGAATCGACTGTTATGACGTCGTCCCGGTTTCCATGCAACAGCAATGCGTCTCCTTCAAACTGCTTGGCTTGGCGCAGGGGCAACGAGCCTTTCAGCGAAAGGAAAAAGCGATCTGATAACAAGTAGCCGCCATGATCCGTAACCCCATCGGAAAGGGCCTCCTCATATTCCTGCTCTCCCACAATACGAACGATATCTTCATAAGGGCGGGCAACCGCTGCCCACGTAACAAGGGAATGAATGCGTTTATCCTGGCTTGCAGTAAGCACCGAAACAGCTCCTCCAAGACTATGGCCCAAGAGACTCACTCGCTCATGGTCCACCTGTTCCTGTGAAAAAGCGTAATCGAGAACGTCGCGAGTCTGCTTCAGCAAAACATCCAGCCCACCTGCTCCGTAGTCCCCACCGCTTTCGCCACATCCCCCATAATCAAACCGCAATACGGCAAAGCCATGTACAGCCAGCTCTCTGGCGGCTTTCACAAACAAACGGTTCACCCCGATCCGGCTGCCGATAAAGCCATGGCAAATAATAACGAGAGGGGATTTCGCACTCTTTTTGCCAGTAGGTATTTCCGGATCATGCCAGGTCGCTGCGAGCGAAACATCGCCGCTTGGAATATGAATGGTCCGTTCCAAAGAACTCACCTCTTTTTTATTTTTAGTATTCCGAGTAGTTTACTGAGTTATTACGTTCATTATCCCTTCTTTCTCCCTGTTTGTCAAGAATGACGCTCTGTCCCAAACCTCTAAGCCTCCATAATCATGACAGAAGATACTGAGGAAGCTACCTTCTTGCCATCCTGCGTGAGATCGGCTACCAGATAAGCTACCGATTTTCCTAACCGCTCTACCCTTGCTTCAATCTCCACAACTCCCTGAAAGGCTGGGCGATGAAAGGTCGTTTGCAAATTGATGGAGGCAAATCGTTGATCATCGTTTAGGCAGGAGGCGATCGCATATGCCATCATGATGTCGGCTGCAGCAGATAATAAGCCGCCCATTACTACTCCGTTTCCATTGATGAACAAGGATGAAACCTCCCAGCGTCCTCTGGAAATCCCTTCCTCCGCATAATAGGCATGTACCTGAAGGGTAGTATCACATGGGGGTGGGGCATTTCCTTTTCTCACAACGTCGACTAAATCACTAATAGTATAATTTTTTTCTGTCATGTTGGACCTCCACTACTATTTAGAAAATATAATTTATTATAACAAAAGCCGTTCGGGGGTTGGTGGAGGCGTCCCAAAGAACTTCGCTTTTTTTCCTTTTTCCTCGTCCAGCCGTAGTTTTCACTCTAACCGTTTAGTGGGTATTTTCAGGGCGACTTTGGGAAGTGCTACGCAGCTGAAAAGCCTCGGACTCCTGGCGACGGATCTCCGAACAAGAAAAAGACACCTTGAACAGACCTGTGGGTAGAATCGCTTACCCGTGTCTTATCTCAAGGTGTCAATCCTCATTTCATTAAGGAAGGTATCCAGGTGGACAACGATGGAATGAAAGAAATGACCAGCACGTCGACGAACAGCAGGATGATCAGAGGGACGGCTGCCCGGGCGATTTTGCTGATGGATAGTCGCGATATTTGTGCGACGACGAACAGGTCGATTCCTACAGGCGGCGTCACCAGCCCGATGGCGAGATTAACTACCATAATCGTCCCGAAATGAATCGGGTCAATGCCCAGGTTCACGGCCGTACTAAACAAGAGCGGCACGAAGATGAGGATGGCTGCGCCTCCGTCCAAAAACATCCCGGCCAAAAGCAGCAAAATGTTGACCATGATAAGAAACATATATTTATTCGTTACCATTCCGGAGACGAAATCGTACACCATATCAGGCACGCCTGTGATGCTGACAAAAAAACCGAACAATCCCGCAGCTCCAATCACAATCATAATGACTGAGCTGGCCAGGGCAGAGTCACGCAATGTTTCCATCAGTTGCTTCAGGCTGATTTCCCGATAAACGAGAAAACCTACGACAAAAGAGTAAACAACTGCCACAACTGACGCTTCTGTAGGAGTAAACACACCGGAATATATGCCGCCCAGGACGATAACCGGCATTACAATCGCTAGGATGGCTTCTTTAAAAGATTTTCCAACGTCGCTGTAGCTTCTCTTCTCCATCCCGTGATAACCGCGTTTTTTCGCAATAATGTAGGCGCTGACCAGAAGGGACAACGTGATGAGAAGCCCTGGCAAAATACCCGCCAAGAACATGTCCCCGATGGATACTTCCGCAGCTACCCCGTATAAAATCATCGGAATGCTAGGCGGAATGATGACACCAAGTGCCCCTGAAATTGCCTGATTGGCAGAAGCATATTCCGGATGATAGCCTCTTGCCACCATTGCAGGAATCAAGATGGAGCCGATCGCAGCAGTCGTCGCCGCTCCCGAACCGGAAATGGCGGCAAAAAACATCGAAGTAATAATGGCTACCATAGCCAGTCCGCCTGTACGATGTCCGACGAGAGCACCAGCAAAATTCACCAGTCGCTGCGACATTCCGCCAGCTGACATGAGATTCCCCGCCAGGATAAAAAACGGAATCGCCATCAAAGGAAATGAATTGAGCGCCACAAAGATTCGTTGGGGAACGATTTGCAACGGCAGGGAATCGTGCATCCAAATCCCTGCAATGGTCGCCAAGCTAAGGGATGAAGCAATCGGCACACTGATAAAAAGAAGAACCAGCAAAGCCACAAAGAAGACAATCAGCATGATTTCACCCCTTTTCTCCAATAAACTCTTTGATGATGCTGGAAAGGGAATTCAGGAGCATCAGTCCCCCTCCAATTGGCAAGGATATATATACCCAAAACATGGACAGCCCGGTTCCAGGTGCGATCTGTCCGGCAAAATTTTGTGCCAGCTTCCAACCGAACACGATCAGGATGTAATAAAAGACGAAGGAAATGAGATGAGTAGCAATCTTCAGCCATTTCTTCGCACGATCACGCATCAGCTCCGGCACGATCTCAACCGCAAGCAGGCTGCCTTTGCCAAGCGCGACCGCTGCCCCGACCATAATCATGAAAATCATCAGGAATCTCGACAATTCTTCCGACCAGGCAAGCGACGAGCCCATCACATAGCGGGCCACAACCTGCCAAAAGATCAGAATCGACATGACGCCGATGATGACTGCCAGGCACCATCCAAAAAATTTATTCAGTGCATCTATCAGTTGCGTATACTGATGCAAGAGGTTTCTCATCTTCTGCACCCTTTCTCGTAAGAAGGGAGGCAACCCATGTCACCGCACTTCCTTCCTGCGTTATTGCTTGTAATTGCGGACCTTATCAATCATTTCCTTGCCGATTTGCGGCGCCCATTTCTCATAGACGCTCTCTACCTTGGCTTTAAAGGACTCCTTGTCCGGCGTCGCTACAGTCACGCCATTTTCCTTGAAGAAAGCAACAGCTTCATCGATCTTGTCTTGGTTTGCTTTTCTCCCAATCGGCACGGCGTACTTGGCTGCTTGCTTCACGGCTTCCTGCTGCTCAGGCGTCAACGATTCGAACTTCGCTTTGCTGATTGCCAGTGGAGCTGGTGAAAATCTGTCTTCAAGCAGTGTCACCTGCGATTGAACCTCGTAAATTTTGGAGGACTTGATCGTAGCCGGCGAATTGGAATGACCGTCGATTACTTTTTGCTGCAATGCGGTAAATACTTCTGTCCAGGCCATCGGGGTAGGGTCTGCCCCATACGCCTTCCACGTGTCGATCTGAACTTCATTTTCCTGAACGCGAATTTTCATATGGGCCACGTCATTGACCGTCTGAATGGGTTTGTTGGAAGTTGTGGAGACGAAGCCGTTTTCCATCCAGCCCAGAATTTTCACATTGGCTGCCTGTTCAAATTTTTGTGCAAGTTCATCCCCAAGGTCTCCATCGAGCACAGCATGGGCATGGTCGAGGTCGTTAAACAAAAACGGAAGGTCGAACATATTGAATTCCTTGACCCAGTTGCCCATCGGCCCCGCTGAAATCAAGCCCATGTCCAACGAGTTGAGCCCCATCATTTCAAAGACTTCGCGCTCTCCCCCGAACGTGTTGTTGTAGTGGATTTTGACGGACATCTGTTTGTTTGTGAGCCGCTCCAGCTCTTCTTTAAAGGCTTTTGCCGCAATATCGAATTTGGCTCCTTCCGGCTCGGGAATGCTCAGATTCAGGACGATCTGATCGCCTGAACCGGTAGCAGAAGAACCGCTCGCTCCAGTAGAGGAAGACGTGCCCCCTCCTCCGCACCCCGCCAAAGTCAGGGCCAAAGCTGCTGTCACACACATCCACTTCATCGCTTTTTTCATCACTTTTTCCTCTCCCCTCAGGGTTGATCGTTACTGCTTGGATTCGGATACACGATAACCTTCAAACTGCCGCTCTTGTTGGTGCGAGCCTGCTCCATGGCCTGCTGAAGCTGATCCAGCGAGTAAAAATCAGTGAGCAGTTCACTTGTCGGAAAAGCTCCTTCTGCCAGGAGAGCAATCGCCTGCGGATACGTGTTTGTATACCGGTACACGGCGTACATGTCGATTTCTTTTTGCAGCATGAGGGTGATGTTGAGCGGTACCTCTTCTGCTGCCGGGAAGCCGATTACGACCAACGCTCCGCCCCGTTTGATCAACGGAACTGCCGATTGCAGCGCTTTTTCGTTGCCCGAGGTTTCCAAGATCGCATCGACGCCCTCGCCGCCTGTCACCCCAGCGATCACGTCATCGACAGACTGCTTCGTGATGTCGACCACATGTGTTGCTCCCATCTTGGTTGCAGCAGCCAGACGCAATGGCTCCACATCGCTTGCGATAATGGTCGTGGCCCCAAATGCTTTGGCGGCCATCACGGTCAAAAGTCCGACGGGTCCCATCCCGAAGACAGCGACCGTGTCACCCGGCTTGATTCTGCCTCGTCTCACAGCATGAATTCCGACAGACAATGGCTCAGCCAAGGTTGCCTGCTCAAAGGACAAGCTGTCAGGCAGCGGAAAGAGGAAATCTTCCCTGTGCTTGAGATATTGAACAAAAGCTCCTTTTACCGGAGGCGTGGATAGAAACTGGACTTCAGGGCAAAGATTGTAGCGCCCCTCCTTGCACCACCTGCAGCTCATGCAGGTGGTGCCCGGTTCAATCGCCACCCGGTCTCCTACCCGAAAACGTTTCACACGCTCCCCGACGGATACCACGATACCTGCGCATTCATGGCCCTGTATGTGCGGGTATTGGACCATCCTGTTGCCGATCTTCCCGTGGGCGTAGTAATGAACGTCAGAACCGCAGACGCCGACCGCCATCACCTTAACCAGCACTTCTGTTCCGCTTACCTGCGGAACTGGAATCTGCCTAATACCCACTTCCAGTACACGATCGAGAAATCCCGCACTCATTGTCTGCGGAATATGGTGTTCCCGCTCTTTTTCCTGGACTTCCAGCATGGTTTTCCCCATCCTTTCCCTCCTGCAGCGATTTTCAAGAAATTATCCAGATTTGTAAAGTAAGCGCTTAACCAATCAAATTTTAATGGCACACTCCCTAGGACAACAGGGCAGACCGTTATTCCCCATAGTGAATCAAAACTTTGCCCGCAGTCTTCCTCTCGCACTTCTGAAAAGCTTCCTCCCATTTATGAAGCGGCATAATGTCTGTGATGATAGAAGAAAGATTGATTTTTCCTTGTTTCAAAATGTTCATGACCCGGTCCCATGTCTGCATGGAGTGAGCCAGGGAGCCAAACACCGCAAGCTGCTTGTAGAGAATCGTATCGAAATCCAGCGTGATCTCCTTCCCTACAATCCCGACCTGAATGTAAGTGCCTCGCTTTTTAAGCGCTTTCAAACAACTGCTAATGGACAGTCCCACACCTGCACATTCCACCGCTACATCGACGCCGCTTCCTCCCGTTTGCTTATGTAGGATGGCCTCTAGATCTTCCACGCTCACATTGACGACGAGATCCGCGCCCAGCTTACGTGCCAGATCGAGCCGCAGCACATCCGCATCCGTACCGGCAACAATGACCTTGCAGCCTTTCATTACCAACAGGGAAAGGCACATCAGACCGATTGGACCTGGGCCGGACAAGAGGACCGTATCTCCAACCCGAATCGTCGTGAGCTCCTCGATTGCCTGCACTGCGCAAGCGAGAGGCTCGGAAAGCGCCGCTTCCTCCAGACTCACTTCTGCTGGAATTTTATACACCATATCTTCCCGGACGTGAACGAAGCGGGTAAAGCTTCCGTTCACCCCGTGCCCCATTCCTCTGCGGTCCGGGCAAAACATGTAATGCCCGACTCTGCAATAGGAGCAGGTGCCGCATGTAATCGCAGTGGATGGCAAGATTGTTACCCGATCACCGACCTGGCAGGAGGTCACTTCAGCCCCCACCTCTGCTACAACCCCGGAAAACTCGTGCCCCATGATGACAGGCGGATAATTTTTAAACGTGTCATGATAGATGTGGAGATCTGTACCGCAGATGCCAGTATAAGCCACTTCAATCTTGACTCCGTCTGGCTGGCAAACCGGCTCTGGAACCTCCCTTACCTCTACATTGCCGAGACCTGGACTTGCCTTTACGAGTGCTTTCACGAACAGCAACCCCCTTGATAATCTAGCCTTATTCAATTGGTAAAGCGCTTTACTTTCTTTATGTTTTGAATTATAGACTAAATTGTTATGAAATTAAAGATATTTGCACTAGTTTTTTATTTTTAGTACGCCTGTCAGGTCTTTATTAAGAAAACCTTTATCGAGGTCTCCTCAAGGAGGAGCGACCGCGTTTTAGCGGAAGGTTATTCTTGCTGAATCAGGAAGCGGATGCGCGAAGTTATACTTTCTGATTCAGTAAGAAAACCTTTATCGAGGTCTCCTCAAGGAGGAGCGACCGCGTTTTAGCGGAAGGTTATTCTTGCTGAATCAGGAAGCGGATGCGCGAGGTTTATACTTTTTGATTCAGTAAGAAAACCTTTATCGAGGTCTCCTCAAGGAGGAGCGATCGCGTTTTAGTGGAATGTTTTCATGCGCTCCAGAATTCATAAGCGTAGCCCTTATAAATTCTTATACGTTCAAAAACGCGCTCCCTGATAAATGAAAGGAACGCGCCCTAAGGGATTCTCCTACGACTCGTAGCGTGCTGTCGAGTCGCGAACGATTAATTCTGGCAACAAGACGACCCGCTGCCTATGCCTTTTTTGTCCGTTGATTTCTTGCATGAGGAGATTCATAACCTGTGTCCCCATGTCCCTAATCGGCTGGGCAACCGTTGTCAGAGGGGGATCAGTGACGGATGCCCATACGGTATTATCAAAACCCACGACAGACAGGTCACGCGGGATAGAAAGTGCCTGCTCCCGTGCGGCCTGTATGGCTCCCATCGCGAGCAAATCATTGCAGGCAAAAATCGCAGTTGGACGATTTTTCTGTTGCAAAATTTGCTCAGCCAACTGCTTGCCGCTCTCGACATCCGACTCACTGACGTATTCGACTTCACTCGGATAGGCGATCCCCGCTTCTTCCAAAGCCTGCCTGTAGCCACGCATCCGTTCGCGGTTGCTCCACAAGTCCCTTGCGATAATCGCGATATTGGTATGTCCGAGTGCCAGCAGATGAGAGGTCGCCTGATACCCTCCCAGAAAGTCGTCTACCGCAACCGTATCTACCTCAAGCGACGGAATCTCCCTGGCGATAATGGCTGTCGGAACCTTCTGCTTGATCAAATCTTTGACAGTCTCAATGTTTTCGAAACCGGAAGCCAGGATGATCCCATCCACACTTTTTTGCAACAGAAGTGAAATATACTTGGCCTCTTTTGCTGAATCGTAGTCTGAACTGCAGATGACCAAATTGTAGCCCAGCACGTGTGCCCGATCCTCAATACTGCGAGCGATTCCGGAGAAAAACGGATTCGCCAGATCAGGAATCATCAGCCCGATTGTATACGTTGACTTTCCCGTTAATGCAGAAGCAACAACACTCGGTTGATAGTTCAATTGTTTCATAATATTCAATACATTTTCCTTGGTTTTCTCGCTGATCCGTCCTGTATTGTTGATCACCTTGGATACGGTAGCAATGGAGACACCAGCTTCTCTTGCAACATCGTAAATAGTGGGTTTCATGAAATAACCTTCCTATCAATTGGTGGTTGCTTCTCTGTTACTTTCTCCTCCTTTGTCAACACAAGAATGTCCGATAGAGCATGGAGGAAAGCGCTTTATCAACCAGTATACAGGAATGAAATTCCCTTCGCAACCGGCATGGCCCCTCCCTCCGGCGTCATCCGTTTCACATCAGGAAAACAAATCAGGAACGGATAAGATTGCCCAGTGCGCTGCGAACCGCGTCTCCGACTTCAGAGGTTGTCGATGTACCCCCCATATCAGGCGTCAACACCGTTTTTTGCACCATGACCTCTTCGATCGCAGACAGCACTTGGCGTCCCCAATCCTCGTGCCCGAAAAAATCGAGCATCTGGCTGGCCGACCAGACCGCAGCAAGCGGGTTGGCGATTCCTTTTCCTGCAATATCAGGAGCAGAACCGTGAATCGGTTCAAACATGGACGGGTACTTCCGCTCCGGATTGATATTCGCTCCGGCAGCAAGCCCCATGCCTCCCGCTATCGCCGCTCCCAGGTCCGTCAAAATATCCCCGAACAGATTCGAGGTCACGACGATTTGGAAGCGTTCCGGCTCTTTGACGAAAAACATGCTGGCTGCATCAACCAAATAGCTTGCTGTCTCCACATCCGGGTATTCTTTTCCGACCTGTGCAAAAATCTGATCCCAAAACACCATGGAATAGTTCAGGGCGTTCCCTTTGCTGATGCTGGTCAGTGTCTTTCCGCTCGCCCTCGCCACTTCATAGGCATACCGAATGATTCGCTCAGTCCCTTTGCGTGAAAAAACGCCTGTCTGCAGTACTACCTCATTTTCTTGTCCGGGAAAGAGCCAATCGCCCGCCCCTGCATACTCGCCTTCGGAGTTTTCCCGTATGACCAGCATGTCGATACTCTCCCGAGAGACATCTGCTAGCGGGCAAGGAGCTCCTCTCAGGAGTTGAATGGGACGCAGGTTGACGTACTGGTCAAATCCTTTCCGGATCGTAAGCAACAAATCCCACAGCGAAACATGGTCCGGTACGCCCGGATAGCCAACGGCTCCCAAGTAAATAGCGTCAAAGCCTGCCAACTGTGCGAGGCCGTCCTCGTCCATCATCTTGCCGTGCTTCACATAATACTCGCATCCCCACGGAAAGTAGGTAAAGTCAAAGCGAAACTTGCCAGACAACTCTGCTGCACGATCAAGAATCTTGACGCCCTCTGCGATCACTTCCGGTCCGATCCCGTCACCTGATATCACCGCGATTCGGTACGTTTTCAAGCTGAACACCTCCATACTGTAGTGCTTTTTTATATCGTTTCATAGACTGGCAGGCCATTGTTCATCGGAACGAACATTTCACCCTGTATGAGCGGCTCAAGATAATGATGGAAGCCTTCCGTTACCTTGCAGGTTTGCTCATTATACCATTCAATGGGAAATGCTTGTTCACGACCAGCCACATCCTCTAAAAGAACTTGCTCGTACGAAACCTCGTAAGGAAAATTTCTAATGCGGTGCAAGGCTACCATCACACCTGACCGACCTTCCAGCGCCCATCGCAGGGCAACCTTTCCGGCTTGGTATGCCTCGTCTGCATCTCTTTTGGATGAGATTAGCATACCGCTTCTCTGCCAGATTCCAGGCAGAACATTGCGGGCATTCAAGCTCGTGTGTTGGTTTACCTTTTGTGCAAGATACGTACTGACTCCTCCGAGCTGCGGCCGCCCGACAGGGTCTTGTGCCAATGAATCCTCTGCAAGCAGCCTTCCAGATCGGTCGCGAATTCCCTCTGAGACCACCGCGAGAACGGATCCGTTTTGCTCATAGCTGGCAGTAATGTCTTGCAAAAACCGCTCGAGGGAAAAAACCGACTCGGGAATGTAGATCAAGAGTGGAACAGCAGCTTCAGAGCGAGTCACCAGGGAGCTGGCCGCAGCCAGCCAACCTGTATTTCTACCCATCGTCTCCACAATGGTCACTTTCTTGCTTCGCGGCTGACTCCTGATATCCATAGCAATATCGAGCACGCAGGTCGCGATGAATTTCGCTGCACTTCCATATCCTGGAGAATGGTCGGTTAGAACGAGATCGTTATCGACGGTCTTGGGGATGCCGATTACTTGCAGGTCATATCCGATCCTCTTTGCTGCTGCGTCAATTATGTGAGCTGCTCTCATCGAACCATTCCCGCCAATATAGAAGAAGGAGCGGATGTCATGCCGACGCATTTGCAGGACGATTTGTTCCACGTCAGAATCCTGCAGCTTGTAACGCCAGGAACCAAGCGCAGCACCTGGGCTGCAGCGAAGGCTGTTGACCTTCGTCGCAGGTAGTCCTGACAGCCCGACATAATCTCCATGCAGCATCCCGTATATCCCGCGCCTGGCCCCGTATATTTCTTGGACCGCCCCTGATTCCTTTGCTTGTGTCAATATACCGCAAAGCGAATTGTTAATAACGGCTGTCGGGCCTCCAGACTGAGCGATGAGACAATTTCCTCTCACGGATGCCAACTCCCTTTTTACTCATCCAGATTAATTACGACCGTGACGGTTTCCATCATCTCCTGCATGGCATACGCCGGCCCTTCCTTGCCCAGCCCGCTTTCCTTCACTCCGCCATACGGCATGTGGTCAGCCCGGAAGCAGCACGTATCATTAATGATCACACCACCAACTTCCAGCAAATAAGGCAGCCGGTGCGCCAGACTGAGCGATTTCGTATAGACGCCTGCCTGCAAGCCGTATTTCGAATCATTGACCAGCCCGATCGCTTCCTCTATGGTGCTATAGGTAGAAATGGAGACAACTGGAGCGAACACCTCTTCATCTACTACCTTCATTCCTTTTTGTACGCCCGTCAGGACGGTTGGCTGGAACAGGCTTCCGTTACGCTTGCCACCCGTGATGAGCTTTGCCCCTTGTTCCACCGACTCCTGTACCCAGGTCTCAATCCGGCTGGCTTCTTTCTCGCTGATCATCGGACCGACATCGGTAAGCGGATCGAGGGGATCACCTACCCGAAGGTTCGAAACATGCCCGAGGAAAGCCTGCATGAATTCCTGCTCGATGCTCTCATGAAGGAAAATGCGCTGTACGGAAATGCATATCTGACCAGCGTGGGCAAAAGCCATCTTGGCAAGCTTGGCTGCCGCTTGCTGGATATGCGCATCCTCATGGACAATCGTCGCCGAGTTAGAGCCCAACTCCAACGTCACCTTGCGCATCCCGATCGTCTGCTGGATATGCTTCCCGACTTCAGGCGAACCGGTAAAGGTGTAGAGTTGAATGCGCGGGTCCTTGAGAAGTCTTTCTCCGACCGTTGAGCCGCTCCCAACAAGGCATTGCACATAGCCCTTGGGTACGCCTGCCTTTTCCAGCAATTCGCACAGCTTCAATGAAGTCACCGCTGTATCGGAAGCAGGCTTGATGATAATGGGATTCCCTGCGGCAAGAGCGGGAGCTACTTTGTGTGATACCAGATTCAACGGAAAATTGAACGGCGTGATGGCGCAGACGATGCCAATTGGCTTTTTCACGGTATACATCATTCTGGAACCAATGCCCGGTGAAGCCTGGCTAGGAATCATACTTCCCGTCAAATATCGCGCTTCGTTGGCAGCCAGTTGAAAGGTATTGGCCGAGCGGAGTACTTCTACTCTGGCATCCGTAATCGGCTTACCGCCTTCTTGCGCTATAATTGCCGCAATTTCATCGGCACTCTCTGTCAATAGCTCGGCAACCTTCATCAGCACCTGGTACCGATGCTCCACAGCAAACGGAGTCGACCTCAATACCCGCTCTGCGGCGGTGACCGCACTGTCTACTTCCTGGTCGCCCGCCATACTGATTTGCGCGAACAATTCACCGTTATACTTGTTGTACACCTGATGTGCCCGGTTGGTTTCCACCCACTCTCCCGCGATAAACAAACGCTCTACAGCCGTTCCCGTCGTCATACTCTCATCCCTCCCCCGCCGTTTTTCTTTGCGATCGCTTGCTTGGTTACCCGGACCACGTCGGCCGCTCCAATCTCATATTTGGCCAGCAGCTCCTCATTTGATCCCGACTCCGAGTTGCGGTCACGTACACCCACGCGCAGCATGGGAACAGGATGGTGTTCAACCAGCACCTCTGCTACCGCGCTTCCCAATCCTCCGTAAATATTGTGCTCTTCGGCAGTGACAAGCACGCCTGTCCTGGCTGCGGCAGCAATGATCGCATCCTGATCGATAGGCTTGATAGTAGGCAGATGAAGCACGGCTGCCGAGATCCCTTCCTGCTCCAGGCTGGCGGCGGCTGCCAATACCCGACTGGTTTGCGTGCCGGTCGAGACGATCGTGACATCTGTTCCTTCCTTTAGCGTGATGCCTTTACCAAGCTGAAACTTGTACGTTTCTTCGGAAAAGAGCTGTGGCAACGGATCGCGCGCAACCCGTATGTAAACGGGGCCGTTGTACTGATGGGCAAACAACATCATTTTTTTCAATTCAACCGCATCTGCTGGAGCTAATACGATCATATTGGCCAGACTTCGCATGATGGCGATGTCTTCAAGGGCCTGATGTGTCTTTCCCGTGCATCCTGTTAAAAGTCCGCTGTACGCACCGATCATTTTGACATCGAGCTTGGGCTGGGCGATCGATATGGCGATTTGATCCAAAGCCCGTTTGACGATGAAAGCGGCAAAGGAACACACCCATGGCTGAAAACCAACAGTCGCTAGTCCAGCGGCAACACCCAGCATGTTTTGCTCTGCAATGCCCATCTGCAAAAACTGCTTCGCGTTGTTTTCTGCAAGCTTGTCGATTTTGGTGGAGTTGGCCAGGTCTCCATCCAGCCCCAGTACCCTCTCGTCAGCGGTACTCAGCTCCAACAAGGTTTGCCCAAAAACATCCCGCATCGCTACCTGTTTGTCTGTTTGAATTTGGATCATCTGCCTACGCTCCCTTCCCGATTTCTTGCAACGCTTTTTGCAGTTCTTCGCTTGTCGGAACCTTGGAATGCCACAAATAGTTGTTCTCCATGAAGCTGACGCCTTTTCCTTTGACGGTATGGGCAACAATCACCGTTGGCGTTCCCTTGTTCTGTTTTGCCTGCTTCACAGCGGAAAGAATCTCTTCCATGTCATGTCCATCAATCGTGATGACATTCCAGCCGAATGCGTTCCACCGTTCCTGCGGTGCATGGACAGGCAAATCACGGGCGCCGTCCGCTCCATTCCAGCCGTATTGCTGAAGCTTGTTGTAGTCAAGGATGACAATCAGATTATCCAGGCCGTAACGAGAAGCGATATCTGCTGCTTCCCACACCTGACCCTCCTGTGATTCTCCGTCCCCCAACATGCAATAGGTGTAGAACGATTCATTTTTCAGCTTCGCTCCCAACGCCATCCCCACCGCAGCCGATATCCCTTGACCGAGAGATCCTGTAGACATATCCAGCCCTGGAAGAACATTCATGTCAGGATGGGCTTGCAATCTGGAATCAATGGCATCGAACGTTTTCAGTTCCTCGACAGGCAGATAGCCTTTCACAGCGAGTACGCTGTACAGCCCGATAGCGGAGTGGCCTTTTGACAAGACAAACCGATCACGTCCTTCCCAATCTGGCTGATCCGGTCGAATGTTCATACTGTCGAAATAAAGAGCGACCAGAATGTCTGTAGCTGACATCGGTCCGCCAATATGTCCAGCGTTGGCATGATGAACGCTTTCCACAATTAATTTTCGTACCTGTGCAGCTTTACTACTAAGCTCGGTCAGTTTACTCAGATCACTCATCTTTTCCCCTCCTTAAAGACAGGTAAAGCGCTTACTCAAATTTCAAAAAAGACATCCTCGCATGAAATGACGAGGACAATCACCCATTGGTTAACCGCTTACCCTTTCAGAAGATATTATATGTCACTCGTTTCAAAAAAACAAAGTGTATTTTCTAAAAATTCTTTCGTATTTTTATCTTCTGCATGACAAAGCTCTTGATTTCATTCACTTTCTTCTCAAAAAAAACCCTCTCCCCAGTTCTCTCCTTTTCAATCATGGTAGGGAGATAGGGAAAGGGCTTTACGCCAACGCGTTTACTTGTTTGACAAACTCTTTCATTAAGGACGGCAGGTCGTTCCACGCATGGCCGGAAATCAGATTGCGATCCACATGGAAGCGGGTTTCGACATACTTCGCACCTGCTGCTTCAACCTCCGGACGGCAAGCAAAGTAGGCGGTCATTTCCCGGCCTTTGATCTCCTCTGCAATCACGGTAAGTGCCACGCTCGCATGACAGAGGATCATGATTGGTTTATTCTTTTGAAAGAAGTGGCTTGCAATCCTGGCAAAATCTTTATGGAGACGAATATGCTCGGGAGCACGTCCACCTGGAATGATCAGAGCATCATATTGTTCAGGGTCAATCTGGTCGAATGAAGCATGCGCTTCAAGCTGATACCCTCGTTTTTCCGTAAACGTTTGCCAGTCTTCAAAATCGTGAACCACGGTATGGAGCCATTTTGTATCGGTTGGTGAAGCGATCGTGACTTCAAATCCTTCCTCCAAACAACGATAATAAGGATAGTATGCTTCCAAGGCTTCTACTGCATCGCCTGTTACGATCAATACTTTTTTAGACATTATAGCGCCACTCCTTTACAATAGAGAATGTTTCGACATGAATTATTATAGGTCGACAAAACGAGCAACATAAGAATGCACTTTTTTGTGCGGTGGTTACAAAAAAGATACTATTGCTACATTGTTGACTGCGAGGGGAATGGAATGTCCGACTTACGAAAAGAGACCCAGGAAAAAATCAGGAATGGAGATTTTACCTGTTCCAAGGAACTGACCTTATCGATATTCAGCGGAAAGTGGAAAGTCGTGATTCTCTGGCATCTGGGAGTAGAAGGACCACACCGCTTTAGTGAGCTTCAGCGTTTGTTCCCCAAAATTACACATAAAATGCTGACCAGTCAGCTAAAAGAGCTGATGGAAGACGGGATTGTTCATCGGGAGGTATTTCCGGATGTACCACCTCGAGTAGAATACTCCATGACTGCGCTCGGGATGACCTTACTGCCGATTATTGAAATGATGTATGAGTGGGGCGAAAAACGGATGGAGGATTTGAAGCTGGAAATTGGGGAAAGCCAACCAGTTGAGGAACCTACGTCGAGAACATAAATAATCCGCCTCAGGTCCAGTAGAAATATCCGCCGTGGGTACGTTTTTGGATAGCCAATGATTTTCGGATAATAGAGACATTGCGACTATCCAAAAAAGCGTACGGATGTGAACTCGATGCTGGTCAAAGAGAAACCAATCTATATTGTCCTCTCCGATACAGGTACGTTATTTACACGAATGATCCGGTGGTATACGAAAGCTCCTTTTAACCACGCTTCGATCGCTTTTGATCCGCAGCTCAATGAGGTCTATAGCTTTGGCCGAAAGGATCCCCGGAATCCATTTGTCGGCGGCTTCGTAAAAGAAAATGTGCGTGATGGATTGTTTAAAGATGCTACACTAGCGGTATATCGCTGCTCCGTCAGCGAGTGCCAATATAAAAAAATCCGTGATATCGTAAGTCGTTTTGAAGGAGAATCGCATCTATACAAATATAACTTGCCTGGTTTACTCGGCATACTGCTGAATATTCCGGTCAAACGAAAGTATGCCTTTTTCTGTTCGCAATTCGTTGCTTCTGTGTTCGAGCAAGCTGGTGCAAGGCTTGTGCAAAAATGCTCAGCACTCACTACCCCGGCGGATCTGGAGCGGTCGAGTGAGCTAGAATTGATGTTAAAGATAGGGTAAAAAAAGGAGAAATAGATGGTTCAGAACACTTTGGATTTTTTAATGGAATATGGCATTTGGGGAATTGTCATACATTCCTTCGCAGACGCAATCATCTTCCCGATTCCGGTTTTCTTTCTTCAAGTATCACTGAGTATGATTGATCCTTCATCAGCTTTATGGATTGCAACCTTCGGATATTTCGCGTGTCTTCTCGGTACCCCAGTCGGTTATTTCCTTGGTAAATTTTTGGGCAAATCGATCCTCTATAAAATTCTCAAAAAAGAGTGGATTGATTCGGCAACAGCGATGTTTCAGAAAAAGGGCGAAGCGGCCATTTTCGTCGGTTCGTTCACACCTATTCCGTTTAAAGTGTTTACCATTTTGTCAGGCTGCTTGAACTTCCCTTTATGGAAATTGATTGGCTATGCTGCTATTGGACGGGCCGTCAAATTTTACGTGGTCGGGTTCCTGTTTTATTTTTACGGGCGTATGGCGGAAAGTATGGTAGATGACGTTTCGCTCTATATATTTCTCATCATGATTCCGATCGTGCTGGTGGGATTTCTTTTGAAAAGAAAGTATAACAAAAGTCGACAGTTGAAAGAATTGAGCAAACAGACTAGCAGTGATTCATAAAACTCGTCAAAAAGCCGCTGACCGACAGGCTGGATGGATAAGAAAAAAGGGATAGCACAGAAGCGCTATCCCTTTTCCTTTTCTATTTCTATGGATCCATACTATTTTTCGGAGGAGAGGCCAGATCGCGTAAAATTGCTACCTCTACCCGCCGATTTTTGGCTCTGCCCTCTGTCGACGTATTCGGAGCCACCGGATGGTACTCGCCCATTCCTGTCGCACTAAACTTGGTCGGATCGAGGCTTTGGTTTTCCAGCAAAACCTTCAGGAAATTGACGGATCGCTTCGCACTCAAATCCCAGTTGGAAGGAAATTCAGGACGATGAATCGGCACGTTGTCCGTATGGCCTGTGACTGTTACTTTTTTCGGATGAGGAACCAGCATGCCCGCCATCTCCGCTGCGAGCTTCCTCGCCTCCGGCTTCAGAACGGCGCTACCCGAATCGAACAACGCATTGTCCAAGATCGTAATCAGAAGTCCCTCTTCTGTCAGCTTGGTCTGGAGCTTGTCCTGCAGCTTGTTTTGCTGAATGTACCCTTCTAGCTGGGTCTGCAGTTTTTTCAGATCTTCCGTCTCTTTGCGAACAGCCTCTTCCAGCTTTTTCTCTTCTTCCGTCTTCTCTTTTTCCGCTTGCTGTCCACCCTTATGTATGGTTTGCTGTGCCATGTTTGGATCTAGTGGAACCGGACTTGGTTGGTTCAGAACGCCAACACCACCGTTCAGCGCAATGTTAAAGGAGCGAACCATTTGATCGAACTTCTTGGCATCCATCTCACTTGATGCAAATAACACGATAAACAGAGCGAGCAGAAGGGTGAGTAGGTCAGCGTATGGAATCAGCCAAGACTCGTCCATATGCTCATCATGCTGAGCATGTCTTTTTGGTCGCTTAGCCATTTACCGCCGCTCCTTCCTCCTTCTTCTCTTCCTTCAATTCGGCACGCTCCCGGAACGGAATGTACACAAGCAGCTTTTGCTCGATAGCAGCCGGAGAGACTCCCGCCTGAATAGATAAAAGTCCTTCGACCATAATTTTCTTAATTTCAATTTCTTGTTTGGATTTTCGTTTCAGCTTGGTAGCGAATGGATGCCACAGGACATATCCCGTAAAAATCCCGAGTAGGGTCGCTACGAACGCGGCTGCAATAGATATACCCAGCGCATCAATATCACTCAGATTGCCAAGTGCTGCAATCAGCCCGACTACCGCCCCCAATACCCCGAGAGTCGGCGCATAGCTACCGGCTTGGCTAAAAATGAGTGCCCCTGCCTGGTGGCGTTCTTCAATGGCATAGATCTCTTCATTGAGGACATCGCGAACAAAATCTGGCTCTCCGCCGTCGATGATCATCTTCATACCGTTTTTGAGGAACGGGTCTTCAATTTCATCGGAAGTGTTTTCCAGAGCCAGCAGACCTTCCCGACGGGCAATTGATGCCCAGTTCATAAACTGACCAATCAGTTCTCTTTTTGCAGGGAGTTGTTGCTCTTTAAAAAGAACCTTGAAAAGGGCAGGAACCTTTTTCAGTTCTGACATAGGAAATGCATTTAAAACAGCGGCAGCCGTACCCACTATGATAATCATGAACGCTGCTGGATTCAGTAATGCACTGGGACTCGCATGCTTCAAGATCATCCCGACAACTACTGCGACAATACCTAGTACGATACCTATCAAGGTAGACTTTTCCATCGTGACACTCCCTACTTCCATAATCGAAATCTATCTATATATGGTTTCGGTATTTTTGGCTTGTTTTGTGAGGGGAAGTTACATAAAATCCGTACTCTTTTAGAAAAACGGGCTTAGCCGAACAACTGAACCATGCCAATCATGACCAAAAGACCGAGAATAAACGAAAAAGTAGCCGAACGCGCATGACCGTCTCCATGGCTCTCCGGTATCAGTTCTTTGTATACGATAAACAACATGGCCCCTGCCGCAAACGAGAGACCGTATGGAACCAGCCCTTCTACAATCCCGGTGAGATAATATCCGATGACTGCAGATACGATCTCCACAGACCCCGTCATCGTCGCGAGCAAGAACGCTTTGAATTTGCTCACCTGCTGATTGATGAGAAAGAGCGCAACCAAAAATCCTTCTGGCGCGTTTTGCAGACCAATGGCAAAGGCAATCAAGCCACCCAGCCCCGCCTGCTCACTCGAATAACTCACCCCTACAGAAAGCCCCTCTGGAATATTGTGCAGGGTGATCGCCGATATAATTAACAAGGCTTGCGAATCCATGGAAATATTCACTCTTGTATGTTCTAGATCGATGTGCGGAATGAGGCTTTCCAAAATGGTTAGCATCAAGGTTCCGGTAATAACCCCGAGGCAGACGATCAGAAAAGGCGCATTATTCATCGCCTGCGGAATCAAGCTGAAAGTAGATGCAGCCACCATGATTCCCGCCGTAAAAGCTAATAAAATATCGCGCCACCGATGCGTAACCGTTTTGAAAAAGAGTATGGGCAGAGCACCCGCACCTGTGGCCATAGCGGATAGAATGCTTCCCATCAAAAGTTGTTCCATTTCGGTACCTCCACGTCTTGATTACGCTCTTTCAAAATGATACCACTAAGCCTAATCGGAAGGTAATGAAAACACGAAAACGCCATGCGACTGGCGTTTTATGTTTCGGAGCGGTAGGTCTTGCCCAGCTCGCTTCCCAAACCGTAATAATGGCGGAAATTGTAGATCAACGGATTCCATGCATGCGGATTTACGTGATGCTCTCCCTGTACAATCTGTTCATCTGCATGCACCACTCTCACCTCTGTCTCAACGATAGCAAACATTTCGGCATAGTCGGGAATACGGATGCTATGGACGATGGCTTCCAGTTGAAGTGGGCATTCGTTGATTCGATCAGGACGAACTGTCTCGGACTGGACCTGTGTCAAATTTGCCGCACGGAACTTGTCGGCCTCATGCCGAAATCCGAGCTCTTTTTTATATGGAGGCATGGGGTCACGCCCTGTCAGCGGAGCAAGCGCCTCCACCTGTTGCCACATGGACGCGTCTGCCAGATTAATCACGCACTCCGGTCGATGTTGCAAATTTTCCAATCCCTGTGATCCGAGTCCGAGCCCCAGAATCACGTAATTCCCCAGTGCCCAGGAGGAAGAGATCGGACTTATATTTGTAGTGCCATCTTGGTTTTCTGTGGTCAAAAGGACGACAGGAGTACCGTAATATAATATTTTGGGTCGGATGGAAATATGGCTCTTCATGAAAGATGCCTCCTTTAGCTAGAATGAATTCTTTCGTGTTTTCATTCTAGCTGAAGCTTATTTCCATCCCGCTCGAAGTATGAATACGATACCTTACACTTTAAAGCGTCCAATCATATGCTGTAAGTCTTCAGCCATTCTGGACAACACCGTGGCAGAGGAACATTTTCTTATCCACAATGTCTATCGGTACATGAAAATGAATTCTCGATTTTTGATTGTGCCTGTTAGATAATAGAGAAAACTCACAGAAGAGCGAATTCAATCGACACAGCCGAGAACATGGGGAGGATTGGTTATGCAGCATTTTGACGTAATTATTGTCGGCGCGGGTTCGATGGGTATGTCAGCCGGCTATTATTTGGCGAAACAGGGTGTTAACACCCTCTTAATCGACGCCCATGACCCGCCGCACACAATGGGCAGCCACCACGGGGATACACGAATTATTCGGCATGCGTATGGAGAAGGCAAGCAATATGTCCCGCTTGCCTTGCGAGCGCAAGAGCTGTGGCGACAATTAGAAAATGCGTCGGGAGCTGCCCTTTTTGCCCAGACTGGTGTACTGACTGCAGGCCAAAGCGATTGCCAATTTTTGCAAGAGGTGAGAGAGAGTGCAGAGCGCTACTCCCTGCCGCTCGAAGTACTCAGTCCCAAAGAGGTGAGCACTCGCTGGAGCGGGATCCAGCTACCTGACGATTTCTCCGCTTGTCTGGAACCTGCTTCCGGTGTCCTTTTTCCGGAGAAGTGCATAAAGGCGTACCGTGATCTGGCAATCGCCTCTGGTGCAAAGCTGCTTACCGGCACAAGGGTAACAGGCTTATTAACCGAGGGTGACGAGGTCATCGTCCAGACCAACAGTGAAAACTACCGTGCTCAAAAAGTTCTGCTTTCTGCAGGTGCCTGGAATCCTTCATTACTTGCTTCACTCGGCTTGTCCGTGCCGCTTGTCCCTACCCGAAAAACAGTTGCGTGGTTCGGGGCTGACGAGAGCTTGTACAGCTCTGAACGCTTCCCTGCGTTCATATTCGATTTGGACGATTCCTCGTTTTACGGATTTCCCAGCTTTGACCGGACAGGAGTTAAAATTGGCCGCCACGACGGCGGACAGACCATCCATCCCGATCAGCTGGATCGTACATTCGGCACCTTTTTATCCGATGAAGGGGATGTCCGATCGTTTTTGGAGACCTACATGCCGCAAGCAGCAGGTCCTCTCCGCGACGGTAGGGTCTGCATGTACACGATGACACCGGATGAGCATTTCGTCATCGACCGTCATCCTGATTGTCCGCAGATAATCATTGCGGCTGGCTTCTCCGGACACGGCTTTAAATTTGCTAGTGCAGTAGGTGAAGCGACCAGCCAACTGCTCTTGAACGAAACCACAGTCCACGACCTCTCCATGTTTTCCCTTTCCCGCTTTTCTGAACAGTCGCAAGGGTAGCTGTTCACACAAAAAGCCTCTCGCCATGCATACGGCTTGAGGCTTTCCTCTTCGCTCATATGGTTGTCACCATTCCCACAAAAGGGCGCCGATCTGAGCGGTAATCTGACTGTCTTCATTTTGTGCCTGGTCTTGAAACCGCAGGCCCTGTTGGCTGTTATCGTAGGGGAATAAATTAGCAAAGCCCGGGCGTGTCGCTTGATGTACCAAATAGGCTGAGCGTATAGCCCCCACCCTTCGTTCTTCATTTAAAAAATCTATGAGCGATTCTGCTGTCCGAATGCCTGCCCCGTGTCCATAGTACAGCCCTCTGCCGAGATCAACCACATTTTCCCCTTGCCACTCAGGCGTGGCGGGGTTGTAATCCGGATTGGCAAAATACAAAATGTCTCCGGGTAAAAACGTATTGGTTCTCGTTGTACGCAGGTCAAGATCTTGGTCATAACGCCAGTCGTACAAAAGGATATCTGCAAACAACTGCTCAAAATCGGCTGGACGAATTGACCGAAGAACAGCGTGGTATAAAATAATGACCATCGCCGTGGCACACTCTGTCGCGTATTTTCTGCCCTCTTGAAATATATTGATGATCCCCTGCGAGGGCAAAATTCCCTGCCGCAAACGAAATCCGCCCAGCTCCGTGCGATTCCAATACGCCGCATTGCTTCGCGCATTTTCGAACGTGGAAAAGGCCAATCCGCTTTCGTTCAAGGCAAGAGCCGAACGCACCAGATGGTCCCTCATCTTCAATTCAAATCGGAGCAGGTCCGCTGAAGGATATTCAAATACCTCTGGACTTTCCGCCATTTTTCTCACCACTTCACGCTGCACGGCATTCAATCCCCACTCCGACACCAAGACAGCAGGGTTGATCTGACTTCCGGCTATCCAAATCATGGGCAACCTCCTTTGCGCACGCCATCCCTGTTATGTGTATGCGCATGCCCATGTCCATGTGTGAGGCATTCTCTTTGGACGGGAGCCCAGGCATAACGAAATAATCCCCCGCCCATTATGGGAACGGAGGACTCGTTGTTAGCTTTCGACTTGATTTAATGCAGGCGTGGTTTTCAAAGGTACGGATTTGAGACGTGAAAATAAATAACAGCCGATGATGACAATGACACTCCCGAGCAATTGGATCAAACTCATCCGCTCGCCAAGCAAAAGGAATGCAAGGATGGCCGTAAAGACAGGATTGAAGTTAAGAAACATGCCTGCCGAGGTAGCGCCCACTTTTTGCACGCCGATGTTCCACAACACCATGCTTACGACCGTCGCCAGCACACCCACATAAATCAGTGACAGCCAAAACGACCAATTCGTATCAGTGACCGTAAACGTCCCTGCATTAAAGGGCAGCATGAGGGCCACCCCGAAAATCCCAGAGTAGATAGTAGACATTAATGGAGAGACGGTCTTCATCGCCCAGCGCCCGCATACGGAGTAGATTCCCCACATCGCGACAGCCGCGAGCATCCAGAGATCCCCTGTATTAAAATGCAACTGCGACAAGTGCCCAAAATCTCCCTTGCTCAGTACGACTAGTACGCCCCCGAAGGAAATGAGCATGGCCAGAATCTGCAGCGGCCGAATTTTTTCACCGATCAGCAAAAAGGAAAAGATGGCAATCGAAACGGGGTTTAACGTTGATAACAGCCCGACATTCGTCGCATCCGTTCGCTCCAGTGCCCAAAACATGAATAGATTGAACAAGGCTACACCCGTTACCCCCATTACAATCAAGGGAATGACCGCTTGTCTGGTAGGCAGGATCCGTTTTTCGTAGATCCAGACTACTGGCAACAAGCAGGCAATGGCGATGAGCCAACGCAAATTGGTTAGCGTCAAGGACGAAGCGTGCCCGACGAGAAATTTACCAACAACGAAGTTTCCTCCCCAGAGGAAGCTGGTACATAGCAATAGAACCATATAGAGGGGTTTCATGATGCCTCCTGCCAAGATGTAAGTCGTGTAATCCGTTCTCTATCATACACCTTTCTTGGCGGATTGGGCGGTCGTAATCCATTTTTCCATAAAAATCAGCTCGTCAGTTGCATACCCTAAACGCCTGTAAAAATGAAAAATGTCCCTGCTGTAGTGGAGGGGAGGAAACCGGAGAAAACGCTCCAGGTTCTTGGACACCTGCATGGAGGACATCCCTGCCCGGCTCCATTCCAAAAGGGAAACCGCGTCCAAAGTAGCCGATTCCGGGAGTTGCTCAGAGGTGGACGCTAAGAGCTGTTTCCCTTTTTCCATTGCGCCTGGGTTGGTGCTCCAAAGACCTTCGCTTTTTTCTCCGGTTTCCTCTCACCAGCCTTGATTCTTCAACGAGCATTTCAACCAACAAAAGAAAACCACTTAGGTAAGCTAGATAAGAGTTCTAGATTTCTAGACTCCTCAAACTTATTTTATAAACCAAAAAGGAGCTTGCAAGAAGCCCCTTCCCTACACAGCCATCCAAGTCATAATCACTGGCATCAGCATAAAAGCCCAGACAACCGTAATGATTGCCCCAGCAATAACGGCAAGCGTAGAGCTGCTTCCTTCAAGCTCTCCCCGTTCAAATGACTTTACCATTCCCAAAGCATGGGCACCCATTCCGTACATCAATCCGATCGAAACAGGATGGCGCAGCCTCATTCGCTTGATAATAGCGGGAGCCAGAAAGACGCCAGCAAAACTGGTCAGCATGCCGAACACAGCAGTCATCGTCGGCATTCCGCCAATCGTCTCAGACAGGCTTACTGCGACAGGCAATGTAATCGAACGAGGAATTACACTGATCGCCGCCTCTTTTCCCAATCCGAGGAGCATCGTCGTAGAGACACCAGCAACAATCGCAATCAATGAGCCTGTCATGAGACTGAGCAGGATCATTCGCCGATGCGTCATCAAAACCGACCAATTGCGGTACAAGGGTACTGCGAAAGCAACGGTAACGACTCCCATCATTTCACTGATGACAGAGGTTCCCTCGCTGTACGCCTGATACGGAATGTCTGTGAGTAAAAGCAGGATGATTAATCCCAGTGGTGCCAAAATAGCTGGAGATAATAGCATTCCCGGCTTCTTTTTATTCACACGTCTTGCCGCATAGAAAAAGAGGATCGTCAAAAGAAAGCTACACGTTTTCCACAGGATCACGCTGCCCCACCTCTCTATGCTTCCATTTGAACAGCCGCTCAGCAACAACGCCTGTTGAAACCATCACCAAGGCAGAGCCGCTCACGACGACGATGAGAACCAGTACGCCTTTGATCCCGAACAACCACGGATATTGCATGATGCCAACCAAAGACGGCACGAAGAACAAAATCATTTGGGAAAACAGCAGTGTCGCTCCGGCTTCAACCCATTGCAAACGCACCCAGCCCATATGCAGGCATAAGAAAAGTAAGCAAAGTCCAATCAAGCTTCCCGGGACAGGAAGATGCAAAGCATAGGCCGTTCCTTTTCCCAGCCATGTAAATCCTAGCAACAAACCTATCTGCAAGAGAGCATGCAGCCATTTTTTCATCGAGACCACTCCGGTTCCTTCTAGATGGTACCTTCATTCTAATCGGTCTCGTTTCTATTCGTAAAATACATAATTATTATAAACTCTATTCCAATCAGTTATGGAGAGAGCTGTTTTTCAACAAAAGCAATAAAGGCCCTCGCCGCATGGGAAAGGTATCCCTCTTTACGATAGATCAATGCATACTGCCAGTCGATAACAGGAAACGAGATGTTGACCGTACGCAAATTACCGTTGTTCAAACGGCGCACAATTGACCGGGGTACGAGGGAAATCCCCAGCTCGGTTGCCACCATCTCCCCGACAAAATCCCACAGGGAGCTCATATACGCTACGCGCGGCTCAAACCCGGAGCGCATACAAGCCTGCTTGACCACATCGTGAATCGCATATTCCTCTGTAAACAAAATGAACGCTTCATCCCGAAGGGCGTCCAGCCTCACTTCTTCTTGTCCTGCCAGCCAATGCTCCTGGTAGACAATGGCGACTAAATCTTCTGCCACCAGCGGCACCGCTGTGAACTTGGTTGTATCCACCGGCAGAACAGTCAGCCCTACATCTATTTTCCCCTGCTCCACCTGGATTTCCAGTGGCTTGGCGCTGTACTCCTTCATTTCGATATCAATGCCCGGGTACTGCTTTTTGAATAAAGCAATAGCATTAGGCAGTAAAAATGACCCGACGGTAGGCATCATGCCCATTTTGACACGTCCACGCTGTACGTTTCTCATTTCAGCTATAGAAGATGACATGCTGTCCATCAACTGCAGCACCTTTGTCGCATGCTCGAAAACCAGCTCACCCGCATCCGTCAGGTCCATTTTTCTCTCTGTGCGGTCCAGCAAAATCACACCCAATTCCTCTTCCAGCGCCTTCATCATTTTGCTGATGGAAGGCTGCGAGACGTGCAGCGTGTGAGCAGCCTTCGTAAAGCTTTTTTGCTTCGCCACTTCGACAAAATAGTGTAGTTGCCGGATATCCATTACGAATGCCCCCGTTGCTTATTCTCCTGCCCAGCTCCCCGAGAGTGGGGCGAAATGCTGCATCGCCAAAGCACCAGCTCCCATGACAATCGCATCTCCCCTCAGCTCTGATGGAATGACCTTGAATTTGCCTTTGAAAGGTTCCCAGATCACTTGCTCGCTATGCTCTTCTACGAGGTCAACGATCTCTCTGTAATTCTCCACCAGATCACCGCTCAAAATGACCGTATCCGGATTGTACATGCAGGCGATGTTGTTAATCGTAATCCCGATGTACAGTGCAGTACGGGAGACGATCTCCTTTGCCCAGCGCTCGTTGTTTCTCGCTGCTGCGAAAACCTCACGCACGTCCGAAACATCGCTCACACGGCGTGCTTCCAAGATCAGCGAATTCTCGTCAACATACGTTTGCAGACAGCCTCGCTTACCGCATTCACAGAGGTTGCCGTTTGGATCGAGTGTAGTATGTCCAAGCTCTCCGGCACTATTGGACCCCCCACGAAAAACCTCTCCGTTGATGATGAGCGCAGACCCGATCCCTGTACCAATCCCGATCAGGGCTGTCTTGTTCGAGCCTTTGGCAGATCCATACAAGTACTCCGAGAGGATTTTTACCTTGAGGTCGTTATCCATCACGGTTTTGATCTGCAGCTCTTTTTCAACCAGGCTTGCAAACTCTACGTCCTTCCACCCTAGTGTGGTAGAAAGCTGGACAATGCCCTGCTCATAATTGATGACACCCGGTACTCCAATCCCTACCCCAATCACTTTTTCATATGGAATACCTTGTCCCTCGATCATCCCGCGAATTTCCCGACAAATCAGGTCTGCCGTCTCCCCTGGAGTAGACTTTTGGGCCTGATGGTCGACCCGGTGGTGTACTGTCACTGTTTCACTAAAATCCATAATGCCAAAATTGATCCGCTTCTTTTCGATGTCCACACCAATCGTATAGATTGCACCCGGCTCTATATCCAGCATGATGGCCTTCCTGCCTACACCCGAAGAGGTAAGATCCGTTTCGCGAATGACTCCTTCCTCGCATAATTCACTGACAAACCTGCCGATGGAAGTAGCACTCATTCTTGTTATTTTCGTAATTTCGGCGCGAGAAATAGGCCGCTGTTTTTTAATAATATCTAAAATCATCAGCTTGTTATGTTGCTTGATTACATCCTGATCCTGCTTCACAATTTTCTTCATAAAAAATAACCCCTCTTACATTTGTCTTTCCTGCTGTGAGCATCCTTATCTATATAATCCTCACACTACCTGTCAGTCTATCGTTCGTCAACGGCAAACAAAACAACCACCCGATTCTCTCGGATGGTTGCTACCTTGACGTTACCTATTGTTGTTGTTTAAATCGTACGGTGTCTCTTGGTAAACGTAATAGTTCAGCCAGTTGGAGAACATCAGATTGGCATGGGCACGCCATGTGACGATTGGCTGACGGGTTGGGTCGTCCTTTGGATAGTAATTCCGAGGAACAGCAATGTCCAGCCCCTTGTTCACATCTCTTTGATATTCATCCTGCAACGTCGTCGGATCGTACTCCGAATGTCCTGTCACAAAAATTTGGCGTCCATCCCGTGTAGCTACAAGGTAAACCCCCGCCTCGTCCGACTCAGACAAAATCTCCAGCTCAGGCACCTTTTCGATGTCTTCCCGGCGGTTTTCCGTGTGACGGGAATGAGGGATGTAGAAGTAATTGTCGAAACCGCGCAGCAGCTTTACATTTTGCCTGTTAATCGTATGCGGGAAGATCCCGAACATTTTTTCCGGCAGTGGATGCTTGGGAACCCCGAAGTGATGGTAGAGACCGGCCTGTGCGCCCCAACAGATATGCAGCGTGGAGGTCACATTTTGCATTTTCCAATCGAGTATTTCCTTTAGCTCCGGCCAATACGTGACTTCTATGAAATCGAGTTGCTCCACAGGCGCGCCTGTGATAATCATGCCGTCGAACCTTTGATCCTTGATTTCATCAAACGTCTTATAAAACATGGATAAGTGCTCTTCTGACGTATTCTTGGACGTATGGCTAGACATATGCAACAGCACGATTTCCACCTGCAGGGGCGTATTCCCCAGGAGGCGAAGCAGCTGTGTTTCCGTCGTTTCTTTCACTGGCATCAGGTTGAGTATGACGATGCGCAACGGCCGAATATCTTGTGTGAAGGCTCTGCTATCCTTCATGACGAAGATATTCTCCTGGGCTAGTATTTCCGTTGCTGGCAACTCGTCGGGCAATTTGATTGGCATGAGTATCCCCCTTTCCATCCTTTGTAAAACAGGCAGAAAAACAATAATCCGACAAATTCGACAAAAATACTTACCTTCCTGCTAGGAAATGAATTCAATTTTTGAAAAACCTGATGAGTCTGAATCTAGCTGCTTTCCTCAGATGGAACCACTCGCAATATTTGGAAAAAAGCTGTTTCTTTGTCTCTAGGTCGATCATAGGGAAAAGCTTGTCAAAGGCGTGCGTATAAAAATCCAATAGATCTAATTCCATACTCTGCACTTTATTAATCAATTCATTATACCTAAATTCCACATAGAACAGCTTGTCTCTTTGTTGATTGGAAAGATCTTTTTTCTCTGTGTCAAAGGGATCGTCAGACCAGACACGAACCCACTCCTCGCCATACTCAATCGTGGGGGAGGGATCATGGCCCAGCCACGGATTAGACTTGGCTACTATGTCTTCGTATACTTCCCTCCACCCCTCCAAGCCGCAGCAACAGCTGGGCAAAATTTCTTTGTCTTTATCAGTAAAGGCGAGGCCACCGCTCAGGATCGCTTCATCTAAGAGGAGAAGCTCCTGAACGATCTCAGATGGTTCTTTATCGTCTACGTTAATATGGTTGTATCCACACAGCAAGTTCAAAAAGAGAATAGCGTCCTGTTCACTCGAATCCTTGGAAAGGTACACGGTTTCCTTGTATTCGGCTGGTGGCAACCATTTGAGTTGGTTATGAAAAGGGCTTGTGATAACGGCTCGAACGGATGGCATGTATGTAACTCCTTTATTGGTATGTGGGCGTTAGCTACTTCTGCGTGGTACCTTCTGTAGCACCGAATAACCCCATTAGCAATGTGAATCCAGCTACAATCGAAACGATATCGTTATCGATTACTTTCCACAACCAAGGGGCAATGAGTATGTCAAAGGGAAACGAAAGATCGAAAGTATAGACAATCGGGTAATAAGCAGTGAGCAGCAGACAAGGAATACATACGCACAAAAGTAACGGGAGATTCACTTGAAACGACCACCTTTTTACGAAGAGCAAAGATAGATACATTCCAAACAGGAACGCTGAACCTGCAGAAAACCATACAAATGGCGTAGAATCATAGGTCGAGGCAACATGCTCCTTGATCATGTACCCACAGTCGAAAGCCAAATATGCGAGGACTACGAGACCAACGAACCAAATTGCTTTCCAGACGAATTTGGACCAGTTGACGAGCATTGTCATTCCTCCTTACGTTTATGCGGATTCTTCATACACCTTATGTTTTTTGAAATGATGGTCTCGTTTTAATTGATTTTTCAAAATGATGAACGTCTTGAATACTCCTAACACTTTTATGGAGTTATCGGTGTCATCATAAATTTCGGTTTTCGCAATCATAAGAAATGGCAACGTCCTGGTGCTACTTCCCATAGGATCTAACGTTGAATGAATGCAGTCTCGTGCGTCGCAATTAATTCTTTGCTCAGAAATCAGCCACTCCTGGTACTCTCGGCCGCTTGGGACGGTTTGCTCCATGACCATGTAAAGAATCCCGATTCCGATAAGAACAGCGTTCACGCTCTTTCGAAAAATGCTCATTTGTCCTTGCCCCTCTTTTATAAAATGAAGGCCTGAGAGAATCCTCCATGTACCACCTTTCCATATACTCATTACCTTACCATTATTTACTTTATTTGTAATTCAATAAAAAAACAAAAACACCCGGCGCATCGCGAGGACACACCGGGTGAAGCATAATGCCTTACTTCTTCATATACTCTTTCATCAATTTCGCTTTTGTTTCCCAAACATCTTCACTCACATATAAACGATAGTGCTCAGGATTGAGCATGCGCAAGTATTCTGGCCAGAACAGCTTCAGTTGTTCTTTGTGATAGTCGCGAATCTGCTCGAGCGTTGGCAGATCATACACTTGCTCTCCATCCACGAATACAGGGATCAGCAATGCTTCAGCTTTGTACGCTTCCAGCTGTTTATTTAAATAAGGATGGCTTGGATTTATCAAATGAATAGGCTCGCCTTCTGTCACCTGCTGTTCTTCAGGGAAGCAGAGATAATCGGCGATCGCTTTGCCCGTTTTAGGGTCGATCAACCGGTACATATCCTTGATTCCAGGTGTCGTCACTTTTTCTGGATTGGCTGAGATCTTGATGGTTGGCTGGTAAGCTCCATCCTCGCCTTCCCGCGCCACCAGCTTGTAGACACCGCCCAGCGTAGGCTGATCCGCTGCCGTAATCAGCTGTGTTCCCACACCCCAGCTATCTACCCGTGCACCCTGCACCTTGAGGTTCATAATCGTATGTTCATCCAGATCATTGGAAGCGACGATCTTCACCTCAGAAAAGCCAGCATTGTCCAACATCTCACGCGTTTTACTGGACAAATAAGCGAGATCACCGCTATCTAGGCGTACCGCGGAGAGTGAAATACCGTGTTCTTCGAGTCGCTTGCCCACAGCAATCGCATGGGGAACACCGCTTTTCAGCGTATCATACGTGTCCACCAAAAGCGTTACCTGGCCTGGCAATGCTTCGGCAAAACGCTCAAACGCTTCTTCCTCACTCTCAAAGCTCTGCACCCAAGAGTGTGCATGTGTACCTTTGGTGGGAATCCCAAACATTTTCCCTGCCAGCATGTTGGACGTAGCGTCAAATCCAGCCAAATAAGCGGCACGCGTTCCCCACAGAGCTGCGTCTGCTTCCTGCGCGCGTCTCGTTCCAAATTCCATCAATATGTCATTTCCCGCAACATTCTTAATGCGAGAAGCTTTTGTCGCAATCAGTGTTTGATAGTTCATGTAGTTGAGCAGCGCTGTCTCAACCAGCTGGGCCTCCATGACTCGACCCTCCACGCGGATCAACGGCTCATTCGGGAAGACCAGGGTACCTTCCTTTACCGAATAGAGAGATCCTGTAAAGCGCAGCGTACGCAGCTCTTCCAAGAAGCCGGGATCATATTGCTCCTCCTGCTCCCTCAAATATTCCAGATCACTCTCTTCAAAACGTAGGTTTTTGATATAAGCGATGATCCGCTCCAAACCTGCTGAGACGGCATACCCATTGCCAAAGGGGAGCTTGCGGAAGTAAGCTTCAAACACCACTTTGCGGTTGTGCGTCCCGTTTACCCAATGAGCGTACATCATATTAATTTGATATTTATCTGTGTGTAAAACCACACCTGATGATTGCATCTCACATAAGCCTCCTGTGTCTTCCTTTCCATCATCATACCAGAACCGCTCGTTTCTGTCCCATTGTCTGTATCGGCTCCTCAGGGATATGCTATAGTATGTTGTAGATTGGAATGAAGCGCGCATACTGGGAGTGGATAAAATGCTGGACAGAAAAATTGTTTATGTGAGCAAGGGATTGCCTCAAAATAAATTATATAACGGGAAAGAATTCGTATCCGGAATCTGGAAAGATCAAACAGAGCGCCTCGTTGTCCGCTCCATCAAAATTGATGAGGACGACGTAGCAAATCCGGCATACCACGGCGGCCCGGATCGGGTGATCTGTGCGTATCCTTTTGAACATTATGCCCATTGGGAACAGAAATTTGGCCAGCCACTGGCAAAAGCGGCGTTTGGTGAAAATTTGACCCTCCTTGATATGAAAGAAGATCAGGTGTGCATTGGGGACATTTATCAAATCGGGGAGACGATCCTCCAAGTAAGCCAAGGCCGTTATCCCTGTGCGACGATTAACAAACGAAACAACAATAATTTACTGCTCAAGGCTGTTGTCGAGATGGGCTATACCGGCTATTTTTTTCGCGTCCTGCAGGAAGGAACCATCTTCGCAGATTCCGCCATTACACAGCTATCAGCTCATCCGAAACAAATAACGGTCTCCTCCATCCATCATCTGTACTTTCATGACAAATCTCCTGATCCGAAGACACTGGAACGGATGCTTGAGGTAGAAGAGCTCGCCTTGCCATGGCGCAAAAAACTACTAGAAAAACAGCAGCAATAACGATAATGAAAGGAACCCCCAATGCGAATCAACAAATTTATTAGCGAAACCGGTATTTGTTCCCGAAGAGAAGCGGACAAATTAATCGACGCCAAGCGCGTAACGATCAATGGAAAGACAGCTGAGCTGGGAAGTACGGTTCAGCCGGGCGATGACGTGCGTATTGACGGGAACCCACTCGGTACCAAAAAGAAAGATGTCTACATCGTTTTGAACAAGCCCGTGGGAATCACCTGCACGACCGAATTGCATGTCAAAGGGAATATCGTCGACTTTGTGAACCACCCGGAACGAATATTTCCAATTGGGCGCTTGGACAAGGATTCTCAGGGCTTGATTTTGCTTACGAATGACGGAGATATCGTGAACAAAATTTTACGGGCGGAAAACAATCACGAGAAAGAATACATCGTTACGGTGGACAAGCCGATCACGGCCAACTTTTTGCACGGAATGGCAAATGGCGTGAGGATTCTCGGAACGGTCACCAAGCAATGCAAAGTGACGAAAATCAGCGATCGTGTCTTTACGATCATTTTGACGCAAGGTCTCAATCGTCAAATCAGGCGTATGTGCCAAGCGTTTGGGTATCAGGTCAGGCAGCTCCAGCGCGTGCGGATCATGAATATTACCCTGGGGAATTTGAAAGTCGGGCAGTGGCGCAACCTGACGAGCCATGAACTGAAAGAGTTGAATAAAAATCTGTAGGAAAAACGCGGGAGGATCGGGCTGTAGTGGAGGAGAGGAAACCGGAGAAAACGCTCCAGCTTCTTGGGCCCCCTGCTTGGGGGTCATCCCTGTACGGCTGCATGGAAAAAACGAAACCGCGTCCAAAGTAGCCGATTCAAGCGGTTTCTCAGAGGTGGACGCTAAGAGCGTGTTTCGTTTTTTCCATTCCGCCTAGGTAGGGTCCCAAAGATCTTCGCTTTCTTTTGGGTTCTTCCTAAGGAGTCTTTCGACCAACGTGATGTAATGCTACCTTGCGAGTTGCTCTTATTTAGAAACTGCTCTCCCACCATACACGAAGGAGAAGCATGTTTCCAGGCGGAGCGGCTACCGCTTTTACGCTCCCCTGCGAATCGTTACGGAGCGAACAGCCCCCTGCCCTACAATAATCAGGTAGGCAGGGGGCTGTTTTTGGAAATCTACGTCCTTGCTTTTTCTTCAATCGGCTTTGGCTTGATGGCGCCATCTGAGAGATAATTCAAAGCAGCGGATATGAATAGCTGACCAATAGAGTGCATAGACCTCTCATCCACATCAAAATTCGGGTGGTGATGGGGGTATGATGCTCCAATCTCCGGATTGCCTCCTCCTGCAAAGAAAAAGGTTCCCGGCACTTTCTGCAGATAATAGGCGAAATCCTCGCCTCCCATACGGGGGTCCAAGTGTTTTACCTTTTCTTCCCCGACGATTATCCTTGCCAAATCTTCCACTCTTTTTGTTTCCTCAGGATGGTTCCATAGCGCAGGATACCCTCTGCGGTATTCATACTTTGCAGTAGCTCCAGCGCCTTCGCAGGTAGATTGTGTCAATTGTCCGATCGACTCTTCAATTAAATCGCGAACATCTGCATCGAAGGTACGGACCGTTCCTGCAATTTTTATGGATTGGGGTATTACATTAAAAGCTTGTCCCCCTTGAATAGTTCCTACCGTAACCACGGCTGACTTGAGCGGATCGACACGCCGGCTCACGATTTGCTGTAAATTCAGAACCAGTTGACATCCCACTACGAGAGAATCCACACTTTTATGCGGATATGCCCCATGCCCGCCTTTTCCAGAAATCTCAATCTCAAACGAGTCCGCAGCCGCCATGATATACCCTTCTTTAACACCGATAGTGCCTACCGGATGATCAGACGACACATGGGCTCCATAAATCACGTCTACGCCATCCAGACACCCGTCTTCAATCATCTGTTTGGCACCACCGGGGAGCACTTCTTCAGCAAACTGATGAATAAAAACGACGTTTCCCTCTATATATTCCTTCGCTTCGCTTAATACTTTGGCTACTCCAAGTAAGGCTGCTGTATGGATGTCATGGCCACAAGCGTGCATGACGCCGGGGATACGGGACTTGTACGGGACGTCTTTTTCATCCTGGATGGGAAGAGCATCAAAGTCAGCGCGCAATGCGACTGTTTTGCCCGGCTTTTCTCCCCTTAAAATTCCAACCACTCCATTTCCGCCAACTCCTGTTCTTACTTCCAGCCCCATTTCGGTTAGAAAATCGGCAATTTTTTGGGGAGTGTTCACTTCTTGGAAGGAAAGCTCAGGATACATATGAAGATCCCTGCGCAGTTTCACCATCTCTGGATAAACCTCTTGGAGTCTGGCAAACCATTTTTGCAGCATCATACCACTCACCTCGCGTTTTGGATTTGTCTATCTCAGGGAGATTTCGCTTATTTCTTGCTCAAATTGACAGTACGAATGACACCGTCCGGAACAAATTGGAATCCTTCGACTGACTTGGAAATGCCAAGGACGATGTTCTCATGATAGAAGTAGACGTACGGAATTTCGTCGTTAATGATTGCCATGAATTTGTCGTACAATTCTTTTCGCTTTGCCTGATCGGCTTCTGTTCGAGCCTCGGCCAACAATTTGTCCACTTCCGGATTGCTGTATTGTGAGAAGTTCCGCGGTCCATTCGTGACAAAAGCATCGTATGCCTGTTGATCCGGATCAGGGCTGCCGCTCCAGCCCAGTACAGATGCGTCAAAATTTCCTTTTGTAGACTGATCAAGCAGGGTTCCGAATTCTACTTTTTCGAGATTTACCTGGATACCAGCCGGTTTCAGCATGTTTTGAATCATCTGTCCAACCTGTTGGTACACAGGAGTCGGATCAGTCTTTAGGGTGAAGCTAAATCCATCGGGCACTCCTGCCTTTTTCAAGAGCTCTTTCACTTTTTCCAGATCAGGTTTTGCCGCTTTGTCACTGTCGCCGTAAGCAAAATGTGCCGGAGCAAACGGTGAATGCGCAGGAGCACCCGCTCCGTTTAACACAACTTTCGTGATTGCCTCTCGATCAATTAGCAGGTCTACCGCTTGGCGCAGCTCTTTCTTATCAAATGGAGGCTTTTTCGTATTCAGATACATACCTCGATAGGCATAGCCCGGTTCGTTAATCGCTCCGACATTTGAGTCGTTCTTTACATTTTCGAGCTCTTTATACGGAAATTTGTTTGTAAGATCGACCTGACCGCTTTTTAGATTCATCAGGGCAACGTTCGTATCGTTAATCACCTTGTAGACAACCTTGTCTAATTTCGGAAGCCCTTTCTGCCAGTAATTCGGGTTTTTTTCCAACGTAACCGAGGTGCCTTTACTGCGTTCCTTGAATACAAAAGGCCCCGTTCCTACCGGATTGTTGAGAAATTCCTCTCCGTATTTCTTTACCGCCGCCGGAGATACAATCATGCCCGCCCGTCCTGCCAGGTTAGCCAGAATGGGAGCGAATGGATTTGACATTTCCAATTTAACGGTATTTGGATCAACAACTGTGACTTGACTGACCTCAGCGAGGTCTCCCTTGCGTAGAGATCCCTTTTCCATGTTGCGTTCCAGGTTAAACTTGACAGCCTCTGCATTGAAGTCTGTTCCGTCATGAAACTTCACGCCCTGGCGAAGGTGAAACGTGTAGGTCTTGTTGTCATCACTTATCTCCCACTTTTCTACCAGCATAGGGACGACATTTCCATTCGAATCAATCTCTACTAACGGGTCAAAAATACTTTGCAGAACGATTCTCTCTACCAATGCGCTGGAAATAGTCGGATCCAATTTAGGCGGGTCCGCATCCAAAGAAATATTGAGTGTTCCATTTGACTTGCTTGTGTTTGCATTTTGATTTGGATTTGGACTTGTGCTCGTATCACCACTTGCAGCTGGTTTCCCGCTACATCCAGTCAGTAAAAGAGAGCCTGCCAAAAAGATGGATATTCCCATTCCCCATTTTCGTTTCATTCTCGTGCCTCCTAATTATCATCGAAATTACCACGCAGCTATTTGGCCGTCCGTACGGGGTTCTGTTCCTCCCGAAAGGACTCCATTCTCATCAGTCCAAATGATTTGTCCACGGCCAAATTCGCTGGCTTCTAGTTCCCATTTCACATCATGGCCTCTGCGGGCGAGTGATTCTACGATATGCCGCGGCGTAGAATGCTCCATGAGTACCGTTTTTCCTTCTATCCACTGCCATCTTGGGGCATCCAAGGATGCTTGCGGGTTCAGGTGGAAGTCAACGGTATTCATCACGACCTGAACATGTCCCTGTGGCTGCATGAAGCCTCCCATCACACCAAATGGGCCTACCGGTTTATTATCTTTCGTCATAAAGCCAGGGATAATGGTGTGGTACGGTTTCTTTCCGGCATCCAGGCAATTGTCGTGTCCCGGTTCCAATCGAAAATTATGGCCCCTGTTATGCAGCGCGATTCCTGTACCCGGTACAACCAATCCTGAACCAAAGCCCATGTAGTTGCTTTGGATAAACGACACCATATTGCCTTCACCATCCGCTGTGCATAAATAGACCGTTCCTCCTTTAGGGGGGTGGCCTGGTTCGGGCTGCAACGCTTCTTTTCCAATTTGACGTCGGCGTTCTTCTGCATACGCATCTGAGAGCAAATCTTCCACTCTTACAGACATCTTGCACGGATCGGCTATGTATTTTTGCCCATCTACGAATGCCAGTTTCATCGCCTCAATCTGCTTGTGATAAGTGTCCACTGTATCGCGTTCCGAAAATTCATACCCCTTTAAAATGTTCAGTGCCATCAAGGCCACTATGCCATGTCCGTTCGGGGGAATCTCCCATACATCATATCCGCGGTAGTTCACGCTGATTGGATTCACCCACTCTGGTTTAAAAGCCGCAAGATCCTCCCCTCGTAGATAACCACCATATTGACGAGAGAATTGATCAATCTTTTCAGCAAGTTCTCCGCGGTAGAATGATTCTGCTTTTGTTTCCGCGATGGACTGCAGCGTCCTGGCATGATCGGGTGAGCGCCAGAGCTGGCCAATCTCGGGCGCTTTTCCTTCCGGAGCGAAGGTGTCAAACCACCCCTTAAATTCGTCCCCCTTCAAATTTTGCGTGTACAGTTTATGCGACTTTAGCCAGTTTTTACCGAGTGTTGGTGTTATCGGATACCCGTTTTCCGCATAATCAATCGCTGAGCGCAACACTTCTGTCAGAGGAAGCTTGCCGAACTTTTCCGATAATTCCACCCAAGCTGCAGGTGCACCTGGGACCGTTACCGGAATAAATCCGTATTTAGGAATTTCCTCGATCCCAGCCTTTTTTAAAGCCTCCACGGAAATGCTTTGTGGAGCCTGGCCGCTTGCATTCAAGCCATGCAGCTTTCCCTTTGTCCAAACCAGCGCAAATGCGTCTCCACCAATGCCATTTGAGGTCGGCTCTACGACAGTCAAGGCAGCCGCTGTAGCAATAGCAGCATCGATGGCATTTCCACCTTTTCTTAAAATCTCAAGCCCTGCTTGAGCCGCAAGTGGTTGGGAAGTGGCAACCATGCCATTCTTTGCATAAACAACTGAGCGACTGGATGAATACGGATAGGACAATGCATCGTATTTCAAATGATATCTCTCCTCTTAGACTACTATCGTTTGAGACAAAACCAGGCTTCCGTATACGAAAGCAGCAACAATCACCAATGCCGGATGGATGCGCCCCTTTGTCATCGCCCAAAGTGCGACCGCCGCAATCCCCAGAGATTGCCAAATTCCAATCGTCTCTACTGAAACTTCCCCCATTTCCCAAGTAAGCAAGACCATCATGATGGCGATCACCGGTTGAACTAACAGCGTCATTCCTTTCACCACAGAGGAATGCCGATATTTATTCAAAATTCGCAACAGCAGGATCAAAGCGACCGCTGAAGGAGCTATCGTTGCTATTGAAGTAATCACCACTCCTATCCATCCGGCCTCTTGGTAACCGACGAAAGCAGCGATTTTCGTGGCGATCGGACCAGGTAAGGCATTTCCCACTGCCAGAACATCGGCAAACTGTTCATTCGTCATCCATTCGTAATGATTAACCACCTCTTCTTGCAGCAAAGGAATGGAAGCGGGGCCTCCACCATATCCCAATACATTCGCTACAAAGAATCCCCAAAACAGTTCCCACCAAGTCATAATGATATTCCTTTCCCTTGCTCCTGCTCCCGCTTACGTTTTAGACGACTCATCCACTTTAAATGAAAGGCCCCGTAAACCAAGAAGATGGCTACAACGATCCCAGGATGTATGTCGAGCACATGAAGTAGCAGAAAGGTGATCAGGAAGCAGCCAATAGCAACTCCTTTTCCAAGACCTTGCCACGCTTTCGATGCGAATTCATAAGCCATCAAGGCGAGCATGACGAAAATGACCGGTCGCACTGCTGCAATCATTCCGGCAACCACTTTCGAGTGACTGAGGGCATACAAAGTGCCTAATAACCCTATCATGGCGACACTTGTCGGCAAAACGTGAGCAAGAACTGCTACAACGCCACCGAGACTTCCTTTTAGCTTGTATCCCAAATACGCGGCCATCTTCGGGGCAATCGGACCAGGAAGAGCGTTAGCCAGAGCCAGAATCTCTCCAAATTCGTCATCTTCCAGCCAACGGTATCTGGTAACCGCTTCATAACGGATGAGGGGGATGACAGAGGGACCACCGCCATAACCCAAGACTCCTGTACGCCCCATGGCGAATACGAGTTCTTTGTATACGCCAATCCCCTTAGCCATAGAGCTCACTCCCTTACAATTTCATTCCCATTCTGCTCTTGTATCGTTTCAGCAGCATCTGTGTCTCCACCCGAACAATCCCGGGCATTGTGTACAGCGTTTCAAGCAGAAATTTCTCCATTTCCTGGTTGTTTGCAAATATCCCGTGCATATGAAGCGTACTTGGCCCCGTCATATGATAAAGGCTTGTGACGGCAGGCTCTTTAGCTAATTTTTGCGCCACTTCATCGAGGTATGGAGGCTCGATATCTACGTTAAAAAATGCAGAAACTTGAATTCCAACTTTCACAGGATTAATCACCACAGTAAATCGCTCGATCACGCCCGCTTCGGCTAAAGCGTTGATACGTGATTGCACGGCTACACGGGAAAGTCCAATTTTTTTTCCTAAATCCGTATAGGAGATCCGGCCGTTCTCATGCAGCGCCTCTAAAATTTGTCTGTCAATGTCATCTAGCTCCATAGGCGGGATTTCTTTTGATTCGGAATAGTCGTATACCACTTTTTTCCCTCCCCTTTTTTATCGCTTTAGCTTCGGATCCAGAACTTCCCGGATTCCGTCACCCAGAAGGTTAAAACCAAGAACGACAATGAAAATAGCCATCCCCGGCCAAAATGCCAGCATAGGTTCAATATTGAGGTAGCCCTGTGCGATATTGAGCATGGAACCCCAACTCGGTTCTTCCGGCTTTGCCCCTAGCCCCAAATAAGAGAGCCCCGCTTCCGCAATAATGGCTGAAGCCATCGCCAACGTAATCTGCACAAGGATAGGTGCCATGCAGTTTGGCAATACATGCAGGAACATCACACGCCAATGGTTTGCGCCAATGGCTTTCGCCGCTTGCACGTATTCAAGATTGGCAACAGTCATTACTTGCGCACGGGTGATACGGATAAACGAGGGCAAAAAGCCTATACCGATAGCAACCATTGCATTGTAAAAACCGCCCCCAAGCGCAGCAGCCATGGCTAGCGCCAGTATTAAAGACGGGAATGCCTGCATGGCGTCAACAATACGCATGACTACCCATTCATCCCAGACCCCTCTAAAGTATCCGGTGATAAGTCCAATCGGTATTCCCAAAACGACCGCAATACCTACTGAAATCACGGCCGCTTGAATAGATAGCCGCGCACCGTAAACAAGCCTTGAAAAAGTGTCACGTCCGAGATCGTCCGTACCGAGTAAATGGCCATTGCCAGGTTTCTGAAGAACGGCAGAGTAATCCTGGTCATAGATGGGATCGTGCGTTGCAATCAACGGTGCCAAAATAGCTGTCAGCACTAATATGCTGAATATGATTGCCCCCAAAACAGCAAGCTTGTTTCGTGCAAAACGTCGGCTGAAAACACTCCATTTGCTCTCTCTTTTGCTCGTTTGAATCGTTTGTGACAATTCCAGATTTTGAGTTGGATTCACAGTCTGACTCATTTACTATGCCCCCTTCCCAACCTTGATACGTGGATCAATGATTACGTATAAAATATCGACCACCAAATTGATAATGACAACCAGAAGGGCCGATACAAGAATCGCTCCCTGCACCGTAACAAAATCGCGGTTGTAGATGGATTCCACAATTAATTTTCCAAACCCCGGAATAGAGAAAATAGACTCCGTGATGACAAGCCCCCCTAAAAGACCTGCAATAATTAAACCGCTTGTGGTTACAACGGGCACCATTGCATTTTTTAGAGCATGACGAATGATGACCACCCATTCTTTCAGACCTTTGGAATAGGCAGTGCGTATGTAGTCCGCATGCATCACTTCGAGCAGACTGCTTCGCATCATTCGCATGAGAACCGCTGCTTCGCGCAATCCGGTTGCGACCATCGGCATGATCATCGCTGCCAGATTGGCCATTGGATCTTCAGCGAAAGGAACATACCCTGACGCTGGTAACCAGCCTAGATTTACGGCGAACAAGACAATGAACATCATTCCAAGCCAGAAATGCGGAATGGACATGCCTCCCAGCGCAAACATGGTGCTGGAATAATCGACCCAGCTTCCTGGGCGCGTCGCCGACAAAATTCCCGCGGGGATGGCAATCACTATAGCTACGATAAACGTACCGATCGTCAACTCGATGGTCGTAGGCAATCGCTGTATGATCAAATCCGAAACAGGACTGTGGTCAACAAGGGAGCGGCCCAAGTCTCCCTGGAGAACTCCACCAAGCCACTCTACGTATTGAATGACGATTGGTTTGTTGAGACCAAGTTCTTCACGGAGGGCTTCTACCGCTTCCGGAGTCGCCTCCTGGCCGAGAATCACAGTCGCGGGGTCGCCAGGCAGCATGTGCATCAATGAAAACACCATAATGGTAACCAGAAGAACAACAGGGACTGCCAATAAAAGCCGCCTGATTATTAGTGCCATCGTTAACCTCCTTAATTACTTGCTCAGTTCAGCCGTTCGAATTAAACCGTCCGGTACGTATTTGTACCCTTGGACCGACTTGGACATACCCGATACGATATGTTCATGATAGAGATAGATTTGCGGCACTTCTTCATGCAGGATCTTCATCACCTCGTCATAAATCGCCTTTCTTTTTCCCTCATCCATTTCCATGCGGGCAGCATTCAATCGTTGATCCACTTCCTGATTCGAGAAGTGCGAATAGTTCTGCGGGCCATCTGTTACCAAGAAATCATAAATATTTTGGTCGGGATCGGGGCGCCCGCTCCAGTTCAGTATGGTCGCCTCCATATTTCCGGTTGTTAATTGTTCTAGCAGGGTTCCAAGCTCCACTTTCTCAAGCTTTACGTCAATTCCAGCGGGCTTTAGCATGTTCTGAATCATCTGCCCCATTTGTTGGGAAGATGGTAGAGGCTCGAGCTTCAGAGTGAAGGAAAAGCCGTTTTCAACGCCTGCTTTCCGTAACAGATCCTTCGCTTTTGCCACATCCGGCTTTTCGGCCTTGTCACTATCGCCATAGGCAAAATGCGATGGCGCAAACGGAGAATGAGCAGCAGATCCCGCGTTGTTCAGAACTACATTGACAATGGCATCGCGGTCTATCAACAAATCAAAAGCTTGACGCAGCTCCTTCTTGTCAAAGGGAGGCTTTGTTGTGTTCAGATAAACACCGTAATAACCTTGGGATACTTCATTAATCACTTGAAGATTCGGTTCGCTTTTTACGTTCTCGATCTCTTTAAAAGGAAGCTTGCTTGTCATGTCTACTTGTCCGCTTTTCAAGTTCATCAAGGCCACATTTGAGTCGCTCATGATTTTAAATACTACTTTTTGGAGCTTCGGAAGACTCTCTCGCCAATAGTTCTCATTTTTCTCCAAGGTGACAGTGGAGCCTTTGACCCGCTCCTTATAGATAAATGGACCGGTTCCTACCGGATTGTTCATAAAGTCTTTCCCAGCTTTTTTGGCTGCCTCAGGAGACACCATCATTCCCGTACGGTCAGTCAAAACAGCCAAGAAGGGAGCATAAGGCTGTTTCAAATGGACTTTCACTGTATAAGGATCAACAGCAGTTACTTTATCTACTGATTTCAGCTCATTTCTTCTGACAGAATCCTTATCCATATTCCGTTCAAAATTATAGGTAACTGCTTCTGCGTTAAAATCTGATCCGTCATGGAACTTAACACCTTGACGCAGCTTGAATGTATAGGTCTTGTTGTCACTGGATATCTCCCAGCTCTCGGCGAGCATCGGCACAATTTTCCCGTTTTCATCCAAATCGACTAGCTTATCAAAAATGCTTTGCAACACCATTCGATCTACAAAAGTACTCGAGTACGCTGGATCCAGCTTGGGAGGATCCGCATGCAGCGCGATGTTCAGAATACCGCCTGCGCTTGCATCAGTTGAACTTGTGCTTTCCGTTGGTTTTTCATTACTTGAACATCCCGCAAGCAAGAGGGCCCCTGCAAGAATTGCAGTCAATCCAAAATGCAAGACCTTTCTCATTGTTGAGCTTCCCCCAATACGATTCATTTAGAAAGCATTTTCGTGTATTTGCTTTCGTTTTGTATTACTATACGATGTTCATTTTTCTAAATCAACAGAAAATTGCATCTTGACCAAACATTTAGTTTTATGAGAAGTTTATATAAATTCACTCTTTTATGAGGTGAGAAATAAATGGCGAACTTGTTGGAAATTAAAGGACTAAAAACCCAATTTATGAGTGACGGGCGCATCATTCCCGCTGTTGACGGTGTCGATATGATTATTAAAAAAAGGGAAACCCTTGGCGTTGTAGGAGAGTCGGGCTGCGGTAAAAGCGTGACATCTTTATCCGTGATGCGTCTTCTTCCCAAAACAGGGGCTAGAATTACAGAAGGGGAGATCCTTTACAACGGTAAAAATCTATTAAAACTGTCAAACGATGAGATGCGAAACATCAGGGGCAATGAGATTGCGATGATTTTCCAGGAGCCAATGACCTCTCTCAATCCTGTCTATCCGATTGGCATCCAGCTATGTGAGGCAGTCATGCTGCATCGTGGATATACAAAAAAGGAAGCGCGCGAGCATGCGATCGAAATGCTCAAAAAGGTGCATATTCCTCGTGCCGAAACCATTATTGACGACTATCCTCACCAGTTATCGGGGGGAATGAGGCAGCGTGTCATGATCGCAATGGCCATGTCCTGTGATCCTGATTTGTTAATAGCTGACGAACCTACTACGGCCTTGGACGTAACGATTCAGGCGCAAATTCTTGATCTGATGCGCGAATTGAGGAGTAAACAAGGCACATCCATCATGCTCATTACTCATGATCTGGGGGTCGTTGCCGAAATGTGCGACCGTGTCGTGGTTATGTATGCCGGACAAGTGGTAGAGCAGGCTGATGTAGTAACCTTATTTGATAATCCGTCTCATCCATATACACAAGGTTTGATGAGGTCAATTCCAAAGGTCGATGTAGACCAGGCACGTCTGGATTCGATTCCCGGAAATGTTCCTCTACCGGGCTCTGTGAAACAAGGCTGCCGGTTTGCTTCCCGTTGCGAACATGTGGAGGCCAAGTGCCTAGCTGAGTCCCCCCCTCTTTTTGAACTGGAGAACGGACAGTTAAGCCGCTGCTGGCTACATGAGGATTCTAGCGTCAAGGAGGTTGCCGTCTCATGAACAAGCTGCTGGAAGTAAAAAATCTGAAGAAATACTTTCCCATTCAAACCGGAGTTTTTCATAAAACACAAAGTTTTGTAAAGGCGGTTGATGATGTCTCCTTTGACGTATATGAAGGTGAGACATTAGGGATCGTCGGAGAATCTGGGTGTGGCAAGTCCACAACTGGACGTTCCATCATCCGATTAATTGAACCAACGAACGGGCAAGTGATTTTTCAAGGCAAAAACCTGTCAGAGCTCAAAGGCCATGACCTGCAGAAGATACGCAGAGATTTGCAAATTGTTTTCCAGGACCCATACGCCTCGCTAAATCCACGGATGACAGTCGGTACGATTCTAGAGGAGCCCTTAAAAATTCATGGTCTTGGATCTGCGGTTGAACGCAGGGAACGAGTGAAGGAGCTTTTAACGATTGTTGGTCTAACCGAGTATCACTACGATCGCTATCCGCACGAGTTCTCAGGCGGGCAGCGGCAACGCGTCGGAATCGCACGGGCTTTGATTACCAGACCCAAGCTTATTGTGGCTGATGAGCCAGTATCCGCATTAGATGTATCCATTCAGTCACAAATCCTTAATCTGATGAAAGATTTACAAGAACAATTTGGATTGACCTATATGTTCATTTCCCACGACCTGTCCGTCGTTCGTCACATCAGTGACAGAGTTGGCGTTATGTACCTGGGACGTATGGTAGAGCTGGCACCAAAACATAAGCTTTATGCAAATCCCAAACATCCGTATACGCAAGCTTTGTTATCTGCTGTCCCGCACCCAAATCCAAAGGAGACCAGGGAACGTATCACCCTGTCAGGCGATGTCCCCAGTCCAGCGAACCCTCCAGCAGGCTGTGCATTTCACACGCGCTGTCACGCTTGTATGGACATTTGCAAAACGGAAAGGCCAGAGCTTAAACCATCCTCAGACGGGCATTTTGTTGCCTGTCACCTCTATTAATAGAACCCCGGCAGAAGTCAGAGCTGCCGGGGTTCTTGTTATGTTCAAAGGTTTGTTTTTTAAATTTTTTGCATTTACCAAAACTTTGATTTACATGCCCTTCTTCGCCGATTACTATAAAGGGCATAAGTCGGCTGCCCGGCGGCGGACAACTATAGAGAAAAGAGGTGGAGAGATTCTCCCATGCTCTTTTAAGGGTGGATCTCATAGCAATGAAACTCGTTTGTGTAGATTGCAACCTGGAAGTATCGTCTGACTTGTTTGACTATCAATGTAAGTGCGGCGGCTTGTTTGACATCGTTCACGATACTGCGAATGTAGACGCTGAGTATTTAAAGCGTGTCTTTCATGAGCGTCTTTCAGAGCGTATGACGCCTTATGCCAGCGGTGTATGGCGTTACAAGGAACTCATTTTCCCTGAGCTGGCAGACGAGTACATCACCACCAAATACGAGGGAAACACAGGTCTTTATGCTTCTGAACTGATCAAGTCGTATACAGGCGCAAAGAACAAGGTCTGGCTCAAGGCGCAAAGCGAAAACCCGAGTGGCTCGTTCAAGGACAACGGAATGACAGTGGCGGTATCACACGGTCGTTCCTTGGGCTATCAACGCTTCACCTGCACATCTACCGGGAATACTTCCTCCTCGCTTGCCATGTACGCCGCTATGGCACAGGGGGAGTCCTATGTTTTTGTTCCGAATAAAAATATCTCTTTAAATAAAGTGCTCCAAACTTTGGCATATGGGGCAAACGTCATCAGCTTTGACGGGACCTACGATGATGGCATCCGTTTTTACGAACGCCATAGTAAGGAGCTTGGTCTTTATATCTGCAACTCGATTAATCCATTCCGCATCGAGGGACAAAAAAGTATCGTGTATGAAATTGCCCAATCTCTGGACTGGAATCTGCCGGACTGGGTCGTGATTCCGGGCGGTGCTCTCAGCAACGTAACCGCTTTGGGGAAAGGCTTGCAGGACCTGAAAAACCTCGGCTTTATAAGCAAGCTCCCTCGCGTGGCCTTGGTGCAAGCCGAAGGAGCCAGTCCATTCCATCGTATGGTGGCCGAGGGGCGCACAGAGCTGGTTCCAGAACCGGCACCTTATACGCGTGCCTCCGCTCTCAACATCGGCAATCCACCGAGCTGGAAAAAAGCGCTCCGCACTTTGGAGGAAACGAACGGTGTTACCTGCTTCGTAACCGACCAAGAGATTCTCGACGCCAAAGCGTGGGTGGATAAGAGCGGAATCGGCTGTGAGCCAGCTTCTGCTGCTACAGTCGCAGGATTGCGCAAGTTGACTCTGCAGCAAGTGATCGACAAGGACGAGACAGCGGTGTGCATCTTGACGGGAAACATGCTGAAAGATACAGATGCCCTGCACGAATATCATTTGGGTGAATCACCATCATCAAACTATCCAAATAAAATTGTTTCCGCACAGCTTACATTAAATGAGATTGGCGCGATGCTTTTATAGATATCGTTTCTTTCAGAGAAAGAAAAAAGGACCAAACTTTCGCTGGTCCTTTTTTTGTTACTCTTTTATTTCGCCTGATTGATTTGTTCAGCCATCTTGATCAATTCTTCTTTCGTGCTTACACTCATCTTTGCTCTCAGGTTATAGCTTACCTTTGTGCCATTTTTCACCCATTGCAAAGAGTGAAAGGATTCTCCATGATTTGATGACGGGTGGAAATAGACGCCTTCATTGTTGCCAATCATGACCTTCTCAAAGACCGAATCTATTGCACCTACCCTTTTCTTCTCGTCATCCAGGATGGAAACATCTAAAAAACTACTCCCTTTTTGTCCCTTGTATTCAATCTCAGCATCCCGGAACTTATCCGATAACGGAATCGGTTTTACCACGTAATCTTTTTTCGTGTTTTCTAATTCCGCCTTCATTGCTTCCTGATCGTATTTGTCACTGGGCAGGTAGCTCGCTTTTCCCTCTGCAAACTTGAATTCAGTCCCTATCTCTACGGGGATCTTGAACAGATGGCCTACCTTTTGCTCCATGTCCTTCCAGGTTGTATAGGTAAAAGGCTTGGCTCGTACATCAATGAAAGGCTTACTGTATGGGTTCGCTTGCAACTGAAACTCTGTCAGCGGCCAATAGATGGCAATCGCATCGCCAGGGTTTAATCCATCAACGATTTGCTCCCCAATATCTAGCTGTCTCATTAGCTCATCACTTCTATTATTGATGCTATCCTTTTGTGCGGGCGTTAGCTGCTGCTTTAACTGCTGCTGTTGTACCTCGCTCATCTGTTCAATCTCTAACACCACTTCGCCTTTCTCGTTTTTCAACTGAATCATTTCCATGCCCGCCCAGACGGACGAAGCTCCTGCCAGCAATCCTACTGTGAGTAACAACCCGATTTTCTTTTTCACGACTTTTTCCTCCTGTTTTTTCTTGGCATAGACTGCTGCCATGACTTTATCTTTCACATCGACTTTAGGGACTGGCTTTGATAAAAGCATCTCTCGCATGCGGTTAAAAGGATTTTTGTCCATTATCTGCCACCCCTTTCGCCGTTGGAAAATAACGTTGACACTTTTTCAGGAGACGCTCGAACTGCTTGCGCAAGGCCGCAGGTTTTTTGTCCAGGAGAATCGCGATTTCCTCGTACTCTTTTTCCTCCAGCACCCGCAAGATCATGAGCGTTCGCTCCTCGGCGGACAATCGTCTCCATATGTGTTCCAGAGGCTCCCCAAAGTAATCACGATCAATCTGATCCTCCACGTAGTTGCGTCCATCCTGATCCCGGCTGTATAAAAAGGGCAGCAGACGGCTCAGTTTCCTGCGCTTCAACACATTGGCACAATGATTGTAGGCGATTCGATAAAGCCACGCGGCAAACGACAACGAGTATGTGTACTGTTCAAGATGCTCGTAAGCGCGAAACAGCACTTCTTGAACAGCGTCTTCTGCATCCTGGCGATGACCGAGCATGTGGTAGCAGTATGTAAAGATCGGTTGCTGATAGTGGTCGATAATGATTTCGTATTGCTCCAGAGAACCTGCTTTTATCTCTTTTAGCAGACTCTCTATCTCTGTTTTTTCCACGAATTGCCCTCCTCTCACTATGAATAACAACCAATGCTCACCATATGTGACACCTTTTTCATCTGCCAAAAGAAAAAGGGCCGTTCCATCAATCTCGTACAAAAAGCTCGTACGATGGAAGGAACGCCCCTTATTCCATGTAAAAAGATCGGCAGACTGGAATGTATCATCATTTTTATCTGCTCTCTTGTCGAATCCATTTTATTCTTTCCCGGGAAATCGACAGCGCCTGTCGGCTCAAATTTAGAAATGTTCTCCGTTGGCATAATAGCTTTCTTTTTGATAGGCGACAAATGCCATTTCAACCTCGGGAATGCCCAGGGAGAGGACGTGCTTGGTCACGATTTGGGCGAATTGATCACGAGTCTCTTGTCCCCTTTCGAACCAAGCCACTTCAATGAAAGGAAAAGATTCCACAACCTTACCTGCAAAAACGCCTGTAGTGTGCAGGCATTCGATTGTAAAATTATCTGTGCCGCATTGGCAAAGAACGGCCAGCTCTGTGGCGAGCGGTTCGCTGATGGTTGCCATTTGCTCTGCTTGAATCCCTCGAACGATGAGATGTGGCATGATCATTTCTCCTTTTGTGTGAAAAAAATTCGTTTTCACCATCATATCGCCCAAACAAGCATCTGGGTAGTCAAAACCGATGATTACAATCAGATTACAAAGATTTGACAATCCCACCCCTAAAGGGGCAAGGTCACTAAAGTGACTGGGATTCTTAGCTAGTT